>JAJFLJ010000274.1 GCA_021772755.1 Candidatus Sumerlaeota bacterium
CGCACGCCGGTGCCCGACGCCATTCCCGCGGCAGGCATGCGCTCCGTCCCACCGGTGCAGGCGACCGGCGCCGGCGCACCGCCAGCCGCTGGCGCGAAGGCGGCCGGCGTTTCGCGCGGCGAGGAGTCGCTCGACGAGGAAGCCCGCCGGCTGCAGCGCCTGATCGGTCTGGCGCGGCGTCTCAACACGCAGTCGCAGATGCTTGCCCGGCAGATGTCGGGTCCGCTGGACCGCCGCCTGGTGAATCCGGAGACACTGCTGTCGCCGTCCGGCGACGTGGAGAGCGAACTGTCCGAGGCGCTGGAAAGCGAGATCGACCGCGGGCTCGACGCGATTCTCGGCCTGCGGCGCCAAATGGCGCGCCTTAACCAGCGCGAAGAGGAAAGTCTGCTGACCGCCCGCGATCTCTACCGCCGACTGCTCCTGGCGGGCAGGAACATCGGCAGCGTCATGGACGAGTCGGAAGTCCAGGAGGAAACGGCGATTCTGGCGGAGAGCCTCCGCGAGATGGACACCATCATCCAGCACGTCAGCGGCAGTTTTCCGAAGCTCAAGGACGAGGACGAGCCCGACCCGAAGACCGTCTCGCAGATTCACGAGGAAGAGGCGCGTGCCATCGAGGAAACGCTCCGCCGGGCGCGCACGCGGGAGCGCGAGCGCGAGGCGGAAAGGCTTCGGGCGCTCGCGCAGGCGAAGAAGGCGGAACCCGTTCCGGAGGAGACCGGCCGCATCTCCTCGGTCGACGACGAGTACGATTCGCGAATCGACGACGCACCGATGGGCGATGTCACGACCTCCGAAGAGGAGGAGCCGGAATCCGCCCCCGCAGCGTCCGATGCCGACTGGGAGATCGACTACGAGGAAGAGGAGCTGTTCGACGACGACGAGGTCGAGAACATGCTCGTCGACGACGAGCCGACACTTGTCGCTTCGCCCCTTGGCGAGATGCCGGAGATCCCTCTTCCGCCGCGCCAGGAAGCCGAATCCGTCGGCGACGAGGAGGCGGACACGCACCCCGAGCGCCGCGCGGAACTGGAGAAGACCACGCTTCTGCGCGAACGCCAGCAGGGCGTTCCCCTGGACGCGACGCAGGAGATGGACGCCGGGGAGCGGACGGAGCGCCTTCCAACGATTCCGGAAGCCGGGTCGCATCTCGCGCTGGAGGATTTCGAGTCGGCGTTCGACGAAGGGTTTGCGGAGGAGGACGCCCCGAAGGCCAGGGGCCGCGACGACCTCGAGGACACGGCGGAACTGAAGCGCCGGGCGGAAGACGAGGACACGCACCCCTCCGCGAAGAAGGCCGACGGCGACGAGCAGACCAGGCCGCTCGCGATACCGAAGGAAAGCGGGGCCGACGACGAAACGGTCACGAGTCTGAACGTCGGCGATGTCGAGAACGCCTTCGACGCGATGTTCGACGAGGATGACCAGGAAGAGACGGCTCCCATCGCCCGCCCCGACGAGGAGGAGACGCTCGCCGCGGACTTTCAGCACCTGATGGACGAGGCGTTCGGCCAGGACGACGAGGAAACGAAGTCCTCCTGACCCGATACCGCAGACGGCGGTTCAGAACCGGTCGTCGTGCCAGTCCCAGCTCCGCTCGTCGGCGCACTTCTTCTTCATGACAACCAGCCGGTGCGTCCGCTCGTCGTGAATCCGGCGATCGGCCGGACGCGAAAGAAGTCCCTCCCGTGTCTTTCTTCCCAGAAGACGCAAGGCTTGCCGCGCGAGGCGGGCCCTGACCGTCGGGGTTCTTGGAATGGTCGCGGAGGAATGGAACTCGAAGCAGGGATAGTTGAGGAAGTAGTCCGCCGCGCGGCGAACCGCGGGCCAGTCGGTGTCGTCGATCGCGAGGTAGCCCCCCGTGCGAAGCAGGCGGTTTCCGTAGAAGCAGTCGACGAGCGTGTGGTCGAACGTGTGCCATCCATCGACGAATACGAGATCGAACGTTTCGCCCCGTTCGGCCAGGCGGGGGAGGGCGAACTCCGAGCGCTCCTCGATCAGGTCGAAGAAGTCGAATCCGGCGGACTTCAGGTGGTGGATTCCGACTCCGTGGCACTCCGAGTTCTGAAACGGATCGATGATCGTGTGCCCGGCGCCTTCTCTTCCCGCGAGCGCGGAACAGATGTGGAGCGACGAGAGACCGTAGGCGCATCCGACCTCCAGGGTCTTGACGACGGTTCGGTCGTCGGCGATTGCGCGAAACAGGACATCGCCCGCGTCCGGAGGAATCGCCGCATTCAACGGGTAGGTGTCGCCGGCGGGCGTGGTGACGGTTCCGGATTCGTAGATTCGGCGTATGAGAGGGTTCTTCGATGGCTGCATGGGGGAATTCTTCGACCTGGAATCCGGTGCGCAACCGAATCGGCCCGGAGGGGGGTGACTTCCGGGACATCGGGTGACGGCCCGGCACCCTCCGGCTTCGTCAGGAAGCTGGCGGTTGGCCCCGAAGCTGCGGGATTGACAGACCCGCCCGGCGCGCCTACGCAGACCGGCCACGCGGCCGACCGCGCCCGACAGAGCCCTTTCGAGAGGACGAGCAGAGATGACGGAGAACAACTACAAACTGGAAACTCTTTGCCTGCACGCGGGCCAGACCCACGATCCGGCGACGCAGGCCCGTGCCGTTCCGGTCCATCGCACCACCGCCTATCAGTTCAAGGACACCGAGCACGCCGCGAACCTCTTCTCCCTCAAGGAACTCGGCAACATCTACACCCGCCTCATGAATCCGACGACGGACGTGCTGGAGAAGCGCGCCGCGGCGATCGAGGGCGGCATGGCGGGACTGGGCCTGGCCTCCGGCACCGCCGCGATTCACTATTCCATCGTGAACATCTGCAAGGGCGGCGACGAGGTCGTCTCGGCCGCCGACCTCTACGGCGGTTCCTACACGATGTTCAACGACATCCATCCGCACTTCGGCATCACGACGAAGTGGGTGGACCCGGCCGATCCCGGGAATTTCGAGCGCGCCATCACGCCGAAGACGAAGGTTCTCTTCGCGGAAGTCTGCGGCAATCCCGCGCTGAACGTTCCGGACTTCGACGCCATCGGCGAAATCGCGAAGGCCCACCGGATTCCCTTCATCGTGGACAACACGTTCGCGACGCCGGCCATCTTCCGTCCGCTGGAGCACGGCGCCGACATCGTCTGCGACTCGCTGACGAAATGGATGGGCGGGCACGGAACCGGAATCGGCGGCGTCGTCGTGGACAGCGGACGCTTCGACTGGACGGACCCCAAGTTCGAGCTCTTCAACCAGCCCGAGCCGTCCTACTGGAACGTCCGTTTCGCGCACGATCTCCCCGAGCCGCTCCGCCCCCTTGCCTTCATTCTGCGCATGCGCCTGATTCCGCTTCGCAACCTGGGCGCCTGCATCTCGCCGGACAATTCCTGGATGTTCCTCCAGGGCATCGAGTCGCTGCCGCTTCGCATGGAGCGCCACAGCGAGAACGGCATGGCCGTGGCCAGGTACCTGCGCGATCATCCCGGAATCGAATGGGTCAGGTACCCCGGTCTCGAAGACCACCCGACCCACGCGAACGCGAAGAAGTACTTCAATGGCCGGTACGGCGGAATGGTCGTGTTCGGGATCAAGGGCGGCGCCGAGGCGGGGCGAAAGCTCATCGAGTCGCTCCAGCTGTTCAGCCACGTCGCCAACGTCGGCGACGCCAAGTCCCTGGCGATCCATCCGGCGACCACGACCCACAGCCAGCTCAACGCCGAGCAGCAGGCCGGGGCGGGGATTTCTCCCGGAATGGTGCGGCTTTCGGTTGGCATCGAGCACATCGACGACATCATCGGGGACCTCGATCAGGCGATTTCGGCCGCCTCCGGCAGAGTTTCCGCCGGGACCTGACGGCAGGACAGAAACAGGGCACCCGAGACGGAGGCGCTCCTTTCGCGGGGCGCCTCTTCCCCCATACGGACGAACCGACATGACTGCGAGCAAGACACGGTTTCTGGAAATCGCGACGAGAGAGGACCCGTTCGTTCTTCACAACGGAGAGCGGATCGGACCCGTCACGATCGCCTACGAGACGTGGGGCGAACTCAACGAGAAGCGGGACAACGCCGTCCTGCTCTTTCATGCGCTGACCGGAAGCCACCATGCCGCCGGATACGACGAGGTCGGCCCAGGCGGCGACCTTTGGGAGAAGTCCCAGCACCTGGGCTGGTGGGACGAGTTCATCGGCCCCGGCAAGGCGCTCGATACCGACAGGTTCTTCGTCGTCTGCTGCAACTATCTCGGCGCGTGCTATGGCAGCACGGGCCCCGCATCGACGAATCCCGAGACCGGAAAGCCGTACGGACGCAGCTTTCCCTACCCGACGGTGTCGGACATCGTGGACACGCAGATCCGCGTGCTCGACCATCTCGGAATCGACCGCCTGCTGGCGACGACCGGCGGGTCGGTCGGCGGTCTTTGCGTCATGGACCTGGCGGTTCGCTACCCCGACCGGGTGCGGACCGTCATCCCCATCGCCAGCGGACTGCGGGCGACGGTGCTCGCCAAGGCGCTCAATTTCGAGCAGATCTTCGCCATCGCGGAAGACGCCAGTTTCCGGGGCGGCGACTACTACGGCACGGGCGAGGAGCCCTGGCGCGGCCTGGCGCTTGCCAGGATGATCTCGCACAAGACGTTCATCTCGCTCGACGTCCTCGAACGCCGCGCGCGCGACGTCATCATCCAGCCGACCGACGTGCTCAGCGGGTATCTCCTCGAGCACACCGTGGAGTCCTATCTCCTGCACCAGGGGAAGAAGTTCACCCGGCGCTTCGACGCGAACGCGTACCTGAGGATCATCAACGCGTGGCAGGCCTTCGACCTTCCGCGCGACCTCGCCGGCGGCGACGCCGTCGCCGCGCTTTCCCCCTGCAAGGACCAGGAGTGGATCGTCTTCTCCATCAGCACCGACGGCTGTTTCTTCACGCGCGAACAGGAGGAGATCGTCGAGGCGCTGAAGGCCAACGACGTGGCGTGCCAGTACGTGACGATGCATTCCGACAAGGGGCACGACGCGTTTCTGCTGGAGCCGGCGCTCTTCACGCCGCATATCTACTTCGCGCTGCGAAAAGCCGCCGGCGCGATCTGACAACGGTCAGGGCGCGGGTGGCGGAGGCGCTGGCCGGACGCCCGGCTTCTGGCGGGGGAGCGGCGGTGCGGACGGCGCGGCGTTTCCCTGGAGCGCCGGAGCGGAGGCGCCTTTCCACATTCCGCGCAGCAGCTCGAAGAACGCCAGGGACGCGTTCGCCTGGGTTCCGGTGAAGTCCACGATGTACTCGTCCCAGTAGACCCAGTCCGGATACAGGGAGTTGTTCTCGAACTCCCCCTGCCCGATCCAGCTGAAGAGCTTGATCTCGTGCCGGTCGTGCAGCTCCAGCAGGATCGTGTAGCAGTCGATGGCGTCGGTCGCGGAAACGCTGGACAGCGGCATCAGGTTGCTGTACTTGTAGTTGATCTCGCGAATATCCTGGAAGGGAATCTCGGTCGTCCTGGTGAAGGTCCAGAGCATCGTGCGCTTCAGGACCACCTTGCCCTCGCGGGGGCAGGCTTCCAGTCGCTTGTTCCACGAAAAAAGCGTCGCGATCCGGAACGGCAGCGAGGTGTTCGCCACCAGTCGTTCACCTTCCCGCGTGACACGCGGGCCCATCGACAGGAAGCTCAGTGCGAATACCGACATGATTTCGTCCCAATGCGAGTTCGAAGCATCGTCGCCATTTCGCCCCACAGGGCTCAAGGAAAAGCCGGTCGCATGTTCACTGGACTGATCGAGCGAATCGGAACCGTCGAGCGCCTCTCGCGGCGCGGCGACGGATTCGAGGTGCGCATCGCCGTGCCGGAGATCGCGGCGGAACTGAGCGTCGGAGAAAGCGTCGCGGTGGACGGCTGTTGCCTGACGGTGGAGGCCTTCGACCCGTCCGGCTTTCTGGTGTTCGCTTCGGAGGAGACGATCAGAAAGACATCCCTCGCCTCCCGGACCGTCGGCGCCCGCGTGAATATCGAGCGTGCCATGAGGCTCGGCGCCCGGCTCGGAGGGCACATCGTTTCGGGTCATATCGATGCAACCGGCCGTTTCCGGTCCGCGACACCGCAGGGGGAGTCGTGGGAAATCTGGATCGAAGCGCCGAAAGCGATCCTGGCCACCTCCATTCCCAAGGGCTCCATCGCGGTCGATGGCATCAGCCTGACTCTCGTAGAGCTCACCGGAGACGCCTTCTCGCTTTGGGTCATCCCGGAGACTTGGCGGAAGACGACCCTCGCTGACCGAAGGCCAGGCGACCCGGTGAATCTGGAGTCCGACATGATCGGAAAATACGTTTGCCGATATCTGGAAACGCTTGGGTTGGAGAGGGACAAGGAGAGCCGCTTCGAGGAGATTGCCCGGCAGTTCCACGGGGGAACCGGGGAGTAGACTCGGCGACTGGCTGCGCCTGGGCGTTGTCCTAGAGTGATCGGGGTTGGCGGGGAAACGCCGGACGGCTCGTATCTCCAGACTTCCCAGCCCTTTGAGCTTGACCGGCTCGACCGGCGAGCCCGAGAAAAAATCACCCGGCAGCGAGACCGCTCGGGAGAGTGTCACGGGAGTTGCTTTACCGTGGTTGTCAGGGGTTGGCGCAAGTTCTTCGGGAACGGGCGTTTGGCCGAAGTATCCAGGAAACCTTCAGGAACCGACTGAATGAACTTTGCCCGCTCCAGCGTGATTTGGATCGCCATCTTCGTGGTCATCATCGTGCTCGCGATGAAGATGATGAACACCGAGGTGATCGTCAAACTCAACATCATGGAATTCCGCGAGATCGCCAGCATGAACGCGATCGCCGGCGAGGACGGAACCCCGGTCTCCAACAGGGCCTTTACGGAAGTGGAGGACAAGGGGGGCAAGATCGTCGGCGAGATCGCCGCGTCGGTGGTCGACGACCCCGAGGGCAAGCTTCCCCAGCGCGTCGTCGAGAAGATCAACAAACGCATCCGGAACCGCGAGAAGGGCTCGCCGATCCAGTTCGAGACGTCCTACATCGAGGGCCAGAGCGACACGATCATCGGCTGGATGCAGACCTACGGCGTTCCCAACTACGACGGCCGCCAGCAGAGCCCCTTCCTTTCGCAACTGCTGATCATGGCGGTGTTTCCGATTCTGCTGATCGCCGCCCTCTGGATATTCTTCCTTCGCCAGGTGCAGAGCAGCGGGAACAAGGCGATGTCCTTCGGCAAGTCGCGCGCGAAACTGATCGCGGAGGGCCAGGTCAAGGTCTCCTTCGACGACGTCGCGGGCGTGGACGAGGCGAAGGAGGAACTCGGCGAGGTCGTCGATTTCCTCAAGGACCCCAAGAAGTTCAGCCGCCTGGGCGGACGGATTCCCAAGGGCGTGCTGCTCTACGGGCCTCCGGGAACGGGCAAGACGCTGCTGGCGAAGGCCGTGGCCGGCGAGGCGAACGTGCCGTTCTTCTCGATTTCCGGTTCCGACTTCGTCGAGATGTTCGTCGGCGTCGGCGCGAGCCGCGTTCGCGACCTCTTCGAGCAGGCCAAGAAGAGCAAGCCGTGCCTGGTGTTCATCGACGAGATCGACGCCGTCGGCCGACACCGCTTCGCCGGAATCGGCGGAGGACACGACGAGCGCGAGCAGACGCTCAACCAGCTGCTCGTCGAGATGGACGGCTTCGCCACCAACGAGGGCGTGATTCTCATCGCGGCGACCAACCGCCCCGACGTGCTCGACCCCGCGCTGCTGCGTCCGGGCCGCTTCGACCGCCAGATTTCCGTGGACTATCCGGACATCGAGGGCCGCGTCCGGATTCTCAAGGTCCACTCCAAGAACGTCAAACTCGCGGCCCAGGCCGACCTCGTTTCCATCGCCAAGGGGACACCGGGGTTCAGCGGCGCCGACCTGGCCAACGTCATCAACGAGGCCGCGCT
>JAJFLJ010000275.1 GCA_021772755.1 Candidatus Sumerlaeota bacterium
GATGTTGCTGGAGTGGCGAATGACCTCGAGGAACGGAACGACGCCCATGTAGTGCCCGGGGGCGTCGGCGATGCGCCGGCGCCCGAAGTGCGCCGCGCCGCCCTCGCAGTCGAACAGCGTCTGGAGCTCGACGCGCCCGAGATCGAGTAGGATCGCGGCGGTGAAGAGCTTCACGACGGAACCGGTCTCGAAAGGGTCCGTCAGGATGCGGTTGCGCCATTCGTTGGCGGAGAATTCCCAGAAGCGCGAGTTGTCGTAGGCCGGCCAGCTGGCCATGGCGACGACCTCGCCCGTGCGGACGTCGAGCGCGACGGCGCCGACACCGGCCGCCCCAAGGCGCTCTCCGGCTTCGGTGACCGCCTCTTCGGCGGCTTCCTGCACGGCGGAATCGATGGTCAGGACAAGCGTGTCGCCGCGTGCCGCGAAGAGGTCCTCGCGCGCGACCGGTTCCATCACCTGGCGAATGCCGGTGCGCGGCGCGCGCGTTTCGATGCGGCGGCCGTTCAGTTCGTCGTCATAGACGTACTCGACGCCGGCCCGGCCGACGTTCTCGCCGTCGCCGTCCGTGCCGCAGTACCCCAGGATGTGCGGGGCCAGCGCGCGGGGATAGCGGCGCTTGCTTTCGCGGTGGAACCAGAAGCCCTCGCCGCGAATATCGGCGTCCTCCAGGATATCGCCGATGCGCTGCGCGGACACCAGCGGAAGACGGCGGCCAAGGTCCGTCACCGCTTCGCCCTCGAGACGCCGGCGGATCGCATCCGCGTCGAGCGTCGAATGCGGAGCGATGCGCCGCGCGAGACCGGCGGTATCGACGTCGTACTCCGGCGCGCGGAAGTACGACGGGTTGATGTAGATGGAAAGCGTTCCGACGCTGGTGGCGAGCGGGCGTTCGTAGCGGTCGAGAATGCCGCCGCGCTCGGCCTGAAGCGTGAGCCGGATGGACTGCTGGCCCGCAGCGGCGCCCTCGTAGGAATCGTGACGACCCACCTGGAGGTTCGCGAGACGCCCCACGACGAGCGCGCCGAGGAGCATGAATCCCCCGCCAAGGAGGACGACGCGGAGTTTGTGGGGCTTCTTCAGCATTTCGGAACTCGGTCAGCGGGTCGGTGGTTGCAGCGGGAACGGGGGAGTTCGATTCGTCTCTTTTCGTTGTTGACGGTCTGCCGTCTGCACGCCGAAACTGGCGCGGCGTGTCGGAGAAGACGGGGCGGAACCAGACAGGACGTTGCGGGGTGCTCGAGCCGGACAGGTGAAAGCTCATTTTCCGCAATGACATTTGGACGACTGACTGCGAGAGCGGTGAACCGGTCTTCGGGTCGGCAGGGAACGGGAACAGGATCGGGATATCTACCGGGTCTGTTGCCTTGGGAAGAGGAACGGGAAAACGTCCTACAGTCGCGTCCTGTCTGGATCCGCCACGTCGCCTTCGGGCGAATCCGTCGTAAGCACCTCCTTTCCGGTTCGGGTGTATTCGGCCAGGCGTTCGTCGAGATCGCTGCGCGCCTGCGCGGACGCGTCGGCGAACATGTCTCTGACGTCTTCGGAAACTTCCAGCACGGAAACGAACTCCGGAGCGGGCTCGATCATGCCGAGCGGACCGGTCGCCGCCTCGCGAAGATTCTGGCCGGCCTTCAGCCCGCCGATCTTCGCCTCCAGCTTGCGCACCTCGTCGCGCCGGACCGTCGCGAGGTCCTGGATGCGGCGCGCCTCGATGGAATAGTCGCGTGCGTCGAACCGCGCGCGCACCTGCGCGATGCCGAGCCCCGTCGCCACCGCGCCGATCGCGAGAACCACGGCCAGCGTGCGCAGATCGAGCGCCACGGCCGGCTGCGGCTCGGCGCGGCGCGTCGCGCGGCGCGGATTGCGGGTCTTCGAACGCGTCGTGCGGCGGCTCATTCGGACGCCTCCTGGCGGCGGATCGTCCGCAGGCGGGCGCTTCGGGCGCGCGGATTCAGCGCGACCTCCTCCGCGCCGGGCTTCGCGGCCCCGCGGCTCTCCACGCGATAGTCCACGCCCTCCCAGGTCGTCGCGGAGTACATGTTCGACGGATCGCTGCGCGGCGAACCGAACTCGTCGAAGAGACGCTTGGCGATGCGGTCCTCGCCCGAGTGATAGGAGATGACGCAGAGCGCGCCGCCGGGGTTCAGCGATTCGATGCAGGCGCGAATGCCGGCTTCCACGTGATGAAGTTCGTTGTTCGCCGCGATCCGCAGCGCCTGGAACGTGCGCGTCGCGGGATGGGGCTTCAGGTGGCGCTTCGCCGGCGGATAGCACGCGACGACCGTTTCCGCCAGGTCCGTGGTCGTCTCGAAGGGTCGCTCGGTGCGGCGCTCCACGATGCGCTTGGCGATCTTCCGCGCGAACCGCTCGTCGGAATACTCCCGAATCCACCGCGAGAGGTTCTCCTCCTCCTCGGTGTTGACCAGCTCGGAAACGGGGCGGGTGCCGGGCTCGGAGGGGTTGTAGCGCCCGTCGAGCGGGCCCTCCTTCGAGAAGGAAAAGCCGCGCGCGGCGTCGTCGACCTGGATGCTGTTGATGCCGATGTCGAGCAACACTGCGTCCGCGCCTTTCAGGCCCTCTTCGGCCAGTATCTCCGGCAGTTCGCCGTACCGCGCCGTCCTCAGGACCAGGCGCGCATTCCCCCCACCCGTTTCACCGGCTTCGATTCGAATCCGCGCCCGCTCGGTCATGCCGGGATCGCGGTCGAGACCGATGAAAGTTCCCTTCCCATTCAGCCGGCGGATCAGCTCGATCGCATGACCCGCTCCGCCTACCGTACCGTCGCAGACCACCTGGCCGGGCGAGACGTTCAGTCGGGCGAGAATCTCCGCAACCATGACAGGCCGATGACGATTCATGCCGCTGTCCCGCACTTGGGGCTTTCCGCTTCGGTCCGTCTCCTTTGCCGAAGATTCATCGCGACTCCGGCTCCGCGCCGCCCAACTGGCGTTGTGAAAAATCCAGGGTACTGCCCGTCATCCGACGTTCTTCTCCCCGCCGTACATTCCGTCCGCCACGGCGGGGTATTCCTTCAGTTCCTTCTCCCAGTCCGCCAAAGGCATCAGGACCAGCTCCAGCCCCGATCCCGTCACCACGATATTGCCCTGCAACCCGAGCTCTCTCGCCAGCAGCCCGGGAATCTTGATGCGCTTCTGCTTGTCCAGGGTCTGCTCTTCCGACGAACCCTCGACCATGTTCCGGATGCGCCGCCACTTGGGGTCGAATTTCGGCTGCGAATCGAGATGAGCCAGCAGATCGTCGTGGACAGGCTTGGGGAAGATGCATAGCCTTCCCTCAAGACCGAGGCCGACCACGACCGACAGGTCGCCATCCCCGGAACCGGACAAATGACGGAGCGCATCCATGAACTTGGCGGGCACGGCGACTCTCAGCCGATCATCGACTTTTTGTTCCGCCATGCCTGTCAGTCGCTTCGCCATCCCGTGGAGCCCTTTGCGCCTTGGGTAGCCGGTCTTCGATCCCCCAGAAATGGGTAACTCTGGGCGAAATCCCCCGGTGAAAGTGAACGTGAACAGAACCCTGTCGCTGGTCAAGCAATTTTGTGCTTGATTTTGTTGGGGTTGAGGCCCTTTCGCGAGAGACCGGGGGCGGGTACAATATCTAGCGCCTAACCGGATATTCGCCACAATATATCGACTTCTGTCGAATCTCGCAAAACCACCGGGATTTCACTGGACGCTGTTCGGCCAGAGAGCGCACAGCGTACATGACTGATTTTATTCGAGTTGAATCACATCCCGCCACCGCGTCGGAAGTCCGAGGCAAAAAGGCGCCCGACGGGCAATCCCGCCTCGAAAGAACCGGGGGATTCACCTTCTGCGTCGGCGAGAGGGATGCGGATGAGGGGTCTAGCGGATGGACCAGTGGGCGGTTTCCCCCGCTTCCGTGACGGGAACGGGGCCGAAACGCGGCGCCGGAAGGTCGTTGGCCCCGGTGATGACATTGGTTCTCCATGTGTGGAGCGCGGACGCGGGAGCCGCGCCGTAGGTCAGCACCCAGTCCGGACCGGCGGAACCGGGCATTTCCAGTATCACGACGTTGTCGTTCTGCGGATCGCGTGTCGCGGCGAGGGGCGTCTGCAACGAACCGGGCGGACCCGCGCGAAAGTGAATCGCGGAACCGGTGTTCGGTACGTCGATGGCGCGATCAAAGACGACGAGCAGGCGCGTGTCGTCGTTGCGGTCGCGCACGACGGGATCGTTGCGGCGCGGACGCGGTCCGGTGCCGTCGATGTCCTCGCCGAGAACGTGCTCGCGCGTCGCGAGTGCGAAGCGCCTTCCGAGTTCCTTCGTCGCGTCCTGGTCGAGATGCACGTGGTCCAGCATCGGAAGGTCGAACGTCACGACGAGATGGTGCCGTTCTATTTCATCCGGCGTGCCCGATCCCGTTTCCATCGCCCGCTGCTTCTCGGCCGTCGCGAAGAGGTTCGCGTTGTACGATGCGCTGTTGGAGCCTGCGAGTTGCGCCGACACCACCGGCAGGTCGTCCGCGATTTCGTCGCGCACCGACGCGATGAAATCGCGATGGTTCTGCACGAAGGACGCCGAACCGCTGTCGCTTTCACCCTGGTACCACCAGAATGCCGTCACGCCTTCGGGCGCGCCGACGGCGCGGCGGTAGTTCATCGAACCGAACAGGGTCGTGCGGTCGAACGTGTCGGCGGCCGCCTGCCATTCCGAGAGCGAACTTCCGCCCTTTGCCGTCGGAATCAGCCGCGTAGACGCGCCGGTCGCCGAGAGCAGGTCCTTGCACGCCCGCAGTCCGAAACCGTGTCCCCGCGCGGTATCGGGCGTCCAGGGACAGTTCGCGACGACATCCACGCGCCCCGTCGCGTCCGTAATCGGTTCGTACGCGACCTTCCAGCGATAGTCCGAGCCCAGCATCAGCACGGCGTGATCGGACGTTTCGTTGTTCTCGTTCAACTCTCCGGGACCGCACGCGTTCGACTGGCCCGCGACGACGAACACAAGTGGAGCCGCGGCCTCGCCATCGTTCACCTGATAGACACGGTGACCGACGAAGTCGCGCAGACCTTCCGGCTCGGCCACCTCGACACCGTACTCGACGAACTCCATGTCCGGAAGGGCTGGAATCACTGCCGTATACGTTCGCACTTCGCCCTTCGCGGATGCGGGCGTCATGGGAACCTCCGCGACTTCGCCCGTCAGTCCGCGCCGCCACGTCAGCGTCGCGACCGGCGTCGCGCCGGAGTACTCCACGACGGCGCTCACGGTCACGGAGTCGGCGCTCGTCGGAAGAACGGGCGCGTGCGAAAGCCCGACGACTCCGGGAACGTCGAGCGGCACGTCCACGGGAATGAACTCGACGGCGTCCGCGATCAGATAGCCGTCGGAGCCGTCGGTGTTCAGCGTAACGCCATGGCTCTCTCCGACGCTCAGTCCGAAACGGCCCAGATCGGCGAACGTCAGCACGTTCGATCCGTTCTGGCTGACGACCGCCGGCGTATTCCCTCCGTCGTGGTGTACGGTGTAGTTCGCCATCGTCGTCCGGTTGCTGCCCCGGCGAAAGTGAACGCGGATGTCGTAGCGTTGAGGGACGGGGATCGCGGGCGTCCACGACGCCGTTGACGGTCCGACGAGCGGATGGGACGTGCGGTACGTCAGGCCAACGTAGCCGGTAAGCGCGCTTGTCGTCCACGCCCCGGTCTCGGTGTACGCGGGAGCGCCGCCGTCGTTATCGACGAGCAGCGAAACCGCCAGGGCCTTCGATGCGAAGAGAAGCAGCAGCGCGAGAGCGGGAAGCGGAAGTGGCGCCCCACCCGTCTTTCCGCGACGGATGCGAAACCTCTCAAGGCCCCGGCCAGCCGCGATTCCGAAGTGGTCGCTTGCAGAACTCGCGCGCATACCCGAAGCCACAAGCCTTTCGCCCGCACCACAAGACGAATCTCGCCCGGGGCGGCTGACGTTCGACCGGACGGGGGTTTTAGCGTTGCGCCACTTCACCCCTCGCCGGGGTGATGGGCCGAGCGGGCGCGTCTCTCCCCCGCCGGGCGGTTCGATGGGTTTCGACAACAGGGCGGAGATGTCCGAAGAGAATTCACCGGCGGCGATGCTGCCGGGGCTGCTGCTGATCGTCTACGTTCTGATGATGGTCCGCACGGCGTGGCTCTGCGACGACGCCTTTATCACGTTCCGAACGGTCGACAACTTCATTCACGGTCGCGGCCTGACGTGGAATCCGGGCGAGCGCGTCTGGGTCTACACCCACACGCTCTGGATGTGGGTCCTGGCGGTGGCGTCGTTCGTGACGCGCGAAATCCCCAACACGGCGCTGCTGCTCTGCATCGCGACGAGTGCGGCGGCGGCGGGAATGCTGGCGTTTCGCGCGGCATCGGGTCCGGCGGCCGGCGCGCTCGCGCTGGCGGTTCTGATACTCTCGCGCTCCTTCACCGACTATTCGACGGCAGGCCTGGAGAATCCGCTCTCGCATCTTCTGCTGGCGGCCATGATGGTCGCGTGGATGCGCCCGGCGGCGGACGCCAGGCGACTGTTCGCCGTGTGGTTCGTCGGCGGGCTCGGGATGCTGACGCGCCACGACCTGCTGCTGCTGTTCGGACCGGCGATGGTGGCGGAGTTCCTCCGCACGGGCGTCGACCGCAAGCTGCGCCTGCGGTGGGCGCTGCTGGGGGTGCTGCCCTTCGTCCTGTGGGAGATCTTCGCGCTCTTCTACTACGGCTTTCCGGTTCCCAACACGGCGTTCGCGAAACTGAACAACGGCATTCCCGGCGGCGAACTCTTCCGCCAGGGTCTCGTGTACTACATCGTGTCTCTGCAATGGGACCCGCTGATCGTGACGATCCTCGCAGCCGGAGTGGTGGCTGGACTGCGCAAGTCCGCGCGTCGGGAACTCTGGCCCTTCGCCGCGGGGATCGTCCTGTATTGTCTCTATCTGCTGAAGATCGGCGGCGACTTCATGGCGGGGCGCTTTCTGACGGCGCCGGCCTTCGCGGCGCTGCTGATTCTCGCGCGCACGCGCATCGACGAGAAGTCCCCGCTGCTTCTTCTGAGGGCCGGCGCGATCGTGCTGCTGGGCCTCGCGGCGCAGCGACCCGTCCAGACGATCGACAGGGACTACGGCCGCACGTATCCGCGCAAGGTGGAGAGCCACGGTATCGCGGACGAGCGCAGCTACTACCACGGCCGAACGGCGCTTTCGACGGGAGACCGCACGCGGTTCGCCAATCCGGGCGAGGACCTGACGAACGAGTTCCTGGCGAAGATGAAGATGGAGACGTTCGTCAGCGGAGCGGTCGGCATGACCGCGTTCTATGCCGGCAGCGACGTCCACATCATCGACGCGTGGGCCCTGGGAGACGCCCTGATTTCCCACCTGCCGGCGCGCAACCTGAGGAAGTGGCGCATCGGCCACTACGAGCGCCTGGTGCCGCCGGGCTACTTCGACACGGTGGATTCCGGCGAGAACCGAATCCAGGACCCCGACCTGGCGGAGTACTACGACCGCCTGAATCTCGTGGTCTCGGGGCCGCTTCTGGCGCCAGGCCGCCTGAAGGAAATCGCGCGGTTCAACCTGGGCATGAACGAGTCTCTGATCGACGTGGCGAGCTATCGCACGCCGACGCCGGAGTTCGAGGCACTGGCTCTGGAGAGCGTGAAGATCCGCTGGGTCGTGGACGTGGCGAAGATCGCCGAACCCCTGGCCGGCGGCAACGGCATCGTCGCCCGTTTGTTCGTCCCCTTCGAAGGCTACCGTCGTGGAGCGCGACTGAGGCTGGGAACCCTGGCCCACACCCCGGCTATCCGGCTGCACGTGACCGCCGACGCCGATATCATGGTCGGATTCTTGCGGGATGGCGAACTCGTCGGGGAGGTCCACAAGGCCGGTATGCCCGAGGAAAGCCCGGATTTTCTTCCGGTTATCGTGGTCGGCGTGCCGGAGGCGGTGCGCGAAATTGGCTTCGACGAGGTCCTGGTGGTGCGCGACGACGACGGCGAGGGGGGACGGTTCGGCATGGTCGAGTTCAGAACCCGGATGCCCGAGGGCGGACCGACGCCCGACAGGATCGCCCCCGACGGGGACACGAAGGATACCGAACCGCCGGACGGCTATGGTCTGCCAATCCACTAACCCGCCCCCGAAGCGAACCCCCGAAACGAACCCTATGAAACGACACGTTGCGATCGCGATCCTTGGCGCCCTGACCCTGCTCGCCGGCCGACCGGCAGCCGCGCAGCCGAAGCCGATGGAGGCGTCGCCGGACTTCATCCAACGCCTCGAATCGCTGGCGCGCCAGAACCGCCTGCCGGACTACGAGGACCTGCGTCTGCCGGAAATCAACAGCGTCCCCATCGAGTCCTACTACATCGAGTCCATGCCCCTGATGGACGACGACCGGTTCTCGACGGACGTGGTCTTCGCCGACGTGCCGCATGAATCGGCGTACTCGCGCCTGAATCTCGCCAGTCTGCTCTCCATCGCCGAGGAGGGGAACTTCGACCTGATCAACTCGCGGCGCTCCGTCCAGATCGGCATGAGCGACGTGCGCGGCGAGGAGGCGTTCTTCAAGCCCTTCGTGGATCTCGTCGCCGACGCCGGCGCGTCGCGAACGCACGACCGCGACGCTCTGGCGTCCGATGGCGGCCAGACCAACCGGGAAACCACACGCTACTCCGCCGGCACCGGCGTGGAGATGACGCAGAACCTGGCGACTGGTGGAGCGATTCTCGCCGACGTGACGACCGCCCGCACGGAAACCGACGTCCGGTCGTCGAGCGATTCGAGCACGGAAACGACGTCCTACGACGGCGACTTCAACGTGCGCTTCGTCCAGCCGCTGCTGCGGGGCAGCGGACTCCTGACGGGCGACGGCACGCGGATCGGAACGGCGAACCTGCGCCGGGCGCGATTGTCGGAAATGGACGTGATCCTTGGCGACCGCCTCTCGCGGCGCCAGGTTAAGCTCCGCGTCATCGAACAGTACTTCCGCATTCTTCAGTTCCACCAGCAGCTGCTCGTCAGCCGCGACGCCATTCGCGAGCGCGAGCGGTTCCTCACGGAAACCCGCATCAAGTACGACGTCGGCCGCGTCGCGGAGTCGGAGATCCTCCGCGCGCAGATCCAGTTTCTCTCCGAGGTCGAGACGGCGATCTCCCGCCTGCAGCAGCTCGACGACGCCCGCGAAGGCCTTCTCCTCCTGCTGGGGCTGCCGCTGGAGACGCAAATCTCCCTGATGGACATCACGGGCGACCTGCTGGAGCGCGGGCGGCTGGAACTGCCTTCGACCGACGTCGCCCTCACCCACGCCCTGACCAACCGGCTGGAGCTGATGCAGGCCGACATCGACGTCGCGCTCGCCGACATCTCCGAGGACGTCGCCCGCAACGACACGCTTCCCGACCTGGATTTCGACGCGGGCTACGGGCGGTTCGATTCCGGCGGCACGTTCCGCGAGGGAAACAGCTTCGAGAACGACACGTACGACGGAGGGCTGACGCTGCGCATTCCGCTTCAGAACATCCAGCGGCGCGAAGCGTACAAGCGCTCGCAGCTGCGCGCCGACCAGCAGCGCACGAACCGCGAGTCGCTCGAACGCGACATCCGCCTGGAGGTCCTCCAGACGCACCGCGGCGTCCTGACCACCGAAGCGCGCCTCACCGTTCTGCGCAAGCGCGTGGAGCAGGCGCGCCGCAACCTTGAGCTGATCAACGGCAGTTTCGAGGTCGGCTTCGCCACCATCACGGAAGTCCGCCTCGCCCAGGACGACCTGTTCGACGCGGAAACGGACTACAGCAACTCGGTCCTCGGCTACCAGGCGAGCATCGCGCGCCTCTACGTCGCCGTCGGTCTTCCGCTTCACTAGGATACGCAATCCGCCCACGCCCAGCCAAGGAGGTCGATCATGAAGAAAGCAATCCTCGCCGGTTCCATCGCAATGGCAGCCATCGCCGCGGCCGCAGCCTACACCGTCGCCGTCCGTCCCGACGCCATCGTCACCGACATCTCCTCCATTCCGCTGGGCACCGTGGAGGAGGGACGCTTCGAAACGTCGCTCTCCAGCATCGGCGAGCTTCGCGCCGCGCGCTCCACGCTGCTGACGTCGCCCTACGGGGGAAAGATCATCAAGCTGCTGCCGGAAGGCAGCCGCGTGGAAGCGGGCGAACCGGTCATCTGGTTCGAGACCGAGGAGCACGAGCAGTCGCTTCAGGAGGAGGAGGCGCAGCTGGCCCTCGACGAGAAGGACCTGCAGGGAGCGAGGGAGGCGCTCGAGCTCGAGAAGCTGAAGAACCAGTTCACGCTGGAGTCGGAACGGACGAAGGTCGAGATCGCGCGCCAGAAGTACGAGGACGCGAAGCAGAACCACGCCGCGGAGACGACGCTGTTCGAGAAGAACATCTCGCCGCAGACGAAGTTCGACGAGGCGCGCCTGCGAATGCTGCAGGAGGAACTGAACCTTCGCAACGCGCAGATCAACCTCGCCAAGGTCGAGGAGAACCTCGCCTCCAACCTGCGGGTGAAGGAGAGGGAGATCGACAAGGCGATTCTTCGAGTCGAACGCCGCCAGATCGAGGTCGACGAGGAGAAGGACCGCCTGGAAAAGGCGACCGTCTACGCGACGACGCCCGGCGACATCTCCTATCTGAAGACGTGGAAGGGCGGAACGGTGGCGAAGGTCGCCGAAGGCGACACCGTCTGGCGCACGACGGCGCTCGTCGAGATTCCCGACCCCGCCGTCATGCTCGCCGTGGTCCCCGTGAACGAGATCGACGTCTCGCGCGTCGAGGAGGGCCAGCGCGCGGAGATCACCGTCGACGCCATCCCGGGGCGCGTCTTTCCCGGCGTCGTCGAGGGCCGGTCCGTCGTGCCGATTTCGGACCCCGCGCAGAAGTCGTGGGAATCGAGCGACGGCGCCGGCCCGCGCGAGTTCGAGGTGCGCGTCCGCCTGGAGGAGAACGACGTCCTGATCCGCCAGGGCATGACGGCGACCGCGCGCATCATCCTGGACGAGGTCGACAGCGCCCGCTACGTGCCGCTGGAAGCCGTGACGGAAAAGGACGGCAAGCGCGGCGTCTACGTGAAGAGCGGCGTGGGACTTGCCAGGTTCGTTCCCGTCGAGGTCGCGATGGCCAACGAGAACCATGCGGCCGTCGAAGGCGACGTCAAGGCGGGCGACCGCGTGCTTCTGAGCGAT
This sequence comes from Candidatus Sumerlaeota bacterium, assembly GCA_021772755.1. Taxonomy (GTDB): domain Bacteria; phylum Sumerlaeota; class Sumerlaeia; order SLMS01; family JAHLLQ01; genus JAJFLJ01. The sequence continues at coordinate 11,189 of JAJFLJ010000275.1, forward strand.
CCGTTCCGCGATGCCGACGGCGACGCTCCCGAACCCGCCGTGGCCGATGCGATCAAGCCCGACGCGGAAGACAAGGCGCCTGCGGCCGCCGCGGCCGGAGGCGATGCTTGATCATTCGTCTGGAGCAAGTCACCCGCACCTACGATCTCGGAGCCATCAAGGTGCCCGCGCTTCGCGGCGTGGACCTCGAGATTCCCGAAGGCGACTACGTCGCCATCATGGGGCCGTCGGGTTCGGGCAAGTCGACGCTGATGCACATCCTGGGCTGCCTCGACCGGCCGACGACGGGGAACTATTGGCTGCGCGGACAGCGCGTCGATTCCCTCGAGGACGTCGAGCTGTCGCGGACACGCAATCGCGAGATCGGCTTCATCTTCCAGAGCTTCAACCTGCTGCCCCAGATGACCGTGCAGCAGAACGTCGAACTGCCGATGGTCTACGCCGGAATGGGGGGGCGCGAACGGGTCGAGCGGGCGAAGACCGCCATCGAGCGCGTCGGCCTCTCCGACCGCGTCCGGCATCTTCCCAACGAGCTCTCCGGCGGCCAGCGCCAGCGCGTCGCCATCGCCCGCGCACTCGTGAACAACCCCGCGATCCTGCTCGCCGACGAACCCACCGGGAACCTGGACTCGAAGACGGGCGAGGAGATCATGCGCCTGTTCGCCGAAGTCCACGCCGCCGGCAACACGCTGCTGCTGGTGACTCACGAGCGGGAAATCGCCGAACACGCCAGCCGCATCGTCAACGTGCGCGATGGCGTCGTGGAAAACATCGAGACCGTGGAAGCCCCCGCCGGCCGCGCGTAGGATTCTCTGCCAAAGCGTCTCTTGATGAAAGAAGCGCCCCCCGCGACGGAGGGGCGCTTTCCGCGTTTGTGGCGATCGTGGCGCCTGCGTCAGCTCTTGGGCTGATCCTCGGCACTGATGTTGGTGCGAATGATCTGGCCGAAGCTGACGGTTCCATTCGTCGGGTCGTAGACCTGAAGCGCCGAGAATCCGAGATAGACGTGGCGTGTGACATCGGGTCCCGGCGAATTGAGAGCCCACTGAATCGACTCCGGCTGGGTCGTGATATCGTCCCAGACGGTGATCGAGTCGTTCGGAACAGCGCCGTCACGGTCGAACTTGGCGTAGTCGAACGTCGCCACGGGATCGAGCGGGTTGGACGCGTTGGAGTTGTAGTGATAGGCGACGCTGGGATTGGTGGGAGAATAGGGCGCGGGCTGGCCGTCCGCGCTGCCCGCTCTCACCTCGGTGGCGAACGCATCGGGAACCACCGTGGTAATGTACGCGATCGGGGTCGTGAGAAACAGAAGTCGCGAATGGAAGCTGGCGGCCGGAGGAAAGTTGCCGCCACGCGCGGCCACGTCGGAGAAGTCCGGCGGGTAGCGCGGATTGTCGGTGCGATAGGCTTCCAGTGCCGTGGCCGTGGAACGCATGTCCGCCTTCACGCGGCTGACTTTCGCGCGGACCTGGGCCTCCAGGAAATTGGGGACCGCAATGGCCGCGAGAATCGCGATGATCGCCACGACGATCAGAAGTTCGATCAGGGTGAATCCCCGGTCTTTCAGAATGCCTGCCTTCATGGTGTCGCCTCTCGAAGAACGGTTTGGGTAAGTCTCAAGGGGATGATGTCACCGACCCAGGCAACGGTCAATCCGCAATTCGTTGCGCGGCGGATCGGTGAATCCCTGGACAAAAACAAAACCGCCCGCTCCTGGTGGGGCGGGCGGCGAATCTAAAGCGAAACGTCGGTTCAGTCCTTCTTGGCCTTCTTCCTCTTGCGGGGGCGGGACTTGCCGAAGCTGCTGCGGTTGATCTTGCCTTTGCGGGTGCGCTGATCGCCTTTGCCCATCGTTGTGGCTCCTGAAGGTGGGTGGTTGCCGAGAGCCTAGCCATGTCGGGCCCCGCAGCAAGCCGGATTGTTGCCGCGCGAAGCAGGCCTGAAGTTCCGGGTCCATGCCGCTCGCTCCGCCCGTCGCCTAGCCGGACGCCGCGCCGACCGGTTCCGCCGCGCTCTTCTCGTCGGGGTCGTAGCCAAGGACCGGTCGCAGCCAGCGTTCGGTTTCCGTCACGGCACCGCCCCAGCGCCCGGCGTAGTCGCGCACCTGGTCGGCGCCGATCCTGCCGACGTCGAAGTACTTCGAATCGGGATGCGCGAAGTAGAACCCGCTGACCGACGCCGCCGGCCGCATCGCCAGGTTTTCCGTCAGCGACACGCCCGTCGCGCGCTCCGCGTCCAGCAGTTCGAACAGTCGCGTCTTCATGCGATGGTCCGGACACGCCGGATAGCCCGGCGCGGGGCGAATGCCCCGGTACTTCTCGGCGACGAGATCGGCGTGGTCGAAGGACTCCTCGCGGCCGTAGCCGAAGAAGTCGCGCGCGCGCTTGTGCATCAGCTCCGCGAACGCCTCGGCGCAGCGGTCCGCGAGGACCTTGACCATGATGCTGTTGTAGTCGTCGTGGTCCGCCTCGTAGCGAGCTGCGAGCTCCTCGACCCCCAGGCCGGCCGTGACGCAGAACCCGCCGATGTAGTCCGCGACGCCGCTCCCCACCGGCGCGAGATAGTCCGCCAGCGCAAGGTTCGGTTTGCCCTCTCGCGCGACCTGCTGGCGAAGCGTCGGAATGCGCATGCGCTCGACCGAACGCGACTCGTCCGTCCAGACGACGATGTCGTTGCCGTCGGCGTTCGCGGGGAAGAACCCGCAGGCGCCGCGCGCGGAAACGGCCTTCTTCGCGATCAGACCGTCGAGAACCTTCCGCCCGTCGGCGAGAAGCTCCTTCGCGCGCTCGCCGTACTTCGGATGGTCGAGGATCTTCGGATACACGCCCTTCAGTTCCCAGGCGTGGAAGAAGGGCGTCCAGTCGATGTGTTCCGCGATTTCCGCGAGCGACGACTCCTCGTACGCGCGCACGCCGAGGAACTCCGGCTGCGCGACGCCGGACGCGTTCCACTCGAATCCCGGGGCGTTGGCGTTGGCCTCCGCATAGTCCATCAGGCTCACTTCCGCCTGCGAATTGAGGTGATGCTCGCGCAGCGCCTCGTAGTTCGCCGCGATCTCCGCACGGAACGAGCCGCTGTCGTCCAGCAGTCCCTGCACCGTCGTCACAGCCCGCGACGCGTCGAGAACGTGGACGACGGGCTGCGAGAAATGCGGCGCGATCTTCACCGCC
>JAJFLJ010000276.1 GCA_021772755.1 Candidatus Sumerlaeota bacterium
CTTCGCCGTTCCCGCGCACGACGACAGTCCCGTCGCCAGCACACCCAGAAGAACGCAAAAGAGATATCTCATGGAAAACCCTCCGTCACATCGATGAACGCCACTGCGCCGCCGCCACACCCCCGGGGAAAGCGGAAACCCGCCTGCATCCCTCCCCGAGGGTGGCTCGGGCGTCCCGCCCGAGCAAACGCCAGACCTGACATCCGCTCCACTGGCCGGCGCATCCCGCTTCTCTGCGTCTCCGCGTCTCCACGCGAAACCACCCGAACCCGCTACGGTTTCGCCCGGGACTCGAAGTGTTCCAGAACGCCTGCGCTATTGGTTCGGCATCTCGGCTTCGAATCCAATGACGATATCACCCGTGCTAACGGTTCCGTTTGTCGGATCGTAGGCAAGCGCCCCTCCTTGATCCGATCTGTCCGGCCCCAAGCTGTAGATGGCGTTACCACTCCTGACAAGAGGGCTTCCGAAGGGATCGAGTCCCCGTGAAATCGCGGACACCTTCGTCCTGATCGCATCCTCCTGCATTCCGGGATACTCGAGCGGCGCGAGATAAATCAGGATGGCCGGAGGGTCTTCGGAGCCTGCGAGCGAGGACGAGAGACAAACCAGTCCAAGTATTCTCAGGACGACGCCGAACGATATCACGGCAAGCAGGTACCAACGCAAACGAAACAGATCCAAAGCCCTTCTTTGAACGACGATCACTGGAAGAACGACAGCGGCAAGGGGCCAGAACCAGATGGCCAAGAGGAGGAACAGGGGAGTTGCCACAAGGGCCGTGAATCTCTTGGCCGTGCTCCACTCCTCGGGAATTCGAGCGAACAGTCGTTCGGACACGGCTGGCGGTCCTTTCAGGACAGTTGTGCTCGTTCCGCAGTTCCCGGTCCGTGACTCAAGACCTGCACAAGGTGAGAGCAGCCGCTTCGAAATACCTACAGCCCGGTTGTCTTGGCAATCGGAGTCGTCGCCAGTGTTGCCTCCCGCCGCGCGTCCTTGCGACTTCGCGTCAGAATCGCTTCTCTGCGTCTCCGCGTCTCCGCGCGAAACAACCCGAACCCGCTAAGGCCTCGCTCGGCTTCCCGGCTTGATCGGTTCGCTGCCCGCCGCGCACATCGGACATTCCTCCGGCTTGTGCGTCTGGAATTCCAGCTCCACCAGCGACACGAACGGTGCGCCCGGCTTGAACGTCCCCCCGCTGCGGTCCACCACCGACGCGAACGCCACGACCTTCGCCCCGGCGCCCTCCACCAGCGGAACCAGTTCGCTCACCGACTTCCCCGTCGTCACCACATCCTCCGCCAGAATCACGCGACTTCCCTTCGCCAGTTCGAAACCGCGCCGCAGCTCGAAACCCTCGCCCGACGGCCGTTCCGCGAACAGCGAACGAATCTCCAACGCCCCCGCCAGCGCATACCCCCACAGAATCCCCCCGAGCGCCGGCGCCAGAATCACGTCCGCTTCCAGACCCGACGCCTTCAGCCGTGCCGCCATCAGCCACGCCAGCTCGCCGCCCGCCTCCGGCCGCTCGAACAGCGCGGCGCACTGGCAATAGCGGTCGCTGTGCAGCCCCGAACTCAGCAGGAAATGCCCCTCCCGCACCGCACCCGTCGATTCCAGCAACTGCCGCACGCGTTCGCTCTTCAGATCGATCATCGCGTCACCCCGCTTCGCCCCGCCGCTTCGGCGATGCGTGCATTCCAGTCGTCCGTCTTGCGGCCCATGACCTCCCGCGCGTCGCCGGTGTCGTCCTTCCCCGGCAGGACTCCGCGCGTCACATGAAGAATCAGCCCGCCGAAGTCGCCCGCCATCCGCCCGTTGCGAATCGTCGCCGCGACGTCTCCGCCCTGCGCGCCGAGGCCCGGCACCAGAAACGGCAGCGTCGGCGCCGCCTCGCGAACCGCCGCAATCCGCTCGCCGTTCGTCGCACCCACCACCAGCGCACAGTTCCCCGCGCCCTCCGACCACGTCGCCACGTCCCGCGCGATGCGCAGATACAGATCGCCCGCCGCGAGATAGTTCTCCGCGCCCGGATTCGACGTCAGACACAGGAAGATGTTCAGCTTGTCGCCGTACTCCAGAAACGGCTCCGCGCTGTCCCGCCCCATCAGCGGATTGATCGTCACCGCGTCCGCCCCCAGGGAATCGTACACCGCCTCCGCGTACCGCTTCGCGCTGCTGCCGATGTCGCCCCGCTTCGCGTCTGCGATCACGAACGCATCCTCCGGGATCGCTGCCCGTACGTCGTGCATCATCGCCCACCCGTCGCGCCCGAGCGCTTCGAAGAACGCCAGGTTGAACTTGTACGCGCAGACCCTTCCCGCCGTCCCCTCGATCACCGAACGCATGAACTCCCCGTACCCATTCGCGTCGGCCTTCAGGTTTCCCGGCAGATACTCGCGGCACGGCTCCAGCCCCGCCGACAGCAGACTCCCGGTGCGCGCCTGCGCGTCCCGCAGCTTTCGCACCGCCCCGTTCATCGCGCTTCCTTTCGCGCCGCCGCCAGGCCCTTCGGAAACGCCTCCTCGTTCACGAAGACGGCGCTTCCGTTCACGAACGTCGCGGCGATGCGCGCGCCGAACGTCTCGCCCAGCCACGGACAGTTGCTGCACTTCGACCGCAGATGCCGCCGCTCGAACTCGTACGACACGCCCGTCTGGATCAGCACCATGTCCGCCGGCTGTCCCGTCCGAAGCGTCCCCCATCGTCCTCCCACCACTTCCGCCGGCTTGACGGTCAGTCGCTCGATCAGAAAATCCAGGTCCCACCGCCCCGATTCCACGAACCTCGTGTAGAGAAGCGGAAAGCAGCTCTCCAGCCCGATGATGCCGAACGGCGCCGCGTCGAACACCTTGTTCTTCTCCGCGGCCGGATGCGGCGCGTGGTCTGTCGCGATGCAGTCGATCGTTCCGTCCTCCAGCCCCTCCAGCAGCGCCAGCCGGTCCGCCTCCCCGCAGAGTGGTGGCTTCACCTTCGCCAGCGTGTTGTACCCCTCCACGTCCGCGTCCGTCATCGTCAGATGGTGCGGCGTCGTTTCCGCCGTCACTCGAACGCCGTCCAGCTTCGCCTCGCGAATCGCCTTCACGCTTTCCCGCGTCGAAACGTGGCTGATGTGCACATGCCCACCCGTCGCCGCCGCCAGCGCGACGTCCCGCGCCACCACCACCGACTCCGCGATGCGCGGAATGCCCCGCAGACCCAGCCGCAGCGAAACCTCTCCCTCGTGCATCACCCCTTCGCCGGCCAGGTCCAGGTCCTGGCAGTGCTCCATGATCGGCACCCCGACCATCCGCGTGTACTCCAGCGCCCGCCGCATCATGTCCGCGTTCCGCACCGGATGCACGGAATCGCTGAACGCACCCACCCCGGCGCGCCGCAGCACGCCGAAATTCACCATTTCCCGCCCTTCCTGCCCCCGCGTCACCGCAGCCACCGGCACCACGTTCACGCATCCCGTGTCCGCCGCGCGGGAGAGCACGTACTGCACCCCCGTCGTCGAATCGCACACCGGGCTCGTGTTCGCCATCGCGTGAATCGTCGTGAAGCCCCCGGCCGCCGCCGCCCGCGTTCCCGACTCGATCGTCTCCGACCCCTCGCCCCCCGGCTCCCGAAGGTGCGTCCGCAGGTCCACGAACCCCGCCGCCAGATGAAGCCCCTTCGCGTCCACGACGCGGCGCCCCGCCGTCTCCGGCATGCTCCGCGAAATGTCCGCGATCACGCCGTTCTCCACCACGACATGCATCTCGCTGTGCAGACCCTGCGACGGATCCACCACCGTCGCGTTCGCGATCACCAGGCTTTCAGGCTTCAACGTTGCGCGCCCCCCGAAGAAGATACATGCACGCCATTCGCACCGCCACCCCGTTCGTCACCTGGTCCAGGATCTTCGTCTGCGGGCTCTCCATCGCGTCTCGCGACAGCTCCACGCCGAAGTTCACCGGCCCCGGATGCATGATGATCGCGTCTCTCTTCGCGTGCCGCATCCGGTCCGCGTCCAGCCCGTACAGCTGCTTGTACTCCTTCAGCGACGGCAGCAGGTGGCTTCCCTGGCGTTCCAGCTGGATCCGCAGCATGTACACCACGTCCGCGTTCCGAATCCCCTCGTCCATGTCGTGGCGGATGTCCGCCCCCATCGACCGGAAACCCTCCGGCACCAGCGTCGGCGGCCCGATCAGCGTCACCCGCGCGCCAAGCCGCGTCATCGCCAGGATGTTCGAGCGCGCCACACGGCTGTGCAGGATGTCCCCCACGATGCAGACCTTCAGCCCCGCCAGGTCGCCCTTGTTCTCCCGGATCGTGAAGCAGTCCAGCAGCGCCTGCGTCGGGTGCTCGTGTTGCCCGTCCCCCGCGTTGATGATCGACGCCTTCACCTGCCGCCCAAGGTACTGGTGCGCGCCTGAACTGCCGTGGCGGATCACCACGTAGTCCGCCCCCAGCGCCTCGATCGTCTCCACCGTGTCCAGCAGCGACTCCCCCTTGTTCACGCTGCTCGTCGCCACGTCGAAATTGATCACGTCCGCGCTCAGCCGTCGCGCCGCCAGCTCGAACGACGTCCGAGTCCGCGTCGAATTCTCGAAGAACAGATTCACCACCGTCTTGCCTCGCAGCGTCGGCACCTTCTTCACCGTCCGCGTCACCACGTGCTTGAAACCGGTCGCGTTGTCCAGGATCAGAAGGATGTCCTCCTTCGACAGCTGCTCGATGCCGAGGAGGTCCTTGCTCTGGAGCTGTCCGTGCCGGTCCGTGTTCATGCGTCCCCGTTCCCGATTCGGACGCCGCGGCGGCCCTTGCGGATTTCGCCGATCGTCCATGCGCGTTCGCCCTGTGCCTCCAGGATCGCGATCGCCCGCTTCGCCTTCGTCTTCGGAACCACGATCGCGTATCCGATGCCCATGTTGAACACCCGGAACATCTCGTCCCTCTCGATGTCGCCCTTTTCCCTCAGCAGCCCGAACACCGCAGGCGCCTCCCACGAACGCGCGTCGATCGTGGCCATGCAGTCCTTCGGCAGCACCCGCACCAGGTTGCCCGGCAGTCCGCCCCCCGTGATGTGCGACATCGCCAGAGGCCGCACATCCTCCATCATCGCCGCCACCGCCCGCACATAGATGCGCGTCGGCGCCAGCAGCACGTCCTCCAGGCTCGCCCCCAGGCCGTACTCCTTCTTCATGTCCAGCCGCGCCCGCTTCGCCGCGGCCCGCACCAGGCTGTACCCGTTGCTGTGGATGCCCGAAGACGCCACTCCGATGATCGCGTTCCCCGGCTTCACCTTCGAACCGTCCACCATCTTCGCGCCGTCCGCGATCGCCACGCCGAAACCCGCCAGATCGAAGTGCCCCGGCTCGTACACGCCCGGCATCTCCGCCGTCTCGCCCCCCAGCAGCGGAATCCCCGCTTCCTCGCATCCCCGCGAGATTCCCCGCAGGATCGCGTCCGACTCCTTCGCGTTCAGTTTCCCCGTCGCGTAGTAGTCCAGGAAGAACAGCGGCTTCGCGCCGCTCACGATCAGATCGTTCACCACCATCGCGACGAGATCGATCCCGATCGTGTCCAGCTTCCCCGCCCGCTGCGCCACCAGCAGCTTCGTCCCCACGCCGTCCGTCGAAGCCAGCAACACCGGCTTCCTCATCCCCTTCGTCGCCAGCGGCCACGCGCCGCTGAATCCGCCGATGTGCTTGTTCTTCCGGGCAAGGCGCTTCACCAGCGCGTCGCCCTCCTCGATGGAAACCCCCGAGTCCGCATAGGACAGCTTCCCCGTCTTCGATCGCTTCGTCATGTCGCCGCAGCCGCCTTCTTCGCCGATGTGTTCGAAACCCGCGGGCGTCCGTCCGGATACCGCCCCGTAAAGCACGTCGTGCAGTACTGCATCGTCGGCGGCACCGCCCGCATCAGACCGTCCATGCTGATGAACGCCAGCGACTCCACCCCGAAATGCTTCCGCATTTCCTCGGGGTCCATCCGGTTCGCGATCAGCAGTTCCTCGTCCGGCGTGTCGATCCCGTAGCAGCACGGATGCCTCCACGGCGGCGCCGTGATGCGAAAGTGCACCTCCCGCGCCCCCGCGTCCCGCACCAGGCCCACGATCTTCCGCGCCGTCGTTCCCCGGACCACCGAATCGTCCACCAGCACCACCCGCTTGCCCTGCAACAGCTCGCGCACCGGGTTGAACTTCATCTTCACCCGTTCCACCCGCGCGCCCTGTCCCGGCGTGATGAACGTCCGCCCGATGTAGTGCGAACGCATCAGCCCCATTTCCAGCGGAATGCCCGACTGCCGCGCGTACCCCATCGCCGCGGGGTTCGACGAATCCGGCACCGGCACCACCACGTCCGCCGTCGCCGGCGCCTCCCGCGCCAGCTCCTCGCCCAGCCGCACCCGGTACTGATAGATGCTCTTGCCGGCCGCATGGCTGTCGGGCCGCGAGTAGTAGATCAGCTCGAACACGCACGCCGCCGCGGGACTCGCCGCCTCCACCGCCTGGAACTTCTCCGGCCCCCCGTTGCGAAGGCAGATCCCCTCGCCCGGCTTCAGCTCCCGCAGAAACGTCGCGCCCATGATGTCCAGCGCGCACGACTCCGACGCCACCACCCATCCCTCGCCCAGCCGCCCCAGGCACAGCGGCCTGAAACCGAACGGGTCCTTCACCGCGAAGATCTCGTTGTTGTGCAGCAGCACCGTCGAATACGCGCCATGCAGCTTCGGCAGCGACTTCACCAGCGCGTCCTGAAAATCCCCCCCGCGGTTCTGCGCGATCAGGTGGACCAGCAGCTCGCTGTCCGTCGTCGACTGGAAGATCGCCCCGTTCGCCTCCAGCAGCCGCGCCAGCTCCTCCGCGTTCGTCAGGTTCCCGTTGTGCGCCACCGCCATCTCGCCGCCGCGATAGTTCGCCCGCAGCGGCTGCGCGTTGTACGGCGCCGTTCCGCCCGCCGTCGAATACCGTACGTGCCCGATCGCGACATTTCCCCTCAGTCCCGACCAGTCGTTGCCCGCGAACACCTCGCTCACCAGGCCCGGCCCCTTGTGCAGGTACAGCCGCTCGCCATCGTGCGTCGCGACCCCCGCGCTCTCCTGGCCCCGGTGCTGCAATGCAAAGAGACCGAGCGCCGCCAGACGCCCGGCCTCCGGGTGGTTATACACGGCGACCACGCCGCATCCCTCTTTCGGGCGGTCGGCGAAGTCGGCTGCGCGAACGGCGCCGCACGGAGTGGCTAAAGCGCTGTTTCCCAAGAGGCCCGCATCTCCGACAGTGAAATCCGCGCGAGACCCTGCATCTCCAGGTGTCCGGACGCAACCGTTCCGATTTGCGCGAATCGCGCCCCACGCCCCTCGCACCGCAGCATCAGCCCCGCCACGTTCCCCGCCCTGCAGGTCACCACGAACCGCGAGGGCTCCTCGCTCAGCAGCCATGCCCCCGCGTCCACGCCCGACGGCGGATTCACCGTCGCGCCGAGTCCTCCGCGCGAGTTCAGCGCCATCTCCGCCAGCGTCACCAGCAGACCACCCTCCGCGACGTCCGCCGCCGCCGTCAGCAGCCCCTCGCGGATCAGCTCCAGCACCGTCTCCTGCACGTTCTTCTCCACGTCCATGTCGATGCGCAGCGCCGGTCCCGGGATCACCCCGGTGCGGTCCCGCAGGATCTTCGATCCCCCCGCGTGCGTCGCCGCCGGCCCGATCAGGAACACGGCGTCGCCCTCGGAGCGGAACGCCGCCGCCGTCAGGTGCGCCGGATCGTCGATCACCCCGATCATTCCGATCACCGGCGTCGGGAACACCGCCATGCGCGGCGACTCGTTATACAGCGAGACGTTGCCCCCCGTCACCGGCGTGCCCAGTGCCCGGCACGCGTCCCCCAGCCCCCGCACCGACTCCTGCAGCTGCCACGCACCCGCCGGCTTGCGCGGGCTTCCGAAATTCAGATTGTTCGTCACCGCCACCGGCCTCGCCCCGCACGCCACCAGGTTTCGCGCCGCCTCCGCCGTCACGCACTTCGTCCCCTCGTACGGATCCAGCATGCACCACAACCCGTTCCCGTCCGTCGTCATCGCCAGCAGCCCCTTCCATCCCCGCACGCGGATCACCCCCGCGCCCACTCCCGGCCGCACCACCGTGTTCGTCTGCACCTGGTGGTCGTACTGCTCGTGAATCCACCGCTTCGACGCGAAGTGCGGCGACGCCAGCGCCGTCTTCAGCACCTCCGCCCAGTCGAAATCCCCCGTCCCGCAGTCGCGCCAGTCCCTCGTCTCCGGCGGCGACGCCACCGCCTCCACCTCGTCCGGCCACACCAGCTCGTTGCAGATCGTCTGAAGCGGAATGTCCGCCACCACCGCGCCCCGGTGCTCCACCACGAAACGGTCCGTGTCCGTCGTGTGCCCCACCACGTGCGCCCCCAGGTCCCACTTCGCCAGGATCCCCTCCACGACTTCCAGGTTCTCCGGCGACACCACCGCCAGCATCCGCTCCTGCGACTCGCTCAGCAGCAGCTCGTACGCCGACAGGTTCGCCGCCCGCTGCGGAACCTTGTCCAGGTCCATGTGCAGACCCAGCCCCCCCTTCGACGCCATCTCCGTCGAGCTGCACGTCAGCCCCGCCGCACCCATGTCCTGAAGCGCGATGATCTTCCCGCTCCGGATCAGCTCCAGCGTCGCCTCCAGAATCTTCTTCCCCATGAACGGATCGCCCACCTGCACGCACCCGCGGTCCTCCTCCGACTCCTCCGACAGCTCCTTGCTCGCGAACGTCGCACCGTGCGTTCCGTCGCGCCCCGTCGCGTTGCCGTAGTACACCAGCGGATTCCCCGTCCCCCGCGCGTTCGCCGTCATCAGCTCCTCGTGCTTCGCCACCCCCACCGCCATCACGTTCACCAGGCAGTTGTCCGTATAGCACGGATCGATGCTCAGCTCGCCCCCCAGCACCGGCACCCCGATGCAGTTCCCGTAGTCCGCGATGCCCTTCACCACCCCCTGGATGAAGTGGCTGTTGCGGCCCTCGCCCGGCGGTCCGAACCGCAGCGGGTCCAGCAGCGCCACCGGCCGCGCCCCCATCGCGAAGATGTCCCGCAGAATGCCGCCCACCCCCGTCGCCGCGCCCTCGTACGGCTCCACCGCGCTCGGATGGTTGTGCGACTCGATCTTGAACACGCACGCCCAGCCCTCCCCGATGTCCACCGCCCCGGCGTTCTCCCCCGGACCGTGCAGCACCGCCGGCCCCTTCGTCGGCAGCGTCGCCAAATGCCTGCGCGTGTGCTTGTACGAGCAGTGCTCGCTCCACATCACGGAAAACACGCCGAGCTCCGTGATCGTCGGCTCGCGGCCCAGAACCTCCAGGATCCGGTCGTACTCCTTCGGAGTCAGACCGTGCTCGGCCACGATGGCGGGGGTGATTTCGATGGTGGTCATTGTGCCTCGCCGGTTTCCATGTCTTTGAACGTTTCTTCCCCCATCATCATCATCATTATTGTTTCCTCCTCCAAGGTCATATGATCGTTCGTTTCGGAGTGGAACGGATAGTCCCATCCCTCCGGAGAGAACTTCATCATCTCGTCGAAACGGAAATCGAACCAAGGTATATAGATGGTTCGGAACGGATACCCGTCTTCGTCCAGCACCGCAGCCCGCCATTCCTCGCCGAACCATCGCTCCATCTCGAACCGAACGTAATCGTCGAAGTTCGACGGGGTCACGTCCCCGAATGCGGGGTGCGATGCGGGTCTTGCCTCGTCCAGCGCGCGAAGGTACTGGTAGAAGGCGCTCGCGAGATACGCGAACCACCCGGGCATGGCCAGTTGGTCGGCGAACTGCTCCTGGAATTCGGCGACTACTTCGTCGCAATCCACGGCGCCGGAATATGCGCAGAAGTAATACGCATCCCAATACCAGGTGGGCATTCTGTCAATATCGGACCGGACGAGTCGCCGCATCGCCTGCGAAAAGAAGAGAACATGCTTCTGCCTCGCCTCATCGTGCTCGTCCGAGATCAGACCATACCGATATCCTGGATCGATGTGCAGATCAACCCCTTCGCTTTCCGCGAGTGCAATGGCTTCGTCGAGGAACTCCGTGTTCTGATACTCGATCGCGAGGTCGAAGAGCTTGGAACCCGTGTCGCGGAGGAGGTTTGATCGGCTCTCCCCGTCCAGTGTGGCGGACACCTGGAGGATTCTCTCGTAGTACCCCATCACCCGGTCTTCCGGCGAAAGACCCATTAGGAGATCGAAGGCTGTTGCGCGAAGTGAGATATCGTAGTCCCCGTATGCGATCTCTTCGATGACCGGGAGCTGCTTTTCCCACTCCTCCGGCGTCCATTCCTTGACGTACTTGTCGATCGCCCTCTCCAACCGCTCCTCCGGCGTACGACCGCACCCCGCCGCAAGGAAGAGGCACGCGAACAACACCGCCGCGACGCGAACCATCGTACCCCGTGCATTCAATGCTTTGCTCCGCGCGCCCGATTCCATGTTCCGGGCATTCGTCGCCCCGCCCCCCGCCTTGGGCGCCGCACGTCCGCCCTCAACCGCGAAACCTCGCCGCGATCCGCCACCCCCGCCCACGCATCCGGGCCGAGCCTCACCACCCTTCGCCCTCCGACCGAACAGAGCCCGAAGGGCTCGGCTGATGTTAGCCCGGGGCTTCAGCCCCGGGTAACCCGCCGCCCCCCGATCCGAGTCCCGGAGGGACGACTGAATCCGCGAATCCAGGAATTCAAACATGCCGTTCATCGTACTCGATCCCGTGGCGTTCCAAAAAATCGACGTACTCGTCGCGAAACGACCTCGCCCGATGATGCTCTTCCTGGCTCTCGATGTACCGCCGCGTCGCATCCAGGCCCGAGACGCCGATGCTGAACGCTCCGAACCCCGCCTGCCACCGGAATTCGCCCGGCTGGTCGAATGTCTCGTTCAACCACTTCGACGACCCGCCCTTCAACAACTGCACCGCCTTCGACACTGCCATCGTCGTCGGTACCCGCAAGAGGACATGCACATGGTCCGCCGTTCCACCGGCGACGACGACATCGAAACCGTTCGTCTGGGCGATTCCGCCGAGGTACGGATACAGCCTCTCGCGCATGGGCGGCGTCAGCACCGCCTCGCGGTTGCGCGTGGAAAAGACCACATGGACGTGAATCGAGGAATAGGAATCGGACATAATCGGCCGTCGCTTCTTCAGCCGTCCCTCCGGGACTCGGTCGTACTTCGCGCTCACCGACCCGGCACTGAAGTGCCGGGCTAACATCAGCCGAGCCCTGCGGGCTCTGTCTTGCTCCAATGCCGGGCGTTACCGGCGTGGCAAAGTCTTCGAAACGAACGAAACCCCAGGACCGCCGTATATCCCCGGGCCGCACACACGCCCCCGACCACATCCTCCTGGCAAGTCCGACCAATCTTCGCCGTACGGGCGAACAAACCCCGTGGAATCGTCGCCTCGCCCCCCCGCCTTGGGCGCCGCACCTCCGCCCTCAACCGCGAAACCTCGCCAAGCTCCACCACCCCCGTCCACGCATCCTGGCCGAGCCCGATCACCCTTCGCACCCCGAACGAATACGTTCTGCGCATTCAGCACTCCGCTACTTGCGCTCGGCGGAACACGACCACCCCCGTCCACGCATCCGGGCCAAGTCTCATCACCCTTCGCCCTCCGGCCGAACAGAGCCCGAAGGGCTCGGCTGATGTTAGCCCGGGGCTTCAGCCCCGGGTAACCCGCCGCCCCCCGATCCGAGTCCTGGAGGGACGACTGAACCCTCACGCCCCCGCCCCCGTCTTCACGGCATTCGCGTCCATCGCCTTCAGGATATTCAACCCGTCCGTCCCTCCGACCAAATACTCCACCGCCCGTTCCGGGTGCGGCATCATCCCGAGCACGTTCCCGCGCTCGTTCGTCACTCCCGCGATGTTCATGACCGACCCGTTCGGATTCGTCCCCACTTCCACGCCGCCGTCCGCGTCGCTGTACGCGAACAACGTCTGCCGCCCCGCCGCCTCCGCCTGGTCCGCCGGCACGTAGTAGTTCCCATAGCCGTGCGCCATCGGGATGCGGATGACGTCGCCCTCTTTCAGAAACCCGTCGGTGAACGGCGAACCGTTCCGCGCCGTCCGCAGATACACGTCCATGCACCGAAACCGCAGCGACGCGTTCTTCATCAGCGCACCCGGCAACAGACCCGCCTCGCACAGCACCTGGAACCCGTTGCACACGCCGATGATCAGCGTCCCCTTCGCCGCGTGTTCCTTGACCGAACGCATCACCGGCGACATCGCCGCCAGCGAACCCGCCCGCAGATAGTCGCCGTACGAAAAACCGCCCGGAATCGCGATGCAGTCCACATCCTCCGGCACCGCGTCCTTGTGCCAGACCTCGACCACCTCGCGCTCCAGCACGTCCCGCACCGCGTGGACGAAGTCCTGGTCGCAGTTCGAACCGGGAAAGACGACGACGGCCCAGCGCGCGCTCACGACTCCACCACTTCCCACGAGTAGTCCTCCAGCAGCGGATTGCTCAGAGTCTCCCCGCACAGTCTCTCGATTTCGTCCCGCGCCGAATCCGCATCCGCCGCGTCGATCTCCAGATAGAACGACTTGCCGACCCGCACCCCGGCGACGACGTCGTGCCCCGCCCCGCGAACCGCTTCGCGAATGGCCTGGCCCTGCACGTCCATGATGTCCGGGCGCAAATGCACGAGAACGTGGACCTTCAGCATATGTTTGGGTTCCGGAAAGAAGAGTCGTCCGCCGCGACCAGCCTGCGGACGCGGGGACGCTGACCACGCCGGCGCGCCCGGGTCCACCCGAGAGTTGGAGAGATTCTTACCCCGCGCGCGAGCCCCCGACGACCCTCAGGTACAGCCTCTCGTGCCCCTCTACCACGCGTTCCGGCGAGAACCGCCGATCCGCCCGCCGGCGCCCCGCCTCCCCAGGCCCGCTCCCCGCCGAAACCGCTTCCAGAATCGCTGCCGCCAACTCCTCCGGCGACCGCGGCCGCACCAGCCACCCCGTCCCGCCATCCACCACCGCCTCCCCCGTCCCGCCGACATCCGTCGCCACCACCGCCAGACCCGCCGCCATGCCCTCCAGCACCGCGCTCGGAAACCCCTCCTCGCGCGACGGATGAACCAGCAAATCCGCCCCCATCAGCAGCGACGGCACATCCCCCCGGGGTCCCGCCAGAATCGCGTTCCGCCCCAGGTCGTGCTCCCGGATACGAGCCGCGATCTCCCGCCGCGCCCCCCCGTCCCGGCCCGCCACCACCAGAACCGCCCTTCGGTGTACCGAGACCACGACCTTCCACGCGTCCACCAGATCGCCGACTCCCTTGTAAGGGAACAGGTTGCACACGCACACCGCCACGAACTCCGGCTCGAACGCCAGCCCGAAGGCATGGCGGAAATCCGTCGGGGCGGCCTGGCGAATCGCCTCCCCGTCCACTGCGCTATGGATCACCGCGACCCGTGGGCGCTCCAGGTTGCGTTCCCGCGCGACCACATCCTTGGCCACCGCCCGCGAATTGCACACGACCGCCCGCGTCATGCCGTTGTATGCGTTCTGCACCCATTGCTTCCAGGGCGATGCGTCCTTGTACAGTCCCAGGCTCTGCCGTGTCGTCACGAACGCCCCCGGCGCCCCCAGGCCCTTTGCTGCCGCCGCCCACGCCTCCGCCTCGAACAACCACGCGTGCACCACGTCCGGACGGAACTCCCGCAGCACCCGGATCGTCCGCGCCATCGCCGCCGGCAGGCGAATCTTCCCTCCGGCGTCGTACCACGGGCGCAGCAAAGGCACCCGCAGCTCCGTCACCTCGACGCCCTCCCGCCGCAAATCCCCCGCGCGCTCCAGCCCCTCCGACCGCAGCAACAGCACCGCCACCGAATGCCCGCGCCGCCTCAGCCCCCGCGCCAGCATTGCCAGATTCGCCTCTGCGCCCCCTCTTGCCAGAGAGCCGATCACCATCGCGATTCGCAGAGGTCGCTCCCGGGTCGCCAAAACGCGCATTGCCTCGCCATCGAAGAATGCCCCAGCCTTCTCCAACACGCTCCCGGCTGCAAACGCTATGAGCGCGTACCACTCGCCCCCGACGGGAAAGCCCCCATGTCCCGCATTCTTTCGATTTCCGCGATTCTTCTCGCGACGCTCCTCGCCGCCGCCTGTTCCGGCGCTCCCGAAGAACGCGCCCCGGCGAAGACCACCGACGTTGTCCAATGGCCCCAGGTGCGCGCCCTCGACGACGTCACCCACCGTCTCAAGGCCGCCGCCGAGTCCGGCACCCGCGAGGAAATCCTCGCCCTGGCCACCGAGTGGGCCGAAGCCGTCCGCGCGGTCGCAGGCGAGAAGATGCCCGCCGACGTCGCGAACCCCGAACAGGTTCGCGTCCACCTCGATGAGGTCCGCAGCCTCGCCCGCCTCATCACCACGGCCGAAGTCATGCCCGACGAGAGCCTCCGCAAACTCGTCGCCGGATTCTCCTCGCCCGTCCACAACCTCACGGACGCGGCTGGTCTTCCCCATTTGTTGGAAGACTGACCCGGTATCGCGCGACCTTCCCTGCTCCGCATGGCACTGAAATCGCTCCCGTCGTTGCGTTCGGCAGGAACGACGGAAACGCGAGCCCCCCTCGTAAGTCCTTCGCAATCAATCGCCACTGAGCCACACCGTATGAATATGGTACGATTCAAGACGAGGGCCATGCGTATCAGCTTTGCCCTCGCCACTCTCATGTTCGCCGAAATCTCAGCACACGCGCAGGACCCCGAAGCCCAGGGCCCGCCTCCCGCCAATGTCGATGCGTCTCCCGTCGTCGCCGAGAGAATCCGCGACACCATCACTCTCACCGGCAGCATCGTCACCCGCCGCGCGTCCGAAGTCTCCGCCGAAGTCAGTGCCCGCGTCGCGGAAGTCCTCGCCGACGCCGGCGACTACGTCGAGAAGGGCCAGGTCCTTGCCCGTCTTCGCGCCGAGCCCGTCCGCCTCCAGATCGACGAAGCCCGCGGGCAGCTCGCCATCGAAGAGGCCAAGCTCGCCGAACTCCTCAACGGCTCGCGCGCCGAAGACATCGAAATCGAGCGCGCCCAGGCCGAAGAGGCCCGCGCCGCTCTCGAACTCGCCACCCTCGACGAAGACCGCGCCCGCGAACTCTTCGAGACGAAGGTCGTCTCCGACAGCGAATACGACCGCGCCCGCACCTCCAAACTCGGCCGCAAGGCCGCCTGGGAACGCGAGCAGGCCCAGTACGAGCGCACGAAGAACGGCCCCCGCGCCGAAGAGATCGCCTCCCAGCGCGGCGAAGTCGAAGCCGCCGCCGCCAAGGTCGCCCAGTACGCCGACATGCTCGAGCGCCACGAAATCCGCGCACCCTACAACGGCGTCCTCGGCGCCAAGCTCGTCGAGGCCGGCCAGTGGGTCACTCCCGGCACCACGGCCTTCACCATCGCCGAACTCGACGTTCTCCGCGTCGAGGTCAAGGTCCCCGAGCGCCACTTCAACGACGTCGCTCCCGGCACCCCCGCCCGCGTCATGATCGACGCCGTCCCCGGCAAGCTCGTCGACGCCACCATCTCCCATCGCATTCCCCTCGCCAACGAAGCCTCCCGCACCTTTCCCGTCCGCGTCGAGTTTCCCAACGCCGACCTCTCCGTCGCCCCGGGAATGTTCGCCCGCGCCACCTTCGAGATCGGCCCCGAGGACGAAGAGCCCTCCATCCTCGTTCCCCGCGACGCCATTGTCATGTCCCCCGACCGCTCCCAGTCCGTCTGGGTCGTTCGCGACGGCGACGCCGGCCCTGCCGCCTTTCCCGAGACCGTCGAGACGGGCCGCTCCTGGAAAGGATCCATCGAGGTTCTTTCCGAAGGACTTCGGCCTGGCGACCGCGTCATCGTGCGCGGCAACGAACGCCTCTTTCCCTCCCAGCCCGTCAACGTTCGCGAAGGACAGTAACCCGTGCTCAAAGCCGCCATTAAGAACGGAGTCGGCGTCGCCGTCACGGTCCTGATCGTCTGCCTCTTCGGCTTCGTCTCCCTCTTCCGCGTTCCCATCCAGATGACCCCGGACCTCACCGTCACCACGGTGTCCGTCCTCACCTCGTGGCCCGGCGCCACGCCCCAGGACATCGAAAAGGAAATCGTCGTCGAGCAGGAGAAGTACCTCCGCGCCATTCCCGGTCTGCAGGAGATGATCGCCACCGCCAACACCGGCCAGTCCGAAATCGTTCTCGAATTCGACATCGGCTCCAGCCTGGACGAAATCCTCGTCCGCGTGAACAACTCCCTCTCCCAGGTCCCCTCCTACCCCGAGAACGTCGACCAGCCCCGCATCGTCACAGCCTCCGCCTCCGACCAGCCCATCGCCTGGTTCAGCATCCGCCCTCTTCCCGGCAACCCCAAGGGCCTCGACATCGTCGCCCTCAAGGACTTCGCCGAGGACCACATCCAGACCGAAATCGAGCGCACTCCCGGCGTTTCCCAGTCCGAGATCTTCGGCGGCGCCGAGCGCCAGATCCGCATCTACGTCGATCCCCGGAAACTCGCCGAGCGCAGCATCACCCTCAACGAGCTGCGCAACACCATCCGCGCCCGCAACCGCGACCTTCCCGGCGGCGACATCGACGAACTCGGCAAGCAGCGCTTCCTCATCCGCACCGTCGGACGCTTCGGCTCCACCGACGACATCCTCGATTCCATCGTCGCCTACCAGCCCGACGGCGCCCCCGTCTATCTCCGCGACATCGCCACCGTCGAAATGAGCCGCGCCGAACTCCGCGCACAGGTCCGCCACAACGGCGAACTCGCCATGGCCACCAACGCCCGCCGCCAGCCCGGCACCAACATCATCCAGGTCATGGACGACCTCAAGGTCACCGTCCAGCGCCTCAACGAGGGCATCCTTCTCGAAAACGGAATGTACCTCACCCAGGTTTCCGACGACACGATCTACATTCGCGAAGCCATCAGCCTCGTCCGCTCCAACCTCATCCTCGGCGGCCTCCTCGCCACCATGGTGCTGCTCCTCTTTCTGCGTTCCGTTCCCGCCACCATCATCGGCTCCATCGGCGTGCCCGTCTGCACCATCGGATCGTTCCTGGGGCTCATCGTCGCGGGCCGCACCATCAACGTCATCTCCCTGGCCGGCGTCGGCTTCGCCATCGGCATGACGATCGACAACAGCATCGTCGTCCTCGAGAACATCTACCGCCACCGCGCGATGGGCAAGGACCGCGCCACCGCCGCCTACGAGGGCGTCCGCGAGGTCTGGGGCGCCGTTCTCGCCTCCACCCTCACCACCGTCTTCGTCTTCCTTCCCATCGTCTTCGTCGAGGAGGAGGCCGGCCAGCTCTTCGCCGACATCGCCATCGCCATCTCCGCGGCCATCGTCCTCTCGCTCCTCGTCGCCACCACCGTCATTCCCGCCGCGGCCTCCCGCTGGCTCGACGACGTCACCCGCGAGCCCCGCACCCCCTTCGCGCGCAACTTCAGGAACCTCTTCGGCTTCGTCCCCCTCGCCAATCTCTTCGTCGCCACCATCATGTCCGCCGTGCAGTGGCTTATGGGCGGAGTCCTTCGCCGCGTCGTTCTCGTCGCCGGGATGTTCCTTCTCAGCATCGGCATCGCCATCTTCCTCACCCCCCGCACGGAATACCTGCCCGACGGAAACCAGAACGTCCTCTTCGCCTTCATGCTCCCCCCTCCCGGCTACAACTTCGAGGAAATGACCCGCATCGGCGAACGCGTCGAACGCGACTTCGTCCCCTACGTCGGCAACGACCCCGAACTCTGGAAGAACGGCGAGAGCGACTGCCCCGCCCTGGAGCAGTTCTTCTTCGTCAACACCACGTCCTTCCTCCTCGCCATCGCCAAGACCGTCGATCCCGACGACCTCGAAGACGTCATTCCCATCCTCACCGCGCGCCTCAACGAGGAACCGGGAATGATCGCCTTCGCGACGCGCCGTTCCATCTTCTCATCCGACATCACAGGCGCCCGCGGCATCGACCTCAACGTCTCGGGAGACGACCTCCCGCCACTTTTCGACGTCGCGCTGCATGCGTTTCTCAAGACCCGCGAGGTGCTCTCCGAGTCCATCCGCCCCGAACCGTCGAGCCTCTCCCTCGGCCAGCCTCTTCTCGAAATCCGTCCCGACTGGGATCGCGCCGCCCAGCTCGGCATCGACACCCAGGAACTCGGCTACCTCGTCTGGGCCATGTCCGACGGCGCATTCGTCGACGAGTTCTTCCTCAAGGACGACAAGATCGACATGTACCTCTACAGCGCCGACGGTTCCCTCACCGATCGCGACGACCTCGCGGACATCTACCTCTACGCCAGCAACGGCGATCCCGTTCCCCTCAGCTCCGTCGCCGACATCGTCCAGACCGTCAACACCGAGACCATCCGCCGCGTCGACCGCCAGCGCACCGTCACCCTCAAGATCGTTCCCCCCGTCGAAACGCCGCTCGAAACCGCCATCGAAACCGCCGAAACCGACATCATGGCCGCGCTCCAGGCCGAAGGCAAGGTCCCCGCCGGCGTCTCACTTCGCATCGCCGGCGCCAGCGACAAGCTCAAGGCCACCCGCGACGCTCTCGGCGGCAACTTCCTCCTCGCCGTCGTCATCTCCTATCTGCTCATGGTCGCCCTCTTCCGCCACTGGGGCTATCCCCTCATCATCATGACCAGCCTTCCCCTCGGCATCGTCGGCGGCATCGTCGGCCTCTGGCTAATGAACCACATGGGGTGGCTTCCCTTCGTCAAGGACGTCTACCAGCCCCTCGACGTCATCACCATGCTCGGCTTCGTCGTCCTCGTCGGCACCGTCGTCAACAATCCCATCCTCATCGTCGAGCAGACCCTCATCTTCATCCGCGAACACGGCATGACGTCCCTCGAAGCCGTCGTCGAAAGCACCCGAACCCGCATCCGCCCCATCATGATGTCCACCACCACCACCATCTTCGGCCTCTCGCCCCTCGTCTTCGTCTCCGGCTCCGGCAACGAACTCTATCGCGGCATCGGCACCATCGTCCTCTTCGGCCTCGCCTTCTCCACCCTCTTCACCCTCACCTTCATCCCCAGCGTCCTCAGCCTCATGCTCCAGTTCGGCGAATGGACCCACGCCCGCCGCATCGCCGTCCAGGAACGCCTCTCCAGCGCCAGCACCGACACCGCCCCCCTCCCCGGCGAATAGCGCGATCCACCACCGAGACACCGAGAAGGGAAACGACGGACCCCTCCAACCTCTTCTCCGTGCCTCCGTGGTGCCCCCTTGCTCTCGCGAAAGCCTTCGCCTTGCACCCCATCAATTGCTCTTCTCCGCGTCTTCGCGTCTCTGCGCGATAGCAAAAAACGAACAACGCCCAACGCCCAACGTTCCCTCCCCCTCACTTCCGCTCCACCCGCACCGCCAGCCCCCGCCCGTCCGTCTCGAACATCACCGCGCCTTGGCGGTCCGTTCGCCGCACGGTCGCGCCCGCGTTCTTCGCGCGTTCCACCACCGCCGCCGCCGGATGCCCGTAGCGATTCTCGCGGCCGCAGCTGAACACCACATGCGCCGGCGACGTCGCCGCCAGGAACGCCGCTCCCGTCGACCCCGCCGAACCGTGGTGTCCCGCCTTCAGCACCGTACAGTCCAGCAACTCCGGATCGACGCCGAACACCATGCTCTCCTCCGCATCGAACTCCGCGTCCCCCGTCAGCAGAAACGACACCTCCCCCTTCGCCACCCGCAGCACCACCGACGCGTCGTTGCGGTCGTCGCCCTCCCGCGTGAACTCCGCCGTCGGATGCAGCACATCCACCGTCACTCCATCGCCGAATTCCATCCGCGCGCCCCGCCGAACCGTCGAGACCGGCGTCTTCCGCCACGCCACTTCCGTCGCCACCGCCTTCCACGTCTCCGTGTCGGCGAGGCTTCCGCCCACAAGCACCTGCTTCACGTCCAGCTCCTCCAGCAACCGGTCCGCGCCACCGATGTGATCCGCGTCCGCATGCGTCAGCACCAGGGCATCGATCCGTTCTACGCCGCGCGTGCGAAGCGACTCCACCAGCCGCGCCCCTTCCGGTGGTCCGGTATCCACCAGCATCGTCGCCCCCGCGCTTCGCACCAGAATCGCGTCGCCCTGCCCCGCGTCGAGAAACTCCACCGTCAGCTTCGCATCCCCCGGCCCCGCCGCCGAACCGCCCAGCGCCACGAGACACGCCGCCAACACGCCTCCCATCGCCGACAGCGCACCGTCGAACGGCGTGAACCGTGGCCGGAGGCGCACCCACGCACCGCCCAGCAGGCACACGTACCATCCGCCGACCGTCCAGGCGCTCCACGGTCGCGCGCGCACCGAAGCGAATGGCAGCTTCGCCAGCCCCGACGCCACCCCGTCCACCGCCACCAGAGCCGTGTCGAGAACGCCGAACGGAATCTCCGCCAGTCCCGGTGCGACGAGTTCCACCCCCACGCAGAGAATCGTTCCCCCCAGCACCAGCGGCAGCGCCGGCAGAACCACTGCGTTCGCCACAGGCGCCGCCAGCGAGACCTCCCGCACGTGCGCCGCCAGAAACGGAGCCAGTGCCAGTTGAATGCACGTCGTGACGTACAGGAGTTGCACGGCCCGCACCAGCGGCTGCAGCCGCCAGTTCCAGCCCCGCGCCCTCCGTCCCGCCCACTCCTCGATCGCCACCGCACCCGGCGCCACCTGCACCAGCGTCGCCGCGCACAGGAATGAAAGCTGGAAACCCAGCTGCCACAGCGCCTTCGGGTTCGCGATCAGCAGCAGCAGCGCGACGCTCGACAGAGCACCCAGACGGTCCACCTCCCGCTTCAGAAGCGGCTGCATCACGAACACCGCCACCAGCATCGACGCCCGCATCGCGCTCGCCCGAAAACCCGTCAGCGTGCAGAACGCGAACAGGCCCGCCATCACCAGAATCGCCCGCGCCCGCGGCCCCGCCCCCGTCATCGCCGCCGCCAGCGCCAGCATGATCCCCACGATCCCCGCGTGCAGACCGCTCACCGCGAACAGATGCATCAGCCCGGCCCGCGTGAACGAATCGCGCTGCTCCGGAGAAAGCCACCCCGTCCGCCCCAGCATCATCGCCGACATCAGCGCCGCGTGGTCGCGGTCCAGATTCTCGTGCAGAATCTCCTCCATCCCGTTCGCGAGCCCGTGCATCGCCGCGCGATACCGCGCGAACGGCGAACGCCTCGCCGGCTCCACCGTCCACAACGACGCGCGGAACGACGCCCCCGCCCCCAGCGACGCCAGATAGCTCTCGAACGAACCTGCGCCCGGCCCGTCCGGCAGCGGAAGAAGCCGCCCGACACCATCGAAGACATCGCCATCCACCGCCTCCCGCACCGCCGCCAGGTTCCCTCTCTCCGGATCGAGACGAACATAGACCGCTCCCGGAAACCGCACGACCTCGCCCGACTTGCCCAGTTCCGAACCCGGTGCCAGCAACACGCTCGCCCCCCGGTCCGTCACGCGCGCCGTCCCGTCGATCCGCCCGCGCACCTCCACCAGGCCGCCGGCGATCTCGTCGAACTGCGCGATCGCCGCTGCCGACTCCGTTCGCGCGCGCTCCTGCGGCACCTGAAGCAGACACCCCATTCCCGCGAACCCCGCCAGCAGCGCCGCCACCCGCGCTTCTCGCCGCATGGAAAGCGCGCAAGCCGTCACCACCAGCGCCGAAGGCCCCCACGCCGACTCCAGCCCCACCGCCCGCGCCGCCGCCATTCCCGCGATCGTCGCCAGCACTGCCAGAAAGGATGGTCGGGGGAGCGTGCGCTCGCCGAACTCCATGTCGTCGCTCCGAACCCGGAATGGTGCCATACGGCCCCCGTCGCCGCACCGGCTCAAGCGCGAACGCGGGCTTTGCCGTTGCCACGGTTGCATCCCCGCAGCGAACAGAGACCCATCCGACCCTGTCCGGAGTCCGCACCCGCGTGCATCTCGTCGTCATCCTGCCGGCATTGAACGAGGAACGAACCATCCGCGAAGTCGTTCGCGCGATTCCCTCCGGCATGCCCGGCATCCGCCGCATCACGACCGTCGTCGTCGATGACGGCTCCACCGACCGCACCTCCGACTACGCCGCCGCCGTTGGCGCCCGTGTCGTCCGCCATCCCGAGAATCTCGGCGTCGGAGCCGCCTTCGCCACCGGCGTCGAGACCGCCCTGCGCCTGGGCGCCGACATCGTCGTCAACATGGACAGTGACGGCCAGTTCCATCCCCGCCACATCGCCGCCCTTCTCGAACCCATCGTCGACGGACGCGCCGGCTTCGTCACCTGCACGCGCTTCGGAGACGCCGCCCTGGAACCCCGCATGCCCTGGATCAAGCGCCGCGGCAACGCGTGGATGGCATCCCTGGTCAACGCGATCGTTCGCCCCGCGCGCCCCTTCACCGACGTCTCCTGCGGTTTTCGCGCATACACGCGCGAGACACTTCTCCTCATGAACCTCTTCGGCAGATTCACCTACACCCAGGAAACCTTTCTCGACCTCGCCGCGAAGAACGTCGCCATGGCCGAAGTCCCCATCCCCGTGCGCGGCGTGCGCAAGTACGGCGAGAGCCGCGTCGCCCGCAGCATCCTCCGCTACGCCCTCCAGACCAGCGCCATCATTCTGCGCACCGTGCGCGACTACCGCCCCCTGGCGTTCTTCGGCTCCATCGGCGCCGCGACTCTCGCCTTCGGTCTTCTCCAGACAGGCTTCGTCGGCGTCCACTGGCTCCGCACCGGAGCCACCTCCCCCTGGCGCTCCCTCATCGTCACCGGAGGCGTCACGCTCGTGACCGGCTTCCTCCTCGTCGTCCTCGCCCTCCTCGCCGACATGCAGGGCCGCAACCGCCGCATTCTCGACCGCATCCTCTATCACGCGCGGAAGCGCGAGTACGATCCGCCGGGCGATTCGTGACCAGACGCACGCTCATCCTCGTGACCGCAGTCTCCGTCGCATGGACCATCGTGCTCTGGCTCTTCCACGATCCAGGCACCTTCAACATCGACGAAGTCCACTATCTCCTCGCCGCGAAATCCTTCGCCGAAACCGCCGGCTTCGTCGTGCCCAACGGCTTCGACCGCTTTCCCCACAACCTTCTCCTCTTCATGCACCCCGCGCGCCTCGCCGAACTTCCCGGCCAGACCGGCATGACCGCGTTCATTCCGCCCTGGTACTGCATCTTCGCCGCGCCGTTCCACCGACTCTTCGGCCTTCCCGGTCTCTTTCTCCTCACCGCGCTCTGCTATGCCGCGTCGCTTGTGCTCGTCGCCGTGCTCGCGTCGCGCGCCGCCGCAGCACCCGACCGCGCCGCGTGGCTCGCACTTGCAGCCGCCGTCGGAGGAACCTACTGGGCCGACTACGGCGTCGCCGTCATCAACCACGCCCTCGACGCAGCCCTCGCCCTCGGAGCCATCGCCCTGCATCCCGCGTTCGCGCGGCGCGACGACCGCGCCGAACCCCTTCTCGCCCGCGCGTTCGCCTGCGGAATGCTCGCCGGCATCGCCACCGGAGTCCGCTACCAGACCGTCGTCACCGCCTTCGGCCTCGGCGTCTTCATGCTCGCCGCCCATCCCGCCGCCATCAGGCGCGCGTTCGCCTTCCTCGCCGGCTTCCTTCCCTGGATCGTCGCCCTCTCGATGGTCAACGCGGCGCGCTTCGGCGATCCCTTTCCCTTCTCCTACGGAGTGACGGCGAACTGGAAGACGGCGTCCCTTCTCGGGGTCTTCGTGCGGCACTTCCTCCCCTTCGTGCTGCTGCTCGCGCTCGCGGCGGGCATCGTCGCGTTTCTCTACGGCAGGCTCCTCGCGCGCTGGAGCGCGCTCCCCCCCGACCGTCGCTCGACGATCGTCTTTCGCGCGATCGCCGCGCTTTGCGCGCTCCCCGTTCTCCTGCTGGCGCTTCCCCCGTTTCGCGCGCACGTGCTCGAGCGCTTCCTCGGCGTGTGGCTCTGGCCGGCGGGCGAATCGTGGCACGTCGCCGGCCCGCTCTCCCTCTTCGCCGGGGTGCGCCGCGCCTGGCTCCAGTCCTTCCCCCTCGCGCCGCTTTGCCTCGCCGCACCGGTCGTCGCCGCGTGGCGCGCCCGCCGGGCATCCGGCGTGCCGGACGCCGTTCTTCTCGCCGGCGCGCTGCTCTGGCTGCACACGCTCTTCGCCCTGCTGCTGCACAACAACGGCGGCTACTTCTTCAACCAGCGCTACCTGCTCGACGCCACTCTCTTCGGCGTCATCGCCCTCTCCACCGTCGCCGCGCCCGCTCTGGACAGGACGTCCGGCCCCGCCATCGGCGGGGGAGGAGTCGTCGCCGTACTGCTGGCGCTCTTCTATCTTCTCGCCGTCCAGAAGGGCGGCCCCGCCACGCCCTTCGAAGTCCTCGTCGACCGCGGCATTCTCCCCCTTGTCGCTCTGCTTCTCGTCATCGCCGTCGCGCTCTCGTATCGCGTGCCCCGGCTGCGCATCCTCGCGTCCATCCTTCTGCCCGTCGCACTCGTCCTTCCCCTCGTCGTTCATGCGTGGACCGACATGGCCGCATCCCACGAGTACCGCAAGACCCGCCGCGAGGCGTACGAACGTCTCCTTGCCGTCGTTCCCGACGGCAGTCTTCTCGTCGTCTATGGCGGCCAGCGCGAACCCGCCGGCCGTCTCAAGGAAAGCCGCGACGTCTGGGTCGCCGACGCCCAGCGCACCGAATGGGAGGGCGTCTCCGAACTTGTCGCGTTCGTTCGCGAATCCGGCGCCCGCGAACGCGTGTTCCTCTCTCCGGCGGGCGACGTTCCCCCCGCTCTTCTTCGCGAGACCCTCACCCTCGGCACGCTCGTCTTCGAGAAACCCTTCCCGCTCTATGAACTTCCCCGCGCCGCGCCCGGTTCCGCTCGACCTTGACCCTCCGCCCCGCCCCCAATCCCCAACAACCCGCCCCGGGAAACGCCGTGGACCGCATTCTCTGCATTCGATTCGACGTCGATACGCCCGTCTGCATGACCGGCGGAATGCCCGCGCTTCTGCGTCTGGCGCGGGAAGAGGAACTGCGCTTCACCTTCTTCTGCAACATGGGACGCTCCATCTCCTGGCCCTCCGTTCTCCGTAGCCGTGCCCGGCGCGCGTCCTCCTCCGAGCCGCCGAAGCGCAAACTCGGCATGGCGGCGAAACTCGGCTGGAGCGGACTCCTTCGAACCATCGCCCTGAACCCCGAAGTCGGCGCCGCCAACACCGGCGTTCTGCAGCGCGCCCTTCGCGACGGACACGAACTCGGTCTTCATGGCGGCCGCAATCATTCCGCATGGCACCATGACGCCATTAACTGGCCCGCCGAAACCCTTCGCGACGAAATCCGCAGCGGCCTCGATGCGCTGCGCAGGACCGGCGCCGCGAACATCGACAGCTTCGCGTCCCCCGGCTGGACGAGTCCCCCCGCACTGCCCGGCGTTCTCGCCGAATTCGGCTTCGCCTACCTCTGCGACGCCAGCGGGCCTTCCCCCTCGCCCGTTCGCCCCAATCCCTCCGACGAGCGAATCACCGACGTCTTTACCAGCGTTGTCGGCAACGGAGGCGTCGGCTACCTGGAGGAGTGCGCGGCCTCCGGCGAATCGCCGGCTGTTCTTCGCGAACGCTATCGCCGCGATCTCGAACGCGCAGGCGCCTTCGCCATGATGTACGACCATCCCTGCTTCGCCGGTCGTCGCGGCCTGCCGCTGCTGCGCGACTTC
This sequence comes from Candidatus Sumerlaeota bacterium, assembly GCA_021772755.1. Classification (GTDB taxonomy): domain Bacteria; phylum Sumerlaeota; class Sumerlaeia; order SLMS01; family JAHLLQ01; genus JAJFLJ01. The sequence goes on from JAJFLJ010000276.1 coordinate 25,674, forward strand.
ATCGCCGTCGCCCGCGAACTCGGCTTCGCCATCCTTCCCCTTCGCGAGGCGGTCCCTGCGGTTCGCCATGATTGAACTCTCCGCCGAAACCCGTTCGCGCATCGACCGCGCGCTGAAGAACCGCACTCTGCGCGCCGCCTCCTTCGGTGCCGCCGTCCTGCTCTTTGCCTTCGGTCTCTGGCGTGCCACCGCGAAACGGCCCGACCTTCTCGACGATCTGCAATGGCTTCCCCTCGCCGCCGTCGTCGCCCTCGTTCCCGTCACGCTTCTTCTGATGGCGCTGCGCTTCATGGTCTCCTCTCGCGCCATCGGCTCGACCGCGACCTTCCCCGCTTCCTGCAAAGTCGTCGTTCTCGGCGCCGCGGCGAACATGCTCCCCGTGCCTGGCGGCGTCATGGTGCGCGTCGCCGCGATGTCCAGGGGCGGCGCGACGCTTTCCCGCAGCGTCGGCATCAACATCGACCTCACCATCTGCTGGCTCGGCGTTTCCGCCCTCTATTCCGCTATTGCCGCGGCGGCCGTCGGCAACGCTCCACTCGCGGCGGTCTTCTCCATCGTTGCCCTCGGAGGAGTCGGCCTCGCCATCGCGCTGCTTCATCGCAGGATTCGCGACCTGCGCACCTCCCTCGCGCTCGCGCTCATCCAGACTCTCGCCACCTTCGTCGACATCGCCCGCGTCTGGCTTTGCTTTCGCGCCCTCGGTCTCTCCACCGACATCCTGCGGGTCATGGGCCTTTCCTTCGCATCCGTCGCCGGGTCGATCGTGACCATCGTGCCCGCCGGCCTCGGCGTGCGCGAGTGGGTCGCCGCTCTCCTCGCACCCGTCTTCCAGCTCGCCCCCGAAGCCGCCTACCTCGGTTCCGCCCTCAACCGCGTCGCCGCACTCGCCGTCGTGCTCGTTCTCTCCTCCGTCCTGTTTCTCGTGCAGTGGCGCGCCCCGAAGGGAGGCGTCGCGCCATGATCTTCGACCGTCCCGTTCTCATCGTCGGCGCACCCCGCTCCGGCTCGAGTCTCCTTCAGAAGCTCGTCCGCGAGCACCCCGCCTTCGTCTCCGTTCCCCGCGAATCCGACATGATCTGGTTTCGCCACACCCATCCCGAACGCAACGCGTGGGACGGCGAAGGCGTTCCTCCGTCCCGCCTCTCCGACGATGTCTGCGCCGAAATCCGCAGCGACTTCGCCCGCCTCGCCGTTTCCGCCGCGGCATGGCGCCGGTGGTCCTCCCTCGGCCTCATGGAGAACCCCGCCACCGCCGCCATCGTGCGCGCGCTCTATCCGCTCGCAAAGCCCATCTTCCGCATCGCGCATTCCGCCAGGCCCCGCCCCGACCGCCCCGTGCGTCTCGTCGACAAGTCCGTCCACATGGGTCTCTGGCTCGACCTCGCGCTGAAGACCTTTCCCGACGCCATCGTCCTGCACATCGTGCGCGATCCCGCCACCTGCATTCCCTCCATGATCGGCGGATGGCGCGAACCGGGGCGCTTCGAGACCTTCGACGTGCCGGCCCCGCTGGACATCGGCGGCTGCACCGCGACGAAGTGGAAGTTCCCCCTCCCCCCGGGCTGGCGCGACTGCGTCAAAGCCCCCGTCGGCGACGTCGCCGCGTTCCAGTGGGCCGCCATCCAGTCCGCCATTCTCGCCCACGAAGCCGCTCTCGGCGAACGATACATGCGCGTTCGACTCGAAGACCTCTCCGCTTTCCCCGGGCGTGAAATCCAGGGACTCTGCGCCCACATCGGAATCGCTTTCGACGCGCACTTCCAGCGCGCCGCCGCCGACCTTCCCGTCGTGAACGCCGCGGAACGGAAACGCGCCGGCACGGGCGCCGCAGCCCAACCGGACCTTCGCCTGCGCGTCGCGCGCATCGCCGAACGCCTGGGCTACGCGGAGTCGCCCACGTGACATCCCGCTTCGAAACCATTCCGAAGACCTTCATCGTTTCCGCCGGACGAACCGGCACGCAGTTCTTCGCCGACACCCTCGGCCCCCTCGTCCCCGGATGCCTTGGCGTTCACGAACCCGACAAGATCGACCTTCACACTCTCGGCCCCGGACCGCTTCTGCGCCGCCTCGCGCGCCAGGGCGTCTGGCGGCCTCTCGTCCTCAAGTCCCTCGGCCTCTCCGGCGCGCGCAATCATTCGCTCAACCGCCTCGCCGGCCGTATCGGTCGCGACGAAGCCGTCGCGCGACTCGTCGCCGACCGCAAATGGCTCCCGTCCGGCGCGAAGCTCTACGTCGAGTCCAACGCCCAGCTCTTCGGCCTCGTCGACGACCTTGCGCGCATGGAGAACGCCCGCGTCCTCGTGGTCGTCCGCGACGCCGGCGAATGGATTCGCTCCTGGCGCGGCAAGCGCTGGTACTCCGAACGGGACTGGCTCGCCCGCATCGACGTGCTCGGCCTTCGGCGCCTCTCCCCCCGCAACGCGGGCGTCGCCGAACCCGCCTGGGACCGATGGAACCGCGCCTCCAAACTCGCCTGGGTCTGGTGCTTCATGAACGAATCCTTCGTTCAGGCCGCCGCCGAAGACCCGCGCACCGTGCGCCTCGTGCGATTCGAAGACGTCTTCCTCCGCCGCGATGCCGACGTCATCGGCCCGATGCTCGACCACGTTTCCCACGGCACGATGACCGACGACGCGAAGACGCGCTTCATGGACTGCCTCGCCACGAAGATCAACGCCGGCCGCACCGCCGAACCGCTCCCCGAAGAGGACATCGCCCCCGAACTCCTCGACCGCATCGCGCGCCTCCGCGACCGCCTCGCCTAACTCCGTCGCCTGACCGCGACGCCCTCCTTCACAAGTGTTCCGCCCCGTCGCCATGCGAACCCGCGCCGACCGCAGGCACCCCTCTGCGTCTTCGCGTCTCCGCGCGAAACCCGACTCTCACCCCAACAACCTCCTCACCATGCCCGCCCGTCTTCGCCGACCTCTGCGTGCTTCGCGCCTTCGCGTTCCGAACTTCCCCGCATCTCCCAACGCACCTCCGCCTTTCCGCCAACATGAGCCCGAAGGCCTCGGCAGACGCAAACGACCGCGGACGGACGCCCGCGGTCGTGGGGAACCGGGGAACCCTCGCCCCTACTCGACGCCGAACGTGTCGAGCTCGACGGGGAGTGTGCCAGTCGGGTCGGTGATCAGCGAGTTGAAGTAGAGGGTGACTGGTGTCGAAGGCGTCGCGTCGAAGTCTCGTGCCCGGACCTCGACACCGGTAACATCGGACGAGGGAGACGTGCCCTTGACAAGGGGAGCATCGTGCGTTCTCCCGGTACTGACGAAGGCGGTCCCGGAAGGTAGCGGCTGGAGCTCCACATCGTAGGTCGCACCCGCCTGAAGCGTCCAGGTCACGCGAATCGGCGTGGTTGCGGGGATGGTTGTCACAGTCGTTGAATCGTCGTCGATCTGCCAGAAGGAACTCGTCTCGTCGCGCCGCACATACGACACGGGCCCGAACGTCCTCAGTGCGCCCCAGGCGACATAGTCCGTGGAGGTCGTCGTGCCGGACTCCAGGGTCATGGATATCTTCGTTCCCGCAGGTTGAGGACTGGGAAACCCGCGCCGGGCCACGTGGATCGTCCCGCCGTCGGTCTGCATCTTCCATGATACTCCGCCGACATCGATGACTCCGGCCCCGCCGTCGTCGGCGGAACTCTCGACCGTCACCGCCCCTCCGTATCCGCTGTTGAACCAGGCGTCGAACGACGAAGTTCCGGTGTTCTCGTTCTCGCCATCCGCCAGGCCGTCGGAGTAGGCGGCTTGGCTGGCGTCGTCTTCGTACTCCCAGGCGGGGGCGGGGGCGGCGAGCGCCAGGGCGAGAATAGAAAGCGCGGTGGCGCAAGGCAACGAACGGTATCGTGGCATCGGGGGGGCTCCGGACAAAGGTGTGGTTTGACCTACTGCTTGTTGGAGCGCCCCGGTCCTGTCAACTCGCAATCCCACGCTGCACCCGCACCCGCACCGCGCGCCTCCGCGACCGCCTCGCCTGAGCTCCGTCGCTTGACCGCGACGCCCTCCTTCACAAGTGCCCCGCCCCGTCGCGATGCGAGCCCGCGCCGACCGCAGACACCCCTCTGCGTCTTCGCGTCTCCGCGCGAAACCCGACTCCCGTGCGAACCTCTTCACCATGCCCGCCCGTCTTCGCGGACCTCTGCGTGCTTCGCGCCTTTGCGTTACCAACTTCCCCCCATCTCCCGACACCTCCGCATCCCAACGCGCCTTCGCCCTTCCGCCAACAGAGCCCGAAGGGCTCGGCTGATGTTAGCCCGGCACTCGGTGCCGGGAAACCGAACGCCTCCCATCCCCGAGTCCCGGAGGGACGACTGAACATCCCAACCGCTTGCCCGCACGACAGGCGCATCGCGCCTGGTCTTCACAGCCTGCGGCTACCGCAGGTCGATCTGCCGGAGACCGGCCGCTCGCTTCATTCCCGGGAGCCCTGAACTTCACCATCGCAAGCCATAGCCTTCGTCTTCAAGGTACAGCTTTACATCCCTTCTGCGCTGGCTCAGCGTTGAGTCGGTCCATTGACCAGCGACCGAGACCGCGTAGGTGTATTCATAGGGAATCCTGCCTCTGGCGTCTCTCGCCAATGGGTCCGCGCCCATGCCGATCAGCTCGATGACCAACTCGAGCTCGCCATACGCCGCCGCTTTGTGAAGCGGAGTGGCGCCCAGTGAGTCCGTCGCCTCTACATCTTTCATTTCCGCCAGCAGCAGCAGGGCGCCTTCGATGTTTCCGAACTCGATGCACAACTCGACTAATTCCATAAGCTCCGACTGTTCCGGGACCGAAATCTGGAGGAGGACGGCCAGGGAGGACGCGTCATCCGCTCGTGATGCTGCCACATAGGTATCGTATTCTATTCTGGCCGGATCCACATGATCCAGCAGCAACTCCAAAATGGATGGCTCAGCGTACTCGAGAGACAGCTCAAAAGGGGAAATGCCAGATGAATCCCTTGCACATACATCGGCGCCGCCGGAAAGCAGGATACTTGTCGCCTTCCCGTCGCCCTCTCGGACTGCAATGTGGAGGACTGTTGCACCGTACTCGTCTCTATTGTTGGGCGACAGTCCGCCTTTCAACAGCGAAGACAACGCCTGATGCTTTCCCTGGGACACGGCGAAGTGTCCCAGGGGCATCCCGCTTGCCGTCAAGTCATCGACGGTCGAGATCGTGTCGAGGCACCGCGCCAAACCAGCAGTGTCTTCTTCCATGATCAACCAGCCGAAATCGCATCTCGTACCCGAGGGGCGGCAGCTGGGCAGCAGCATGAGAGCGCACCCCACGATTGCCATAAAAACAGCGACAACGCGATATGTGAAAGGAACTCGCATCATGCCCGACCTTTCACCGATATCTCGAAGGACTGCGCAAGCAGCCATCCCTGCCCGGTGGTCCATGTACAGATCCATACAGTGCGGCGACAGGATACCGGTTCAACCCCATTCTCCGAACGGGCCGTTCTGCCCCGACCGTTCCCTTTCGCGGGCAGGCTTCGAGCCGTCTTTCCCTGCCCCCGAACGCCCGATGCTTGTCGCCCAACGCCACCCTCGCTTCCCAACCGGCCCCGCCTTCCCGCGAACAGAGCCCGAAGGGCTCGGCTGATGTTAGCCCGGCACTCGGTGCCGGGAAACCGAACGCCCCCGCCCCCGAGTCCCGGAGGGACGACTGAACACCCCGACCGCCTGCCCGCACGACAGACGCATCCCGACAGGACCGGAACCGCGAAGGAATCGCACTGCGGGGGTACAGAAAGAGATGAGAATCAAAACTCACCCCGACTCTACTCCCGACGGTACGAAGCGGGGACGGGTCACGTCGTGTCCCTGTTCTGCCACATCACATTGATCGGTCGGCAAACTCGGTTGCCAGTAGGCGAAACTCCGGATCCTCATGATGCCGAAACGCCAGAATAGTGCCGTGATAGTCTCTATAGAGGGCGGGATCGCTCAGTGCATGTATTAGAACGATCTTCATCTCATCATGCGACAACAGGTCCCAATCGTCGAACAGCGTTCTCAATACCTCCTCCATCGCCGTGAGCGTATCGAGCTCACCGTCCTGTGGCACGATCCATTTCCGGTAGAGAACCAGGCACTTGAACAAGAGGAATCGATCACGTCCGGACGTGGAACTCGTCAACTCTTGAACGGTAAGACTGGCGCTGTCGGGATGCGAGAAGAGAATCCGCGCACTTTCCGTGCTTATTCCCTGAAACATTAGTCGATTGTCTGATCTTGAGACGTGAAAGACATCTTCACGCAAGCGATCCACATGGTGGCCCCACTCCGGCACTTGAGGTGTGACGGCGGTTTCGTTGATCGTCGCCTCCGAATGTCCGCAGCCTGCAATGATCGATAGAGACAGAAGGGCCCCCATCATTTGGAACATGCTGAAAGAGATTCGAGTGTTCATGGATGTCCTCGGAAGAATGCTAGAGGCCTTTATGGCCGCGGCTGCCCTTTCGATTCACCGACCACACCTCTGCTACTCCTCGTTTCCCACGTTCTAATGTGAGCCTATCAATAGAAACGGATAGTGCAGTCACAGAGTACCGATTCAACCCTATTCTTCGGACAGTTCACGCTGCCGGGTCTCTCCAGGCGTCGATGAGATCGCTGGAAGTCGGCCGGTTCGGGCGCATCCCGACAAGGTCGGAGCCACGAAGGACTTGCATTGGGGGCAGTCGCGAAAAGGGTTGATTTCCGAGCGAACCGGGTATTCTGGTTCCCACTGGTACACAGAGGGGGGAGCGGGTCGCAATCCCCGGATCAGGATGGCATTATGAATGGCTTCATGCGGAACTCGCTGGCCCGACTGTTCGTGCCTCTGTACGTTTACGCCTGGTCTGGATGGCTCATCAACGAATACAGCATGGCCTATTACGACTCAAGGAAGACTTATGCGCTATGCTCTCTTCTCTTGGGCGGCCTCGCTATTGGGTGTGGGATGTCGGGGCTTAAGGCCATGGTTGCGGGCAGGATGCCCGAGACCAAACGGATCGAAAAACCTCGCCGCTGGCCGGAGCAGCAAGGAGTTCGCGAGCATTCCGTTCCCCTGGTTCCCTTGCTGTTGCTATGGGCCTGTATTCCAACGGTTGCCATGATCGGAAGGTCGATATTCCTCCCGCTGCTTGCCGTCTTGTGCGCTTTGCTGCCACTGACTCTGGCGCTATTCGCATCTGATTCGCCGAAGAACAGGAAGACTGTCGGCGTGCCCCGATAGGTGCGATCGGACACTGGTGGCGATTCGGAGGGGCTGCGGCGACCGGATACCGACTCCGCCCCACTCGTCGAAGCTCACTCTCTCCGGGCCGTTCCTCATTCCCTGAAGAGCCTCCTGCCCGCTTGTCCGGGCGCTGCTCACCACTTGCAACGCCCAACCTGCGACGCGTTGCCTTGCGCTACCCTCCGAACCGCCCCACGACCTCGTCCACGATCGTCCGCGTCGGCGACTCCCCGAAGTCCGCGAAGCCGAACGCCAGGTCGCGATAGTTCTCCAGAAACCCGTCCACCGCGCTCTCCTCGTACCGCGAGAGCACCACGTTCCGCCCGATGCCCTCCTGCCGCTCCGTCGCCTTGCGCAGCAGCAGGCACGGCTTGCCCATGTAGAAGCACTCCTCCTGATTGCTGCCCCCGTCCGTCGCCAGGAACTCGCTGTTCCACACCAGCTTGATGAACCGGAAGTAGTCGTAGCGCGGACGCAGCCGAATCCGCGGATTCCCCTTCAGCCGCTCCATCATCCCGAACCGCTTCAGCTTCGCCCGCGTCGGCGGATGCAGAATGAACAGCGCCGGCATCCGTTCCGCGATGCGCTCGACCAGCCCCACCACCCGTTCCATCGCCGCGCGGTCGAAGATGTTCTCGAACCGGTGCAGCGAAACCACGCAGTACCTTCCCCGCGGAACCGGAACGTCCACGCTCTCCATCCGCGCCGCCGCCAGCCGCAGCGAATCCAGCAGCGTGTTGTGCACCGTGTCGATCTTGCGCCCCCGGTGCCCGCGCAGGTTCTCCACCGCCCACGCGCCGGGGCAGAAATACACGTCCGTCAGCCGGAACGTCAGCACCCGCGTCAACTCCTCGGGAAACGGGTTGAACAGATCGAACGACCGCAGTCCCGACTCCACATGCCCCACCCGCAGGCCCCGCACCCGCGCCAGCAGCGCCCCCAGCAGGCACGAAAACGTGTCGCCGTGAACCAGCACGATGCCCCGGCGGTCGCCGCGAAACGGATCCGGACGCCGCAGCAGCGCCCTGGCCAGAATCCGCGCCATCCACACCGCCATCGCCGGCACCGATTTGATGTCGCGCCCCTCGTGCAGCACCACGTCCGGGTCCCGCACCCCGAAGTTCTCCCGCAGATCCCGGATCGTCTCGTGGTGCTGGCCCGTGAACACGAAATTCCACGCCGCGCCCCGCGATTCCAGCTCCGCCATCACGGGGCCCATCTTCACCAGCTGCGCCTTCGTTCCGATCACCACGTGTATCATGCCGCGATGAACCCGGCCCCCCCGCCCAGCGACAACGCGAAAGACGCCCCCAACGAAAACCGCCGGCCCGGAATCGTCGTCCGGGCCGGCGGGATCGCGTCCTGTTTCGCCGGGGAGAGAGCCGCCCTTATGCCGTCGGCGCGGCCGACTCGTGAATCGCGCGGATGCCGTTGAGGAACGTGTCCACCAGGCCCGTCACGCGCGCCTCCTGGCGGTCCGGCGCGCTGCCGGCCCGGTTCTCCGACTCCACGTCCCACACCAGCTCCGCCTTCCGATAGCCGCGGTCGGCCACCCGAATCGTCGCCGTCGTGATGGAATCGCGCAGCGGGCCCTCCAGGAAGCGGACCGTCACCGTACGAAGCGAGTCGTCCGTCTCCACGATCTCGACGTCCTGCGTCGAGCCGTTGTTCAGCCGGAGAACGCGAACGTTCCCGCCCTCCGCCGGCGACGTGCGAGAGGAAACGACGATTCCGCCGGACCACTGTTCCACCGTCTCGAAATCGCGCACCATCGCATAGACGTGGTCCGCCGATGCGTCGATCCCGACGCTTCGCTCCACGCGGATCGCCGTCGCGGGCGCCTTCTGCGCGGAGGCATCGGCTGCTGGTTCTTCGGCGCCCGGGGAAACCGTCGCGCCAAGGATGATCGTGCTCAGAATTGCGGGGAGAAACTTGCCGTACTTCATCGTTGGTACTCCGAATTATATGTGCGTAGGGGATTGGTCGGGGGTTGGGGGTTTGGAATTCCGTCTGGACGTTTGGGTCCTCTCCTCGGACGCACCCGGCTCCAAGGCGACTTGCATGCCGGAATTCGCCCTCCGGAACTGTATCCGGGCAATTGCTCGCCAACTGTCCTGGCCGGGCGGCCCTGTTTCGGAACGATCGTTCAGAAACGGCGGCAAGGAAAAGGCCCCCTACCCCCGCGCCGCCGCAGACCGCACCGCCAGCCCCGCCAGCGCCGTTTCCGCCACCTGCTCCAGCCGCACCCGGTCCTCCGGGTACGTCTGCGCGATCAGCGGCACGCTGAAGGACACCGCCACCAGGTACCGCGCCAGCGACTCCGTCGGCGCCATCGACGCGATCGAGCCCACGCTCCGCGCGTTGCGGATCGCCACCGCGAACGCCTCCTCCAGCCGTCGGTGGAACGTCTGCGCCAGCTCCCGGATTTCCGCGTCCCGCGACGCCACCTCCGAAATGCTGTTGATCATCAGGCAGCCCCGCCGGCCCTTCGGCCCGCCAAAGTACTCCACCATCCCCGCGAAGTGCGCGCGGATGGCCGCCAGGCCGTCCTGGTTGGTGCGCAGCCGCGCCAGGGTGCTCTTCTCGAAGCCCTCCAGATAGCGGTCCGCCGCCTTGCGAAACAGCGCGTGCTTGTCCCCGAAGAACTCGTACATCGTGAACCGGTTGATGCCCATCGCCTCCAGCAGATCGCTCACCCCGGCGGCTTCGTACCCTCTGGCCCAGAAGACCATCATGGCCTGGCGCAGAGCCTCGTCGGGATCGAACTTGCGGGGTCGGGGCGACATGGCGGGGGAGCCTCGGAGTTGGGATCAAGCGCTTATCTGAACGACCGTTCAGAATCGCCCCATTCGGCCCCGAGAGTCAACTGCCGAATCCCGCCCCGCGACCGCCCTGCAACGCCGCCGAGAATCCGGGGATGCGGTCGCGCAACGGGCGGGGCGGGCCAAACCGCAGCCCGGCGGAGGAGGTCGGGGTGGAGGAGACTTCGGGTTTCGGATCGACAGCGGGGAGAGAATCCGCCAGTCTGTACCGTGACCGACGGGAACGGAGGCCGGGGCCTATGGGAAGCGCGCATCAGGACGATTCGCCGGAACTGACGGTGACGTTCCATCTCACGCACAATTGCAACATTCGCTGTTCGTACTGCTACACGGGCGAGAAGTTCGGGCGGGGCATGACGGACGAAACGGCGGACCAGGCGGTGGACTTTGCCCTGGCGCTGGTGCGCGACCGCGGGGTCTCCCAACTCAACGCCGTGTTCTTCGGCGGCGAGCCGCTGCTTCGCAAGGACCTGCTCCTTCGGATCGCGGACCGGCTGCTTGAGGAAGCGCCGGTCCCTGTCACCCTCAAGACGAGCACCAACGGGCTGCTGCTGACGGAAGAGGTCGTCGGCGAGTTGGTGGCGAGAGGGCTCTTCGTTTCCATCAGCATGGACGGCACACCGAAACAGCATGACCGCCAGCGGCGGGACATTCACGGCAGGGGAACCTCTTCGAGGCTGGGCGTCGTCGTCGACAGTCTCCTCCGGGAGATTCCCTCCGCACACGTCAACTGCGTCGTGACTCCGCAGTCGGCGGGGAGTCTCGACGAATCCGTCGCGTGGCTTTCCGACAGGGGGTTCATGTTCATTTCGACGTCGCTCGACTACGGCGACCCGGGCTGGACGCGGGCGGACCTGACGCGGCTCGCCGCGTCCTACGGGCGCCTTGCGAAATGGTACGAGCGCCGGACGCGGGAAGGCCGAAAGTTCTACCTGAGCGGATTCGACAACCGGATACGGTCGCGAACGTGGGGACCGGTCGGCGACGGAGACCGCTGCGCACCCGGAGAGTCCAGCTTCTCCATCGCCCCATCCGGCCGCATCTATCCGTGCATCCAGTTCGTGGGCGAGGACAACGACCACCGCTACGCGATCGGCGACGTGCGAACGGGGCTTGCGCGGGACGCGAAGACCCGCGTGCCCGGCTGCTCGCGCGACGAATGCCGGGGATGCGCGCTGCTGGACCGCTGCGGTTCGGGATGCGCCTGCGTCAACATGCAGGCGCACGGCGATCCCGCGCTCGTCAGCGCGCTCGTCTGCGAGCACGAGCGCCTGCTGATGCCCATCGTCGATCGAATGGCGAACCGACTTTGGAGGAAGCGAAACGCCGCGTTTCTCCGCAAGCACTACGACTCCGAGTTCCCGCTGGTCAATTTCGTCGAAGAGGTCATTCTGCGCGAAGCCATGGCCGGACCGACAGGAGGTGCCGCATGACCGCTCCGATGAAGGTGCGTCCGCTCCGTTCGTATACCGTTCCGAAGTACCCTTCGGCGGCGGACCCGAACCCGCTGGACGAAACGCCCGGCGTGCCGCACGCCACCTCCCGCGAGGTTCTTGCGGCGCTCTCGGCGCTGGGAATCGCTTCGACGATGGGGTGCGGATCGCAGGGCGGGGCGCCGGACAGCGCAGGTCAAAACCCCTTTTCCACGAGCTCGGTCACGAAAAGGTCCTTTGAGTATTCCGAGAACGGTTCAGGGAGACAGGCGCCGCCGCCGCCCATGTTCACCAGTTACGGAACGGGAATGTTCGGGACGGGATCGTGGCTGGCACCCTCCAGAAAATCCGGAAACATCGAGCGGTATCGCGTGGAGCAGGCACTCGACGCGATCATGAGGGATGCGGGTTTCGAGCCGGAGAAACGGGTGGCGGTGGAGATCGACGGCGTGGAATTCGTCGCGCGGGGATTCGACGCGAAGCACGGAATCGGCTACGCCTTCTATCACGGCGACACCGGCACCATCGCGATTCCGAAGAACGCGACGAGAAGCATGGAGGAACAGGTCCTGCGCATCGAGGCCCAC
>JAJFLJ010000277.1 GCA_021772755.1 Candidatus Sumerlaeota bacterium
GCGACGGGGGTTGCGATGGCGACGGCCTGGACGTCGGGGTCCGCGAGCATGTCGGCGACGGTTTCGCAGATGGCGGCCGTGGGGTGGCGCCGGGCGGCTTCCGCGCGCCGCCCGGGATCGATGTCGCAGATGGCGGCGAGGCGCGCCTCGGGAACCGAGTGGATGTTGCGGGCGAGGTTCGGACCCCAGTATCCGTACCCGATCACGCCGATGCCGATCATGTGCTGTCTCCGAGCGAATGTGCTTGCCTGCCTCCCACACCCGTCGGCGATGGTGCAACCGATGACATCGACCCCCGAGAAAAGACCGGTCGGGGAGACCGCAGCCCGGGTCAGCGTCGTCCTTCCCGCCTGGAACCGCGCGAGCCTCATCGGCGACGCCGTTCGTACCGTGGTGGAGCAGAGCTGGTCCGACTGGGAGCTTCTGATCGTCGACGACGCCTCGACGGACGACACGGTCGGGGCGGCGCTCGCCGCCGCCGCCGGCGACCCGAGAGTCCGTCTGATTCGCATGGAGAGCAACGGCGGCCCGAGCCTCGCCCGCAACGAAGCCATTCGCCAGGCAAGAGGCGAGTGGGTCGCGTTTCTCGATTCGGACGACGTGTGGGAGCCCGCCAAGCTGGAGAAGTTCCTCGCGCGGTCGGACGAGTTCCGGCGCGAGCGGGGCCGCGCGCCCGGCGTCGTGTACTCGTGGTATCACAAGACGGTCGACGGGCGGGATTCCTGGACGAACAGGGCGTCCGCGGAAGGCGACGTTCGCGTGGCGATCCTGCGGTACTTCTTCGGAATTCCCTCGGCACTGATGGTTCGCCGCGACGTTCTCCTCGAGGTCGGACCTCTGGAGCACCGGTGGAAGGGAAACGAGGACTACGATCTGCTGCTTCGACTCTCCCGGCTCACGGAGTTCGCGGTCGTCCCGGAGGTGCTGAGTACGATCCGTCTGCGGACCATGGCGCATCACATGTCCCGCAACCCGGATTCGTACATGGCGATGGTCGCGAAATGGGGGGCCGAGATGAAGAGGGTCGGCGCACGCAACAGACTCGCGGCGGTCTACATGATGGCGGGTCGGATGTATCTCGCGCAGGGCAGAAGAAAACGCAGCGTGGCCTGCGCCGTCAGGGCCGTCGGCGCTCTTCCTTCGCGCGATTCCCTGCGGTTCCTGGCGGTCTCGGTCCTGAAGTAGCGGCTACCGCTGCGCGACGAAGGCTGGCTGGGTCCAGGCCGCCTTTCCGTTCTCGCCCATGGTCTTGGTGCGCACGTACATTTCGTCGCCCGTCAACTCGTAGCGCGCCGGATTGGCGTTCGTTTCGGCGAGGAGCCGGCCGTCGGTGCCGATGAACTGCGTGGTGAACCGCCCGCCGGTGGTCGTCGGGTCGACGAGGACCTCGCAGGCGTTTCCGGAGACGGTCGCGTCCGTCAGAACCACGCCCGTCGTGAAGTAGAAGTTCCCGGTTTCCAGGCTGTCGAGAATCGAATGCGCGTCGAGGGAGCCGGCGCGGACCATCACCCAGGCGCGGCCCGGGTTCGAGCGCTCCGGCGCGAACTCGCCCGTAAAGTGGTGCGCGTCGTCCACTCCGATTCCATAGATGCGCTTCCCGCCGGTCAGCAGAATGTCCCACACGACCTCCATGGCCGCGTGGGTGGCGTCGCCCTCGTTGTTGACCAGGGGGTGTCCGTTGTGGATTTCCAGAAGATTGTAGCCGGTAACGGCGAGGAGGTCCTGGTGGGTAAACGCCCAGCGGAAATTCGGATGGTTGACGTGGGGAATGGCGTTGGCCGCGCGGATGGCATCGACGTTCTTCTGGACGGCGTCGGCGAGGCTGGATGACTCGTTGACGGGTTCGACGACGGCTTCCAGGCCGAGGGCGTTGACGTGGATCGGCTTCGACGTTTCGCTCGGGGAGCGGAACGTGGCGGAGACTTCCTCGCCGGGAATCAGCAGAAAGGACTCGTCGCCGACCTTCGCCTCCGCCGGATCGGTCAGGACGTTGTGGTCGGAGAGGACGAGAAAGTCGTAGCCGCGGTCCTTGTACCACTGCGCGACGACCTCCGGCTCGCTATCGCCGTCGCTGCGCGTGGTGTGGGTGTGGGTGTTGCCCTTGAACCAGCGTGTGCCCGCCGTGTCCGGACCGGCTTCGAAACGCGGGGAGGAGCCTGCGCAGGCGGCCAGCAGAAGCCCGGACGCGGCGGCGAGGAGTGCTCGAAGACGAATCATTTCGGGAGCGCCTTTCGGTAAGTCGAACGGCCCGATGCCGCAGATTTCGACAGCGGAAGGCAAGACGAAACGCGGGAGGCGCATGCCTCGGCCGCGAACGGGGGGAGACTGTGCCGAAGCGGGAATCGGTTTCAGGAATCGGCGGGAGGTATGGAGGAAATGGAGGAACGGAAGGGAATCGGGCCGAATAGCCCGCTCCCGGCCCCTTGACTTCCGACTGCGTTGTGATAATCTTTGTTCGAGGATTCTACTTCCGGCGGGTGGAAGTCGGGGGTGGGTCTACCTGGCTGTCTGGGTTTTGGAAAGTGTGTGGTGTAGGTCGTCTCGGAGTTGACGGGATAACCCGAATTCCTTGTACTGCTCATCCAGTCTCTCGAAATTCGGAGTCGCGAAATGATAGAGTTCTATATCGATGAGATCCGATTTAGCGGAGGGGACACTGTTCAGACTTCCTCATCGTCACTCATACTGCTTATAGGTCCGAACAGCTCGGGTAAATCGACCGCGTTGACCAACCTCGCCAATTGCTTGGGAAACCCGGAAGGTGGACCCGTCTTGGGCAGCTCATTCAGAAAAATCGGAACGGTAGACGAGCTTCACAACTGGCTCCAGGAGAGTTTTGTGGCGGGTAAGTTGAACGGGAACAACTGTTTCTGGGTAAAGGGCGATCACCTACAAGAGATGGATATGACGAATACGTGGAACAAAGAAAGGAATTTGGGCAAACTTAGGCGATTCCTTATTCATCAGCTTGCAACCTCTGAGCGCCTGCAAATCGCGAACAGGAAGCATTCAATTAGTCTGCACGAAAACCAGCCTAGCGAGTACATTCACCTTGTACAACTTGACGGGAACTCTTTCGATAGAGTCACGGAGGGAGTGCGCTCGGCGTTTGGCAGATCGCTGATTATAAACTGGGCGGGGGGTCCAGAAGTGTGGTTCCATGTGGGCAACGATCCTGACAGGGCCGCGGGCGAGGAGCAGACATCTTCTGAGTATGTCAAGAAGCTCAGAAGGGAGCCGGAGCTGTCTATGGAAGGCGATGGCATCAAGAGCTATGTTGGTTGCCTTCTTGCGCTGGAGTGTGGAGCGCAGAAGATACTCCTCATCGATGAACCAGAAGCGTTCCTACACCCCGCTCAGGCTAGGCGACTTGGAGGGCTACTTGCCGAGAGCTCCGTGCGGCTGAATCGTCAGGTCTTCGCTGCGACACATAGCCCCGATATTGTGAAGGGAGCCTTGGATTCAGGCGGAAATGTTGCCGTTTGCAGAATAACAAGGACAGCGCAGAATACGAATCATGCCAAGATGCTTGGGACGGAAGAACTAGCCGCCCTGTGGTCGAAGCCACTACTCCAATCCGCGAACGCTATCCAGGGGCTGTTTCACGAATCGGTTGTGGTGTGCGAGGCGGACTCGGACTGTCGTTTTTTCGAGCACATCGTTCGCCGGATCACCGAGAAGGGAAGACTGCCTGGACCGCCGGACGTCTATTTCGCTCACGGAGGGGGGAAGGGGGAACTTGCGACATTGGCTGGCGCGTATAGTTCCCTAGGTGTCGCGACAGCGGTGGTCGCGGATTTCGATTTGCTGCGCAATCGGACGGAGCTACAGGCTGTCGTCGGAGCGCTCGGAGGGGACTGGGATACTCTGGCGGGAGATTATGATGTGGCGATCAACGCTCTGAATGAACTGCCGCCGACTAAGACGCTTGAACAGTTTCTTTCACTCATGGAGCAGGCACTTGAGGGCATAAGAGAGATCGGGGAAATAGGGAGGGATCACAAGGCGGCCATATCGAGCGCTCTTTCTCAATCTGCAAAGTGGAGTGAGGCAAAGAAGCACGGGATCGGAAGGCTCAAGGGTGGAGCACACGCCGCCTGTGATCGCCTGCTGGATTCTATGAAGGCGATTGGTCTCTTTCCGATCTCTACGGGAGAACTGGAGAGCTTCTGGCGTGGTGGGCCAGCTCGGAAGGATGAGTGGATACTGGAAGCTATACAGAAGGTAAGATCAGACTCTCCAGAGTTCAGCGCGGCAGAGGGTTTCATGGTCGATGTCTGCAAGCATCTTAGCGCGAGATCGACGGCGAATGATGCGGTCACGATCCCGGCGACTTCGTAAGGACTGGTCGTGTGCCCGGTTCTTGGAATATCAGGCCAGTTGCCCGGCGATTCCTGGGCACACTGATTTCGGAGCGACTTGGCGGGAATTCTCGTAGGGACTGGCGTCCCCGGCAGGACTCGAACCTGCTGCCTCAGGATTAGGAATCCTGCGCTCTATCCAGATGAGCTACGGGGACGCGCGGGGCGGAAGAACTCCAGCGCGCAGGGGCGCGGGAGCGCAACGAAAAGGTCAGCCGCCGCTGACGGGGGGCATCAGCGCCAGGGTGTCGCCGTCGGCGAGAGGCGCGCTTCGCGGGACCCATTCCTCGTCGATGGCGCAGAGGATGCTCCGTTCGAAGGCGTTCAGTTTCGGGCGCCCTTCGGCGAGAAGGCGCAGGGCGTCGGCGACGGTGGAGCCGTCGCCGATTTCCAGCGCCAGCGATTCGGTGCCGGCGGCGTCGCGCAGCGCCTGGAGGAAGAGGACGTCGATTCGCATCAGCCTCGCACCCGCGTGTCGATGGTGAGTCCGTAGCGGACGATGCGTTTTCGCAGGGTGCTGCGGGTGATGCCCAGCAGTTTCGCGGCGCGCACCTGGTTGCCGCCCGTTTCGTTGAGGGCGTGAAGGATCATGGCGCGTTCGATGACGTCGAAGGCGCTGTACTTGTCGCCGCGTTCGCGGGCCGCGACGATGGAGTCGAAGAGTGGCCGCACGGCGGCCTCGACGTCCCGAAAGACGCCGGAATCGGTGACGGCGCCGTCGGCCGGGGGGGAGTAGTCGCCGCCGGACGCCGTCGGGGCGGCTCGGGCACTGGTGTCGGTCTGGGTCGGACCCGCCGCTTCGCCGCGCAGGCGCACGTCGGTGGCGAGGACCGTGTCGGTCTTCGACGTCAGCACCAGGCTGCGGACGACGTTTTCGAGTTCGCGCACGTTCCCGGGCCAGTGGTGGTTGAGCATCTTCTCCATCGCGGCGGCGGAGAAGACGGGAATGTCGCGGTTGCGGTCCTCGCCCTGGATGCGGCGGAGGAAGTACTCGATGAGAATGGGGATATCCTCGCTGCGTTCCCGCAGGGGGGGAATCTCGATGTGGACGACGTTGAGGCGGTAGTAGAGGTCGGAGCGGAAGTGGCCTTCGCTGATCATTCTCGGCAGATCGCGGTTGGTCGCCGCGATGACGCGGACGTCGACCTTCATGGTCTCGGTTCCGCCGACGCGCTGGAACGTGCCGTCCTGGAGAACGCGGAGAATCTTCGTCTGCGTCGGAAGCGACATGTCGCCGATTTCGTCGAGAAAGATGACGCCGTTGCGGGCGACCTCGAACTTGCCCGGCTTGCGGCTGGCCGCGCCGGTGAAGGACCCCTTCTCGTGGCCGAAGAGTTCGCTCTCCAGAAGACTCTCGGGGATGGCGGCGCAGTTCACCGCGATGAACGGCTTTCCCGAACGGTCGCTGTGGTGGTAGATCGCGCGGGCGACGAGTTCCTTGCCGGTGCCGCTCTCTCCGGTGATGAGCACCGTGGCGCTGCTCGACGTCACCTGGCCGATGGCCTTGTAGACGCTCTGCATCGAGTCGGAGCTGCCGACGATGGTCTCGCCGGAGGCGTCCTCGGCCGCGCGGGGGCGCCACGAGACGACGTTGTGCATGTCGCTGGCGACCTTGAGGGCCTTCTCGGCGAGTTCCCGCAGCTTCTGCCCGCTGAAGGGCTTCGCGATGAAGTCGAAAGCGCCGGACTTCATCGCCTCGATGACGGTTCCGGTGGTGGTGTGGGCGGTCATGAGGATCACGATGAGGCGCGAGTCCGTCTCGCGCATTCTCTTGAGCGTCGCGAGTCCGTCGAGTCCCGCCATGCGAAGGTCCATGAAGATGACGTCTGGCCGGTGGCCGCGCAGGAACGCGAGGGCCTCCTCGCCGCTCGACGCGGAATGGATCTCCAGGTCGTCGCGTCCCAGGGCGCGGGTGAACCCGGTGATGAAGTCGGGTTCGTCGTCGACGACGAGGATCGATTGTCTTGTCATGCGGCCGGTCCGTTCGGGGGTTTGGGTTCCGCCGCGATGGGCAGAAGAATGTCGAAACTCGCGCCGCCGCCGGAACGCGAACGCGCGCGGATGTCGCCGTTGTGGGCGGCGACGAGACGGCGGGAAATGAAGAGGCCGAGGCCGGTGCCTTCCGCACGGGTCGTGAAGAAGGGGTCGAAGAGCTGGTCGAGGTGTTCCTTCGGAATGCCGGGCCCGGTGTCCTTGATCGTGACGCAGACGGCGGGGCCGAGTCTCCCGTCCTCGACGCGCTGGGTCCGAACGGTGAGCTTTCCGCCGCCGGACATCGCTTCGAGCGAGTTCATGACCAGGTTCAGCAGGACCTGCTGGGCGTGTCCCCGGTCGATCTGGAGAATCGGGAGGTCGTCGGCGAGAGAGGTCTTCACCTCGACGCTTCCCTTCACCAGGCGGTAGTTCATGAAGGCGAGCATGTCGACGACGAGCGCGTTCACGTCCACCGGTTCGCGGTTGGGATCGCGGTCCCTGGCGGTGCTCAGCGTCTGGTCGACGATGCGCTCGATGCGGTCGAGCTTCTCGCGGATGATGGCCACGTCGTTGCTGGTCTGCTCGTTGCCGGCGGTGGCCTCGACGACGGATTCCATCAGCAGGTTGATGATCGTGACGGGGTTGCGGATTTCGTGGGCGATTTCCGCGGCGAGCGTTCCGAGAAGGGAGAAGCGCTCGGCGCGGTGGAGCGTTTCCTCCATCTGGAGCATGTGATCGCGGCGGCGCGCATTGTCGAGCGCCACGGCGACCTGGTTGGCGAGGAGTTCCAGCAGTCGCGCGTCGGACTCGGAGAAGTCGCGTGGCTGGGCGGTGAGGGCGACGAAGATCCCCTGGGTGCGTTCCTGGAAGACGATCGGCACCGCGAGGAGCGATGCGATGCGGCCGGTGTCTCGGACACCCTCGTGCCAGAACGACCGGCGCTTCATCACGTCGGGAACGATCATCGCCTGTGCGCGGTTGACGACCGGCGCGAGGAGGCTCTTGGCGGTCTGCATGGGCTCGGACCCGCAGAAGTCCCAGGGATCGCCGGACTGGGCCAGCGGCACCAGAAGGGCACCGTTCTCCCGGACTTCGAGAAAGACGCAGCAGTCGGCTTCGAGGAGCTTTCGGGCTTCCGTCGCGCCGTTGCGGAGAATGGCGGAGGGGGGTGTCTGCGAGACGAGCCGACGGCTGAATGCGAAGAGCCCTTCGAGGTGCTCGGCGTGGACGCGGGTCCGGTCGTAGAGGCGCGCGGTCTCGAAGATGCGGGATGACTGCTCGGCGATGGCGGTCAGCAGCCGCTCGTCGTCGCCGGTGAACGCGCCCCTGCGGGTGGAATCGACGTTGATGACGCCGATGACTCGGCCCTTGAGGAGCATGGGGACGGCGAGCTCGGAGCGGATGTCGGGTTTGACCGAGACGTAATGCGAGTCGCTGCGGACGTCGTCGACGCGGACGGAGATGCCCTTGAAGGCGGCCCAGCCGGTGACGCCGACCCCAAGTTGGAGCTTGAGCCGCCGCCACGTCTGTGTGGGGATGTTGATCGCCGACTCGATGTCGAGCACTCCCCGCTTCTCGTCCAAAATCGCGATGCTGCCCGACGTGGCGCCGGTGATGCGCACAACCTCCTTCAAAATGGCTCTGAGGACTTTTCCGGCGTCTTGCGTCGTGGTGATGATATTGGAAATCTTGTACAGGACCTCAAGGTCCTGGAGCCTGCGACGGGTCTGTTTGGCCTGAGTTGCCATGCTTGAAAAGGAACCTCGCCCCGAAGTGGCTCTTATTGACCACTCAGGGTCAAGGCGAAGTAGATGCCATAAACGGGCCTAAACCGCCTGATTTCAACTTTCAAAGACAAGAAAGGTAAACGAATGAGTCGTCCAGTCTACGATCCTGACAGAACCCGGAAGATCGTCCACTTAGTGGAGGGGAGCGCGAACCCGCGCGCGGCGAAGACCTCGCGTGGCGTGCTGAAGTACTCGCCGAACGAGTCGGTCGGGTTGATCGATTCGACCAATGTGGGCAAAACGGCGCAGCAACTCTTCGGCTGCGGTGGCGACGCGCCGACGCTGGCAAGCATCGGGGAGTTCCACCGGGCGGGGATCGAGCCGGACACGCTCGTCGTCGGCGTGACGCCGGTGGGCGGTCGTCTCCCGGACTCGATGCGGCGCCATGTGCTGGAGGCGCTGGAATCCGGGATCGACGTCTGGAGCGGCATGCACCTGTTTCTCTCGCACGATCACGAGTGCCGCGTGGCAGCGGAGCAGGGCGGCGCCAGCATCTGGGACGTTCGCAAGCCGCCCGAGGACCTGCCCGTGGGCTTCGGCCACATGGTCAATTCGAAGAGCTACTGCCTGCTGATGGTCGGTACGGACTGCGCTCTGGGGAAGATGACGGCGGGCCTGGAGGTGCAGCTTGCCGCCCAGCGGGCCGGAATGACTGCGGAGTTCGTCTCCACCGGCCAGACGGGCATGATGATTACGGGCTGGGGCCACCCGATCGACGCGATCCCCGGCGACTTCATGGCGGGCTGCGTCGAGCGCGACTGTCTGAAGGTGGACGGCAACTGCGACGTGATCATCGTCGAGGGCCAGGGGTCGCTGATCCATCCAGGGTACTCGCCGGTGACGCTGGGGCTGATGCACGGGGCGATGCCCGACGGCATGATCATGTGCCACCAGCCGGGCCGCGCGTGCATTTCCAACCGCGAGCACGTGAAGATTCCCAAGCTCAGCGTTCTGGCGGAACTGTACCTTCATCAGTTGCAGCACCTGAAGCCCTCGAAGTTCGTCGGCGTCTGTCTGAACACCTACGGACTGGACGAGCAGGACGCGATGGACGCGGTGAAGGCGGCGGAGGACGACATGCAGCTTCCGGCGACGGACCCGTGCCGGTTCGGATGCGAACGCGTCATCGAATCCGTCAACGCCCACCGGGCGTCGATCGGGAAGTGAGCGGGCTCGCGGAGATTCGCAGGCTGGCGGAACGGTTCGCCGAAGAGGCGGGGGAGATCACGCTCCGCCACTTTGGCCGCGGAATCGCCGTGGAGGAGAAGGCGGACATGTCCCCCGTGACGGTCGCGGACCGGGCGGCGGAGCAGTTCATCCGCGATCGCGTCGCGGCGTCGTTTCCCGACGACGCGATTCACGGCGAGGAGTTCGCGCCGACTCCGGGAACCTCGGGGAGGCGGTGGATCATCGATCCGATCGACGGCACGAAGTCGTTCATTCGCGGCGTTCCGCTGTACGGAACGATGATCGGGATCGAGGAGGACGGGGAATTCGTCGCGGGGGCGATGCGGTTTCCCGCGACGCGGCAGACGATTTCCGCGCACCGCGGCGGCGGGTGCACGCTCGATGGAAAGCCCTGCCGCGTGTCCGGCACGAACCGTCTCGCCGACGCGTTCTTCACGACGACGTCGCTGGAACACTGGGTGGAGGAACTGGGCGCGGAGTCGATCGCCCGCGTGGTCGGCGCCACGAAGCTCCAGCGCACGTGGGGGGACTGCTATGGCTACCTTCTGCTGGCGTCCGGGCACGTCGATATCATGATGGACCCGGTGCTGAATCTGCACGATTTCGCGGCGCTGATTCCGATCGTCGAGGAGGCGGGAGGCCGGGTGACGGCGCTGGACGGAACGCCGCCGCCGGGGGGCGGGGGGCTGGTGGCGAGCAACGGGCTGCTCCACGACGAAATCCTCGCCGTGCTGCGGGGCTGAGACGCCGCGTTTCCGTTCGATAAAACTTTGATAAGCGCTCCTCCTGGAGCGGACCAGTTCGCCGTTGCCGCAGAACCGGCGCGCGGCCAGTGTTCCCCGGTTAGGCACTGGAGACTGTCCCGCTATGGTACTGGATCAACGACTAGCCGGCGTTCTGATGCATCCCACGTCGCTGCCGGGCCCGTACGGCATCGGCGATTTCGGGCCGGAAGCGGACGTCTTTCTCGACTGGATGCGCGACGCGGGCTTCGGCTTGTGGCAGGTTCTGCCGCTGGGGCCGACGGGATACGGCGATTCGCCGTATCAGTGCTTTTCCGCGTTCGCCGGCAACCCGTACCTGATCAGCCCGGAACTTCTGCTGGAGTGCGGACTGCTCGTTTCGGCGGACCTGGAGGACGCGGACTTCCCGAACGGCCCGGTCGATTTCGGCCGCGTGATCCCATGGAAGACGAACCTCCTGCGCAAGGCGTTCGACCGGTTTCTGACGGGCGACTTCGCGGAACTGCGGCGACGGGCCGGCGCGTTTCAGCGGCGCCGCTCCGTGCAGCCGTGGCTGAAGGACTACGCTCTGTTCATGGCGCTGAAGGAGGCCAACGGCGGGCGGTCCTGGCTGGAGTGGCCTGCGGAACTGCGAAGCCGCGACGGCGACGCGCTGAGGAAGACGCGGCGCGGACTGGCGCGCGAAATCCGGTACCACATCTTCGTTCAGTATCTGTTCGACGCGCAGTGGACGCGCGTTCGCGATGCGGCGCACGCGCGCGGCATTCGCATCGTGGGCGACATGCCCATCTACGTGGCGCTGGACAGCGCCGACACCTGGGCCGGCCAGGAGAACTTCCAGCTGGACGCGAAGGGCACGCCGACCCACGTCGCCGGGGTGCCGCCCGACTACTTCTCGGCGGACGGCCAGCTCTGGGGGAATCCGCTGTACCGCTGGAAGCCGATGGAGGCGAACGGATTCGAGTGGTGGATCGCGCGGTTTCGGACGCTCTTCGAGATGTTCGACGTGGTCCGGCTCGATCACTTCATCGGGTTCCGCAACTACTGGAGCGTGAAGTGGGGCGAGAAGACGGCGCGCAACGGGAAGTGGATCGAAGCGCCCGGCGACAAGCTCTTCGACGCGGTTCGGGCCGAACTGGGCCGGCTTCCGGTGATCGCCGAGAACCTGGGCGTCATCACGGACGCCGTCGAGGAACTGCGCAGCGAGAACGCCTTTCCCGGAATGACTCCGCTGCAATTCGTGTGGGGCACGAAGAACCCGATTCCCCCCAGCGGGCGCGGAACGGGTCTTCCCGTGGAGATCGAGGCGGACTCCGTCGTCTATTCCGGCACCCACGACAACCCCACGACGCGCGAGTGGTACGAGGAACACGCGACGGACGAAGAGCATCTGCGGATGCTGAAGTACCTGGGCCAGGTGGGTGACCGCCCCGAGCGGGCCATCATGACGGCGGGTTTCGCCAGCGCGGCCAACACGGTGATCGTTCCGGTGCAGGACCTGCTCGGAATCGGCGCCGACGGGCGCATGAACACGCCCGGGACCCAGCGCGGGAACTGGCAGTGGCGACTGTCGAAGGACGCGCTCGACGCCAACTGCGCGACGGCGATGCGGCACCAGCTCGCGGCGTTCGGTCGCGTGCCGAACGTCCGTCGAAACGGAACGTCCGGCCGCCCTGCACCGGCGCATCGGGAATACTCGCCGGTGGGCGGACGATCCTGACAAGAGGACCGAAGCGGTGATTTCAACGGGTTCCAGCGGGTGGAGCCGCCGTGCGTTGCTCGCGGCGCTTTGCATGGCGGCCGGGACCCTGGTCCGCGGCCAGAACACGCGCCCGAAGGTCACCTGGCACTGGCACATGCACCAGCCGATCTACTGGAACGACCAGACGCGCGCGAGCGCGACGGACCGCTACGAGTTCGCGTGGGAGTCCATCGTTCAGACCGACGGCGGATCGCCCTATCCGGCCAACAACCTTCGCGAGATATTCGGCAAGGACGACCGCGTCGCCGCATACCAGTGGCGTACGCGCGACGCGCTGGCGTCCATCGGCGGAGCGCAGCCGAATTCGGGGGCGAGCGTGTCGTATTCCGGTGCGCTGATGGAGAACGTGAGCGACCTCGCGGCTGCGGGACAGCTTGGCTACGGCGGGACGGCGTGGCGCGATTCGCTCGAAGAGGGATTCGGCTGGAAGACGTCCACCGGCGCGCCGCGCCTGGACCTCGTGAACTTCTCGTTTCACCACGGCCTGCTGGCGCTTCTCGATCCCGCGATCGTGGACATGGAGATCAAGGCGTTTCAGGAGAAGGTGCGCGCCGAGTTCGGCCCCGAGAACATCTCGAAGGGTTTCTTCCCGACGGAGATGGCCTTCAGTGTCCGGCTGATCCCCGTGCTGGAGGCCAACGGAATCGAGTGGTCCATCGTTTCCGGCCACAAGGTCTCGCGCGCGTGCCCGGACTATCCCTACGTCAAGGGAACCGGCGGCGACATCTGCAACGCGCCGAACCGGGCGGACGCGCGCAACCCCGCGGCCGGCAGCTTCATCGAACGCAGTGCTCCCGACAGTCGGGGAAGACCGCGCCACGCGAACCCGATGGCGTATCAGCCGTCGTGGATCAGGTATATCGATCCGGAAACCGGAGTCGTGTCCTCGGTGATCGGGGTGCCATCGGACCAGGCGATGAGCTATGCGGACGGCTTCGGCCCGATCGACGCGTCTTTTCTCGCGGACCTGGAATCCGCGAACGACCCGGGGCAGCCCTCGCTCGTCGTTCTTGCGCACGATGGCGACAATGCGTACGGTGGCGGTTATTCCTACTATTCGGAGAACGTTCCGGGCGTCGCCAACAGTGCTGCGGCGATGGGCAACGAAGCCACGTCCATCCAGCACTATCTGAATTCGTTTCCGCCGGCGGAAGACCGGACGTACCACGTCGAGGACGGCGGTTGGATCAACCCCGACAACGATTTCGGGAGTCCGACGTTCAACCAGTGGAACTATCCGCTGATCACGCAGAACGGCTTCGACCCCATCGGCGGATGGCACAACAAGCCCCGCGAGATGGCCGTGTTCCACGCGGCGCTGAACCGGCTTCTGACCGCCGAGCAGGTCAGCGGGCTTTCCCGCGACATCGCCGAGGTCGTCTACCCCGGCGCGACGACGAACGCCGTCGAGCGCGGCTGGCACTACCTGCTCGGTTCGCTGGACTCCGGAAACGTCTACTTCGGCGCCGCGCTCGACCAGGAGAACAAGGGCGCGATCGGCTGCAACGAGGTGGCGGAACACGTCGATCCGCTTCTGGCCGGCGTCGCGAACACCGTTCAGGACGAAACGCCGCCGACGATCTGGCTGCCGCAGCGCTATCCCTACAACCCGGGAAGCTACAACACGGGCCCGGCGCACAACTATCTCGATGTTTTCGACGACGGGGACTTCGCGGTCTGGACGTTCGTGACCGACGTCAGCGACGTGGCGAGCGCGGTACTGAAGTACCGGATCGACGGTGACGGGACGATCGGCCTTTCCGACACCGCGAACCATCTCTATGCCGGCGGCGCGGGCGTGGGCGAGTGGGTCGATCTGCCGATGAACGGGCGTCCGTTTCCGAAGGACGAACCGTTCGATTTCGGCGACGTGGACTACTTCGAGCTGCCGCTGCACATCGCGGACCACTATTCGGTCGAGATCGCCGGACTTCGCGAAACGCTGATCGACTATTATGTCGAGGCCACTGACTCGCAGGGTAACGTGGCGAAGTCGCCGATTCAGCACGTTTGGATCGGCGACGGCCAGGGAAGCGGAGGCGGCGGCGATGCCGTGATGGTCGAGCCCGATCCGCCGGTGCGTGGCGAGACGGTGATGGTCACGTACGATTCCGAAGGCCGCGGTCTCTCGACGGCTTCGCAGGTCTACCTGCATCACGGCTTCGACGGGTGGGAGACCGTGCTGTCGCCGGATCCCGCGATGACGGACGAGGGCGAGGGACTGTGGTCGTACGCGTTCACCGTCGATCCCTGCGCCGGGCAGCTGGATTTCGCCTTCAACGACGGTGCGGGAAACTGGGACAGCAACGGAGGCGCCGACTGGCACTTCGCGGCAACAGGACCGGTCGCGTCGGAGTGCGAGGACCCGCCCCCGACGGACGCCGTGACGGTCGCTCCCGATCCTCCTGTGCGCGGTCAGTCGGTCGCTGTGACGTACGATGCCGCCGGCCGCGCGCTTCAGGGAGCGCAGGACGTGCGGATCCACTACGGCATCGACGACTGGCAGCCGGCCGCCATCACGGATCCGCAGAACGCCGCACCGATGACGGAGCTGGAAACCGACGTCTGGCGCTTCGAGTTCATGGTGCCTTCCGGCGCCGGGCAGATCGACATGGTGTTCAACAATGGTGCCGCGCCGACGGTGTGGGACAACAACAGCGAGAACGACTGGCATTTCGCGACGACCGGTCCGGTCGAGGAAGTTTCCGATACGTGGACGATCCGCTAGTCGTTCGCCGACCCCGAAAGGTGGAACCGTGAAAGAGATTCTCTCAAGAACCATCGTGCCGCTTTGCGCACTTGCGGCGTCTATTCTGTCCGCGGGAAGCGCGCGCGGCGACGTGATTCTCCAGTGGTTCGAGTCCGACTGGCGCACGATCGAGCGCCGGCTTCCGGACGCGTTCGTCGCCGGATACGACTGCATCTGGGTTCCGCCGCCCGGCAAGGCCGACTCCGGCGGATTCTCCGTCGGCTACGACGTCTACGACCGGTTCGATCTCGGGTCGCCCTTCGACAAGACGCTGTACGGAACCGGGGAGGACTTCCTGCGCATGTCGCGCGAGATGGACAACGCCGACATGCTCCTCTATATCGACGCGATACTCAACCACAACGGATTCCGCGATTCCAGCAGTCCGGGATTCGTGGAGGGCGGCGACTATCCTGGCTTCGTCACGACGCTGCCGGGCGACGTCGACGGCGACTTTCACGGCGCCTTCGAGGGCGGCGACCTCGCCGGACGCCTCGCGGGACTGATCGACATCGCCCAGGAGAAGAACCACCAGTTCGTCCGCCATCCCGTTCCGGGTTCGAACAACGCCATCCCCAACGAGACCCCGCGCGAGAGCAACCGCGCCTTCTACCCCGATCTCGATCTTCCCATGGAGTTCGGGCGCCATCCGTTCGACGCGGCGAATCCGATGAACGGCGATCCGGTGGAGGAGAACGCGACGGCTCTGCTGGTGCGCTACGTCCAGTGGATGGTCGAGGTGAACGGCGTCGACGGCTTCCGCCTGGATGCGGTCAAGCACGTCCCGGTCTTCTTCTGGAACGACTTCTACGACGCGGGGCTCTTCAATTCGGCGAACAATCCCCGCAACGGAGACCCGGTCACACCCTTCAGTTTCGGCGAGGTGTTCACGGGGGACTTCGGACAGCTTTCCGTCTATACGCGCAAGGACGGCTTCGGGAACCGGGACAACCTCGACTTTCCGCTCTTCTTCGCGATGCGGGGCGTCTTCGATGCCGGCGGGTTCGGCGACATGCGGAGTATCGTGAACGCATCGTTCGACGGTTCCGACGGCAGCGCAAACGACGGAACGCGCGGCGTCATGTTCGCCGGCAGCCACGACGAGTTCGGGCCGGGGTACTTCCAGGGATACAACAGCGTGGCCCAGGCGCACGTGCTGACGCGGCCGGGCTTTCCGGTCGTGTACTACAACGCCCATGTCTTCGGAGACGGCCGCGAGTTTCCCAAGTCGGGTCGCGGCGACGCGCTCGGCAACGCCGTCGGATATGGCGCGGACGACAATACGATTCTCCTCGACCTGATGCGCGTCAGCGACACCCACGCCCGCGGACCGTGGGCAAGCCGTTGGGAGGACGCCGACGTGTACGTCTACGAGCGCCAGAACGCGTGTCTCGTGGGGCTGAACGACCGCGGCGATGCGGGCTTCGACGAGCGCGAGGTGCAGACCGCCTTTGCGCCCGGGACCGTTCTCGTCGAACTCACGGGAAACGCCGCCGATCCGGTCGTCGACCCGGGCGATACGGACATCTTCAACTCGGTGACGGTCGATGGCACAGGTCGTGTCACCATTCGCGTGCCGCGCAACGCCAGTATCGCGGACTTCCACGGCAAGGGCTATGTGGTATACGGACCCGAGGTGCCGGACTCCGTTCTGACGATCGACAACGTCGCGACGACGCTTGGTCCCGACCCCTCCGATGGCCGCCCCGAAGGCGCCAGGCGGCTCACGCCCGTCGAGGTCGTGACGGCGGATACGATCGAGGTGACGTTGCAGGTCGCGGGCGGCGGCGTGGACGACAACGCGCTGATCAAGGTCAACCACGGCATCGATCTCGACGGCGACATGGCCGTCAACCCCTCCGGCGATTTCGCCGGGTTCGAGTCCTTCACATCCGCCAGCCCGACGTTCGGCGGCGGTACCGGCACGTATGGCGTCGGCATCGACGCGACGGGACTGGCCGAGGGCCTCCAGTACATCGAAACCGTCGCGTTCCTGCGGCGCGATTCGGATCCGGTGCTCTTCGACGTGCAGCGCAAGGTAGTCTATCTGGATCGCGTTCCACCAACGGTCGACCTGCTCTTTCCGGGACGCACTGGCGACGGCGACGTGACCTCGCGATCGTACGAGTTCGTCGTCGAATCCGATTCGACTGCCAACAGCGTTCACATCATCCTTGACCCGCCGGCGTCGGACCCGGCCGTCCTGGCTCTCGTCGATGGCGCGAATGGCGCACGGCGGCACGACCGCATGGAATGGCGGCGCGTGATCGGCGACATCGCCGAAGGCCTGCACGAGGTCGCCGTCGTGGCCTACGAGGAGACCGGAAACGTTTCGGTCACGCGGTTCGACAACATCGACGCGGAGCTTTCCTTTCCCGAAGTGCTGATCGGCGTGGACACGGACCCCGATCCCGGCGTCTCGGCTTTCGCGCCGTTTCCTGCGCAGATCGCCGAGTCCGCCTACGCGAACGAGATCGTCGTTCGCGTCAACACGCAGACGACACCCGGCGGGCCGATCTCCTTCGGCGACGGCGATTTCGCCGTGGAACTTGCGGTGGACGCCATGGCGCCGATGGTCGCCGTGCCGTACGATCCGTTGCTTCTTCCGCCGGTGGGAATCCTGGTCCAGAACGACCAGAACCTGGGCGACGACTGGGACGAGTTTCGGTTCGTCTGGCGGGGATACTCGCACGGCGACCATCTGTTCGAGGCGACAGCGGAGCTTGCCGACATGTCGCGTCCGCGCTCTTCGGCCCTCGCGACGACGAACGTGCCCGCTTCCGTGCAGGGGCCCGCGATCACGATCACCAAGCCGCTCCCGCCTGGTGAGGTCGTCGACAATCCCATGATGATCGATGTCGAGGGGACGTTCGGCGGCGACCCGGCGTTCGCGCGGGTCTTCCTGGACACTCCCGAGGGATCGGTGATTCTCGGCACGCTTGCGGATCCTCCGGCAGGGGCGTTCGCGGTTTCGCGCCAGGTGGGGAGCTACAACCTGACCGACGTGATTCCCCCGGGCGCGATTCAGACGGAGAGCGGAGAGTTCGTCGTGCGCGTTTCCGCATCCACCGGGCCGAACGGAACCGGCATCTCGTCGGAGGCGAGTTCCCTGCTGACGATCACGGGACAGGAGTCGCCGGAACCGCTGGCGCAACTGCTGTCCGACGGAGACGCATCGGAGATGCTCGCCCTGCCGCTGCTCGCCGTGTCGGCGGCGGACGGACCGGGCGAGGGCCCGCCCGCGGACTTCGGTGCGGACGGCACGCTGACGGAGCTCCATGCAGGCATTCGCGACAACGTCCTGGGAATCGCTCTTCGCGGCGACATGTTCGGCGCCGGAGAGGACAACTTCGGCAACGCTTCGTTCCTCTACATCGATGCAGCCGCAGGTTCTTCGAACGGCGCGACGGACATCGCCACCGATCTGACGGACGAATCCGATGGCTTGCGCGGAGACATCAGTCGGGCCGCGTTCGCGCTCGATCCCGCGATCTCCGCCAATGGAATCGACGTGATCGTCGGCATGACGGAACCGGGAATCGCGTTCGGGTATTCGCTTGGGACCGACGGGTTGGGAGGCGGCTTCGCGAACTTCGAGTATCGCCCGGAGATCTCCGTCAGCTACGACGCCACCGCCGCCGCGGTTCCTGCCGCCGCCGGGGCGTCCTACGCCGCTCCGAATGCCTTCGAGATTCGCATTCCGCTCTCGGCGCTCGGGAATCCGTCGCCGAATGCCCTGCGCTTCGCCGCGACCACCGCGAGCGACGCGGGCTTTCCGAGTCCCAACACGCTGCCGGAGAACGCCTCCGACGAGTTCGTCGCCTCCCAGGCGATCGAGGCACTTGCCCTCCTTCCCCAGACGCCGGGCGTGTTGCTGAACGAGATCATCGTCGGCGGAACCGATATCGTCGAGCTCTTCAACCCGACGGACAGCGCCGTCGATCTGGCGGCATGGGCGCTTCGCATGAACGACGCCGCCGGAGTGCCGCGCGACTACGTGTTTCCGCCGGGCGCCATGATCGGCGCGGAGGGCTATCTGCTCGTATCGGACGCGGGCGGATCGGAGCCGC
>JAJFLJ010000278.1 GCA_021772755.1 Candidatus Sumerlaeota bacterium
GGCAGGGCGAAGGCCCCGGCGCTCTTTTCGCGGATGTGCTCGATGATGCCATAGCCGTGGCGCGGTCCGTCGGCCACGGCCGCGAGGACGAGCATGTCGAGATGGCCCTTGAGTGTTTCACCCTTCATGCCTCGCAGTGCAATGCCTCGGGTGGCGAGGCGTCAAGAGGGGAATTCGGGCTCCTGCTTTCGGTTGCGCCGCCGCCGGATGTTCGCCTTCCTTTCGCCGTCATGCAGGCCACGCTGCCATCCTTCGCCATCATCGGGATCGACGCCCTCCCCGTCGCCGTCGAGGTCGATTGCGCCGACGCGTCCTCCCTCGACGGCGCGACCTGGAACGTCGTGGGGCTCGGCGACGCCGCGATTCGCGAGAGCCGCGACCGCGTGAAGGCCGCCCTGAAGAACAGCGGCTATCACATGTCGCAGAAGCGCGTGGTGGTGAATCTCGCTCCGGCCGACATGAAGAAGGAAGGCAGCCATCTCGACCTCTCGATCGCGCTGGCGATTCTCGCGGCGACGGGTCGCGTCGATCCCGCCCGCGCCGCGCGGTTCGGCGCCATCGGCGAACTCGGTCTCGACGGCGGCATCAAGTCCGTTCCCGGCGCGCTGCCCATGGCCATCGGCGCGCGCGACGAAGGCCTGGAGGGGCTGATCGTTCCCGCCGGCAACGCCAGCGAGGCCTCCTACGTTCCCGGCATTCCCATCGTTCCGGTGCGTTCGCTGGTGGAGGCGGTCGGTTTCCTGCGGTCCGAGATCGACATCGCCCCGCACCGGCCCGCTGCGGAAAACGGCAACGGACGGGACGCTCCGCACGCGCTGGATTTTCGCGACGTGCGCGGCCAGGAAGCGGCGAAGCGCGCGCTCGAAATCGCCGCCGCCGGAGGCCACAACGTCGTACTCGTCGGCCCGCCCGGCAGCGGCAAGACGATGCTCGCGAAGCGTCTTCCCACGATCATGCCGGAGATGAGTTTCGAGGAGAGCGTGGAGACCACGAAGATCTTCTCCATCGCGGGGAAGCTCGACCGCGACCGCGGCCTGGTGCGCGAGCGCCCCTTCCGCTCTCCGCACCACACGGCTTCGCACGTCGCGCTCGTGGGCGGCGGAATGATCCCGCGGCCCGGCGAGGTGTCCCTCGCGCACAACGGCGTTCTCTTTCTCGACGAGTTCCCCGAGTTCTCGCGCAACGTCCTGGAGGTCCTGCGCCAGCCTCTGGAGGACGGCGTCGTCCACATCAGCCGCGCGCAGATGTCGCTCTCGTTCCCCGCGACGTTCATCCTCTGCGCCGCGATGAACCCCTGTCCCTGCGGATACGCGGGGCATCCCGAGAAGCAGTGCGCGTGCAACCCGGCCGCGGTGATGCGGTACATCGGGCGCATCAGCGGGCCGCTTCTCGACCGCATCGACCTGCACGTCCACGCCGCGGCGGTCAGCATCGACGACATGCAGAAACGCGCCACGGGCGATGCCAGCGCCGTCATCCGCCAGCGCGTTCAGTCCGCGCGCCGGCGCCAGCTCGACCGGTTCGCCGACCGGCCCGGAATGTACGCCAACGCGCAGATGTCGTCGAAGGACATCGAGACGTACTGCGCCATGGACGCCGCCGGCCGCAATCTGCTGGGCGCGGCGATGAAAGGACTGAATCTGTCGGCCAGGGCCTTCGATCGAATCTTAAAGGTCAGCCGCACGATCGCCGACCTCGCCGCGTGCGACACGATCCAGTCCGATCACATCGGCGAAGCGGTGCAGTACCGGACGCTCGACCGTGGCGTGTAGGGGGGATGGAAATGCGATCTGCTCCACTGCCATTTCGCTAGAGCAGGGACTCGATGCGTTCGACTGCTCGGATCACCTGACGAAGCAACTTTCGGATTGAGCTTCGCAAATCGTCTAGGGCATGTGCGCCGCATCACAATCCGAGCTGCGGAATAGAAGCGACGACACTATGGCCCTCGACTACATCATTACCTACCCTTGCAAGGTTCAAGAGGACCTCGGCCCTGCGGAGACAATGCAGGCGAGCAAGATGCGGGATATCATCGACTATCTCTCTGCGAACGCCGAGGACATTCGCGAGCAACAGGGCTTGGCGAACATCGACGATATCCGCATTGGGTTGAAATGGGCGCGAACCCCTGCCGAGGAAATGACTCTCGGAGTCCTGCGGCGGGAGTGGGAAGCAGAGTACCCCATCTGCTAGGCCGGTACGCTTTCCTGACAACCCTTACTCACGCCTAGCCCCCCCCAAGCCCCCTACCTTCAATAGGCAACATACAGCCCTTTGGGATCTTCGCGCCTTAGCTCGATGAACGTCAAGTATTGATGTCAAAATACAGCTTGACCGTCACTATATGCTGTACGGATGCATGGCCCTGCCGCTGTTAAAGCGGAAGGGCCGCCTCCCCCGCGAAAGGTCGACGGCCCGCCACCCCACATAGGAGGCTACAGATGATTCGAGAGCGAGAGCCACCGGATTGCGTGCGTCAAGGAGAAAGTGTCCCGCAGCGAAGTGACTATGACCTCGTCCTGAGCATCCGAAACGGCAGCGTGATTGTCGTCTTGGTGCTCGTGCTCGTAGTCGCAGCAAAGCTGCTCAACTGACAGCCAGGGGGGGGGATCGGCCACTTTACTTGTCCGGTGCCCCCCACAACTTACCCGCCGAAGAAGGCTACAGCAGTAAATATAGAGCGGCTGGACCGGGGCGTGTAGGGCAGAAAGCCCCGGCTCAGGTCTCCTCCCCGGTTTCCCGCGCGACGACTTCCTTCGCGTCGAGCATGGTGAAGAGCGGTGCGGGCTGCCGCAGCGTCTGGCCGCCGGACAGGTGCGCCGGTCCCCATACTCCCGCCGCCTCCGAATGGTCGTACCGCAGAACGAGATGTTCGCCCCGCACGTCGCGGACGGTTTCGGTGTACTGGCGGCCGAAGAGCGCGGTGTCGTGGCCCAGGTACTCGTGCAGGAGCTGGCAGCTGTGGGGCAGCACCGGCGACCACATCGTCTTCAGCCACTCGATGCACTGCAGCGCCGTCCAGACGATGGTCCCGGCGCGGGCGGTGTCGGTCTTGATGACGGTGAAGGGAGCGGTCTGCGTTATGTAGTTGTTCACCAGGCTGCTGATGCGCAGCAGCTCCCCCGCCGCGGCGCGCAGTTTCACGGCCTCCAGCAGGGCGCCGACGCTCTCGAAGCCGGCCTTCGTCTCCGCCAGCAGCGTCGCGTCGACCTCCTGGAGTTCCCCGGGGACGGGAACCTTCCCGTCGAAGCGCTTGAACGCGAAGGAGAGCACGCGGTTCGCCAGGTTTCCCCAGTTGGCGACGAGTTCGCCGTTCACGCGGTCGACGAAGTCCTCCCACGCGAAATCGACGTCGTTGCCCTCGGGGGCGGCGGCGGTCAGCGCGTAGCGCCACGCGTCGGGCTGATAGCGTTCGAGCACGTCGAGGATGCCGATGATGTTGCCGCGGCTCTTGCTGAACTTGCGGCCCTTCATGTTCAGGTACTCGTTGCCTGGCACGTCGTAGGGAAGATTCAGCCCGCCGTACGCCCAGAGCATTCCCGGCCAGATGATCGTGTGGAAGGGGATGTTGTCCTTGCCGATGAAGTAGTACGACCGCGATCCGTCGCTTTCGCCCTCCGTCCACCACGTCTTCCACGCGTCGGGGTCGCCGGAGAGAGAGGCCCATTCCTTCGACGCGCTGAGATAGCCGATCACGGCGTCGTACCAGACGTAGATGCGCTTGGACTCGTAGCCGGGCTCGGGGATTTCGACGCCCCAGGAGATGTCGCGCGTAATGGGCCGGCCGCGCAGCTTGCGCTCGGCGAGCTGCGCCTTCGTGAAGTTGCGAACGTTCGTGCGCCAGTGGTCCTTCCCGGTGCCGACCCATTCCAGCAGGGGTTCGTTGACCTTGCCGAGGTCCAGGAAGAAGTGCTCGGTCTCGCGGACTTCCAGGTCGGTGCTGCCACTGATCTTCGAGCGGGGGTTCTTGAGTTCCGTCGCGTCGTAGATCGCGCCGCAACTGTCGCACTGGTCGCCGCGGGCCTCTGCGGAGCCGCACTTGGGGCACTCGCCCTCGACATAGCGGTCGGGCAGGAAGCGCTGGACCTGGGGGTCGAACATCTGCTGCTGGGTGTCCGTGTAGATGTATCCCTTTTCGCGGTGGCACGCGAAGAAGTCCTGCGTGACCTTCCAGTGGTTCTCGGTGTCGGTGTGGGTAAAGAGATCGAACGTGAGCCCGAGCTTGCGATAGCTCTCGATGAAGGTCGGGTGATAGCGGTCGATCACGTCGGCGGGGGTCACGCCCTCCTCGTCCGCCTTGATCGTCACCGGGGTGCCGTGGGTGTCCGATCCGCTGACCATCAGCACGTCGTTGCCCTTCATGCGCTGGAACCGTGCGAACACGTCCGGCGGCAGGTAGGCACCGGCGATGTGGCCGATGTGCTGGAGGCCGTTGGCGTAGGGCCAGGCGACTCCGATCAGGACTTTGCGCGGACTATGCGACATGCGTGTTCCTCGGGCGGGACTGCCGCCCTGGCGGGGCGGGCGTTGGAGGTACGGGCCCCGCGCGGGGGGCGTCCAGCCTTATGTCCCCCTTGCCCGCCGCCGGGCCCTTGCGCCTGATCCCGCCATGAACGGGAACCCGCGCATCGTGCACCTCAGCGTCGGCATGCCTCAGACCCTCGTCGGCGCCGACGGGCGCGAGTTTCGAAGCTCCATCGGCCGCCGCCCCGCCACGGGACCCGTTCGCCTCACCGCCTGCGGGTTCGAGGGCGACGCCTGCGAGTACCAGGGCCATCACGGCGGAAACATGAAGGTGAACGTCTTCGACACGGAGACCTACCGCCTGCTGGAGGCGGACCTGCTGGTGGAGTTCGACCGACCGAATTTCGGCGAGAACCTCACGCTGGAGGGCTGGCCGGAGGAAACCGCCGCCGTCGGCGACACCTTTCGCGCCGGAACCGCCCTCCTTCAGATTTCCCAGC
>JAJFLJ010000279.1 GCA_021772755.1 Candidatus Sumerlaeota bacterium
GGCGGCTATCTCAACGCCGCCACCAGCAACGACTACACCCACTACTACATGACGCTTCCCGCCGAGCACCTCGACCGCGCACTGGAGGACATGGCCGACGTTCTCCTCAATTCGAGCATCGACCCGGCGGAGGTCGAAAAGGAACGCCTCGTCATCCTGGAGGAAATCCGCCAGAAACAGGACAATCCCGTCGGGTTCCTCTACGACGAAATCACCCGCTCCATCTACGAGTCCGGCCCCTACGCCGGCACCGTCATCGGCACGCCCGAGACCGTCGGAGCCATGACCCGCGACCAGCTTCTCGAACACTACCAGCGCCACTACACCCCGGACAACATGGTGTTCGCGGCGGCCGGAGACTTCGACGCCATCGCGCTGCGCAACCGTCTCGAAGAGCTCCTCGGCGGCTTCACCCGCGAGATGCGGCCCTGGCGGGAGGAAACCCCGGAGACCCGTTTCACGGAATCCCCCGGTGGGGTCTGGCAGAAGGACTGGCAGCAGACCTACTTCTTCGTCACCTTTCCCGCGACGCTCGAACCGACGCTCGAAGCGGCTGCCGTTTCCGATGTCGCCGAGTCGCTTCTCGTCCAGGGCCGCACGTCGCGCCTCGTCAACTCGCTCCGCGAGAAGAAGGGCCTCGTCACCAGCATCAACGGCTTCGGCCCCCGTGGCCGCCATCCCGGCTTCTGGGCCTTCTACGGCACCTGCGACGCGGAGAACACGGAAGCGGTTCGCGACGAAATCGTCGCCGAACTGAAGGCCCTCCGCAAGGACGGCCCGGGCTCGCGGGAACTGACGCGCGCGAAGCGCAAGCTCGTGACCGAGCACCTCTACCAGGCGGAAACGACCTCGGGCAAGGCCACGCTGCTGGGCTACGGTTTCGCCTCATTCGACAGCCCATCGCTCTTCGCCGACTATCCCGGCGCCGTCGATGCGGTCGAGTCGAAGCAGGTCGTGGAAATGCTGTCGCAGATCGACACCGGCAGGGCCCAGTTGTGGGTCGCCGGACCGGCTGCGCGGGAAACGGCGGCACCCTGACCGGGATGGAAACGCGGGCACACAAGACGCTTTGGCGGATCGCGCCGGTCGTTCTGGCCGCAGCGCTGCTCCTTGCCGGGTGCTCGTGGAAGACCCGGCGCATCGAAACCGCCGGAACGACGACGAACCGAACCGGAGATGTCATGGTCCATACCTTCGAAAACGGAATCACGCTGCTGCACCACCGCGTTCGCGACAGCGGCATCGTCGCCGTCGCGTGGATGTCGGTGCCCGGCGCGGCCAGCGACCCCGACGAGAAGACCGGCAGGACCCATCTCGCCATGCGCCTGCTGACGAAAGGCACCCGGACGCGGTCGGCCGACGAGATTTCGGAGGCCCTCGAAGACCTCGGCGCGCGGGTCTCGACCTCCGCCAGCCACGAGTACGTCTCCGCAGGCCTGCAATGCGTGCGCGGCGATCTGCCCCGCGCCTTCGAAATCCTCTCCGACGTGCTGATCGAACCGACCTTTCCCATCGACGAAATCCGCCTGGAAAAGAAGCGCGTGCTTTCCGAGATTCGCGTTCGCGACGACCGTCCCTCCGGCGCCGCCATGAAGCGCCTCCGCGACCAGCTCTTCAGCCCCGGCCCCTACGGACGCCCCGTCGACGGCGAACCCGAGACCATCGAGGCCCTGACCCAGACCGATCTCGTCGATGCCCACGCCCGGTTCGCCGTTCCCGACCAGATGATCGTCTCCATCGTCGGCGACGTGCCCTTCGAGGACGCCGTTCTTCTCGTGCAGGAGCGCCTCGGCGCGCTGCCGGCCACGGACCGCCCCGACACCCAGGCGGGGCAGACATGGCGCCCGCGCGCGGCGCTCGAGCAGATCGTCCGCAACGTCGAGCAGAGCTTCATCGCGTCGGGCTACATCACCTGTCCCGTGACCCACGAGGACACGCCGGCCCTCGACGTGATGACCGCCGTGCTCGGCCAGGGCATGTCGTCGCGCATGTTCGTCCGCCTTCGCGACGAGAAGGGACTCGCGTACGGCGTCGGCGCATTCGGTTCCGGCCAGCGCAACGCCGGTTACATGGTCGCCTGGATCGGAACCACTCCCGAGCGCATCTGCGAGAGCCTGGACGGAATCGCCGCGGAGATCGAAGCCGTTCGACTCGAGCCCGTCACGGCCGCCGAACTCGACCGCGCCAAGGCCTACCTGATCGGCGGCTATCTGCGCGACCACGAGACCAACGGCCAGAAGGCGTCCCACCTTGCCTACTGGCATTTCACCGGTCTCGGCCCCGAATACGACGCACGCTATCCCGACCTCGTTCGCGCTGTCACCACGCGCGACGTCATGCGCGTCGCCAACAAGTACCTGACCGACCCCGCCACCGTGCTGGTCCGGCCCGAAGAACCGCTGCCGGAGTGTCTCGACTACTCCGAAAAGCCCGTCTGGAAATACCTGGAGGATGCCGATGAAGTCCCCGGTGCGCCCCAAGACGCTCGGTGAGCTGAAGGCCGCGGGTTACAAGCCCGTCTCCGTCAAGGACGAGATGCGGCGGAATCTCGTCCGCATGCTTCGCGCCGGCGAAACCGTCTTCCCCGGCATCGTCGGATTCGACAAGACCGTCATCCCGCAGATCCACGCGGCGGTTCTCGCGCGCCACGACTTCCTGCTGATGGGGCTGCGCGGACAGGCGAAGACCCGCATGATCCGCCAGCTGGTGAATCTGCTGGACGACTTCGTCCCGGTCCTGCGCGATTCGCCCGTCAACGAGGACCCGATGCTTCCGCTCACGAAGAGCGGTCGCGACGCCATCGAACGGCTCGGCGACGAAACGCCCGTCGACTGGCTTCCCCGCGAGCGGCGCTACCAGGAGAAGCTCGCCACCCCCGACGTTTCCATCGCCGACCTGATCGGAGACATCGACCCCATCAAGGCCGTCGCGCGGAAGCTCGACTTCTCCGACGAGGAGGTCATCCACTACGGCATCGTTCCGCGCACGAACCGGGGCATCTTCGCCATCAACGAACTGCCCGACCTCCAGGCGCGCATCCAGGTCGGCCTCCTCAACATCCTCGAGGAGAAGGACATCCAGATTCGCGGCTTTCCCGTGCGCCTGCCGCTCGACGTCATGCTCGTCTTCACGGCGAACCCGGAGGACTACACCAACCGGGGCAACATCATCACGCCGCTCAAGGACCGCATCGACGCGCAGATTCTCACGCACTACCCCGAGAGCCTGGAAGACTCGATCCGCATCACGGAACAGGAGGCCTGGACCGACCGCGACGTGACGGTCCATGTTCCCCGGCTGCTTCGCGAAGCCATCGAGCAGATCGCCGTCGAGGCGCGCGAAAGCGAGTTCGTCGACAAGTCCTCCGGCGTCAGCGCACGCATGGCGATCTCCTTCCTCGAAACCGTCGTCTCCTGCGCCGAGGCCCGCGCCGTCGCCTCCGGCGCGACCGAAACCGTCGCCCGCGTGACGGACCTCTTCGCCGCGCTGACCGCTCTGACCGGCAAGATCGAACTCGTCTTCAAGGGCGAGCAGGAGGGCATCGCCAACGTCGCCCTGCACCTGATCGGCCGGGCCGTGCGCCATCTCTTCAATTCGCGCTTCGACCCGGAGTACCGCCGCGGGCGCGAACGCAAGCTCGACTTCCAGCGCTTCCAGCCCGCCATCGACTGGTTCGAGGCCGGCAACAAGCTGCTCATCTCCACCGACATGGACGACGCCGAATACGCGGCGGCGCTCGGAGCGGTCGACGGACTCGGCGATATCGCGGATTCCCTCGGGCTCTCCGGCGTTCCCGCCGAGAAGGCCGTCATGATGGAGTTCGTCGTCGAGGGCCTTCACCAGAACTTCCTGCTGACGCGCCACATCCGCGACGCGCGCATCACCTACACCGACGCGGTCAGCTACATGATGAACGAGTTGCAGGAATGACCCACGGATACGGTTCCGAGAACGCGGTCTACGTTCCCGCCGGCGGAAAGCTGGAGATCACCGGCGTCTACGAATGGCACCGCACGACCATCGATCTGCGGGCGAGCACCGTTCGCATCCGCGAGCACGCCGCCACGCATCTCGATTCGGAGATCGAGCGCATCCTCGGCAGCCTGAAGAGACGCAAGGACCTCGAGCGCGAAGTCGTCGCGGAGGCGCGCGTCGCCGCACGGCGGTTTCGCGCGGACCTCGTCGAATCCCAGGCGGCCCGTATCGCAACGCGCCCTCTCGCCGAGCCCGGCGGCGGCATTCGCTGGTGGCTTCGTCTGACGGACGAGCCCGCCGAGTCCTTTCACTCCGAGGACTACGAGGAAGCAGCCGATCCCCCGCGATCCGGCGTGAGGCTGCCGCTCTACGGCAGCTGCATGATTCGCATGGGGGACGAAGCGGAGATTCCCTTTCCGGCGGAGGGCGAGAACGCCGCCTTCGAGTGGATTCTGCCGGACGGGGCGGCGATCGCCGAAGGCCCCGCTCCGTACCACGAACCGCTGCCGCTGATCCACGAGTTCTGCGGCACCGGAGGCTCCTCCGCACGCGGGGCGACGGTCGGTGTCACCTGTCGCGGCGAACTCTCGCCGGCGCACACCGCCTGTTCCCCGATTCGGATCGTCGGCGAAGGCGTCTTCGCGACGCTCTACTTTTCCCGCGCGACGACGGCGGCGCACCGCGTCATGCTTCCCGTGCCCGAGGAGCGTGTCGCGCGTCTGGGGGAGACGATGGCGAAGTCGCGATTCGACACCGTCGCAAGCGGCGACAACTGGAGCGTTCACGACCGCGAGGGCGACATCGTCCACCTCTACCGCGATCTCGACGGGCGCGAAGCCGACGGGTTCCCCGTCATTCCCGGTCTGATCGTCGTTGCGGCGGCATCCGGCCGGCCGGACCCTGCGTACCGCGAGGCGCTGCTGAACATGCTGCTCGAAGCGTCGCGGCCCCCGGCCCGCTGACGCCCCGGACGGAGCCACCGATCATGACCGAGAACGGCGGGGACGGGACAGCGCCTTCATCATCCCGCGCCAGGCGCATCGTTCGCATCGTCCGCCGCATCGCTCTCGGAATCCACGCGGCGTTTCTCGCGCCGCTCCTCTTGCGAATCGTCCTGCGCGACCTCGTCGCGCCGTCCGAATTCCTCTTCATCGTTCCCGCGTTCGTGTTTGCGGTTCCGGCGCTTCTGACGGCGCCCTTCATCGCCGGCGGAAAGCGCGTCCGTCTCGTGCTGCATCCGCTTCTCGCGCTGGCGCTGCTCTGGACCGTCTTCGTCGAGCAGCCCCGCCTCGTGCCTCTTCTCGTTCCGTCCCCCGCGACGGATTCCGAACGCGACGTCACCCTCGCGAGCTGGAACGTCATGTCCTACAACCTGGGCAACGACGACGTCGTCGCGGGTTTCCAGGAGGGCGACCCCGACATCGTCTGCCTTCTCGAGGGAACCTATCGCAGCCGTCCGCCGGGGTTCCTGCGCCGCGCCGTTCCGCCGGAATTCCAGTGGGCATCGACTCTGCAGATGGCCATCGGTTCGCGCTTTCCCATCGTCGACGAGAAGGAATACGCCACCAGGACGCGGCTTCGCGTCTTTCGCGCGACGCTCGACGTTCGCGGAGAGAAGCTCTCCGTCTACCTCGTCGACATGCCGAGCCCGCCCCGGGGCGATACGGAGGAACTCTTCGCGGAGCTTCGAACGATCCTCGACGGCGCAGAGCATCCCTTCGTGCTGACGGGCGACTTCAACACCACCCGCGGATCGTGGCGGATGGCGGGCGCCACGCGAGGCATGCGCGATTTCTACCGCTCGTCGCCAGGCAACCGCTGGCTCGCCAGCTGGGACCTTCGCGAGTACTACCGCGTGCCACGCACGTCGAATCTCTTCGCGACCTTTCCCGTCGCACTGGCCTTCGTCCAGATCGACCACAGCTTCGCGTCCCCCGGCATTCTGCCTGTGGCGGCCGATCTCGTCGGCCCCGGCGGGTCCGACCACTACCGGCAGTTCCTCGTGTTTCGTCTCGATGACGGGTAGCCTCTCCCCGAAATGGTCTTTACGGCGCGGCGTCCGGCGGGAGAGACCGCGCCCGGCGCGGCGAATTCCCGCGAAGGACATGGAGCCAACACCGCAATGATCTACTCCGGCCTCAAACTGCTTCTCGGCGTGTCCAGTTCCATCGCCGCCTATCGCGCGCTCGACATCGCCAGCACCGTCATCAAGGGCGGGGGAGAGGTTCGCGCCGTCCTCACCGCCAACGCGGCCAACATCGCCGGCCCCGCCGCCTTCGATGCCATCACCGGCAACCGCACCGTCGTTTCGCTCTGGGCATCCGGCGGAGACATGGACCACCTGGCCGCGACGAAGTGGGCCGACGTGTTCTGCATCGCCCCGGCCAGCGCCAACACGCTCGCGCGTCTCGCTCTCGGTCTCGCCGACGATGCGCTGTCGACCTTCGCCGTCGCGTGGCCCGGGCCGCTCGTCGTCGCCCCCGCCATGAACCCCACGATGTTCCAGCACACCACCGTGCAGCAACACGTCCGCACTCTCTCCGAACGCGGCCACACCATCGTCGGACCGGGTACCGGCAAGACGGCCTGCGGCGACGAAGGCGTCGGGCGTCTCGCAGACGTCGAGGACATCCTCATCGCCATCGTGAACCATCTGCGCGACGCGCGCGAGGTTCCCGACCTGGCCGGGCGGCGCGTCCTCGTGACCAGCGGTCCGACGCGCGAATTCGCCGATCCCGTGCGCTGCATCACAAACCCCTCGACCGGACGGATGGGCGTCGCCATCGCGCGCCAGGCCGTCGCCGCCGGCGCGCGCGTCACGCTCGTACTCGGTCCCTCGGAAATCGCCGTTCCCGGCGGTCTCGCGCATCTCGAACGTGTCGTGACGGCCGAAGAGATGCGCGACGCGGTGCTTCGCCATCTCCCCGATGCCGACGCCGCCATCTTCGCCGCAGCCGTCAGCGACTGGAAACCCGCCGAACGCTCCGGCGCGAAGGCGAAGAAGGAGGACGGCCCGGAAGAAACGACTCTGCGGCTCGTGCGCACGCCGGACGTGGCGCTCGAAGCGTCGAAACGCCGTCGCGAGGGCCAGGTCTTCGTCGGATTCGCCGCCGAGTCCCACGACCTCGTCGAGAACGCGCGCGGCAAACTGCACCGCAAGTCCTTCGACATCGTCGTCGCCAATCCCGTCGGCGAACCCGGCGCCGGATTCGGCACCGACACCAACCGCGCCACCATCGTCACCGCCGACGCGACGCGCGAAGTCCCAACGACCTCGAAGGACCGCCTCGCCGCGGAGATTCTGAAGGAAATCGCCGCCCGCCTGCGGGGGGCGTAGAGCGGAGTCCGCGTTCCCGCGGACATTGCCGAACAGCGATGCTGTTCGTTCCGTTGCGTTCGGTGTCCTATGGTTGCCTGCGGCAACCATAGGCGATCGTCTCCAGGCGCGATGCGCCCGTGCCGCCGTGCGTCCTCGACCTCCGGCAATGATCTTGGTATGGTGTGGATTCGCAGGGGAACGCGAAGGCCCACCGGGTGGCGAAGAAGATGAATCGGTGCCGATCGCGACGATCGGACCTTCCGCCAGATCGCTCTTCTTTGCGCGCCTTCGGCGCTGACCCCGGGCTTCGATATCGCGACCCTTTCAGGGTCGCATTTCATACAGTGCCACCAACGCTGCGCTCCATGACGCAAGCGCAGAGAACCCACGCGCAGAGAACCCGGGCGCGATGCGGAACGACCATCGCGAAAAAGGGAAATCCCGCCCTTGCGGGCGGGAAGTTGGTGGAGCCGGGGGGATTCGAACCCCCGTCCGAAGACCCTT
>JAJFLJ010000280.1 GCA_021772755.1 Candidatus Sumerlaeota bacterium
TCCGGTTTGGTTCCCGAATCCGCCGCCGATCGTTCCCCACTGGTCGTGGACCACGTTCCCCGTGCCGCCCCCGATCGACGCTCCCCGGTCGAACGACGTGTTGTCTACGCCGCCGGAAATCGCGGAAGGAAACGGACCGGGGCCGAAGCCCTTGAGGGTGATCGGAGGGAGTATCTGATTCCCCGTTCCGCCCGCGATCACGCTGAACTCGTCTCCGACGTAGTTGGCGTTTCCGCCTCCGACGGTTCCGCCGCTCGCCGTCACGCTGTTCGCGGAACCGCCGGCGATCGTCGCGCTCGGATTGGTCGGCGGCACGATGATCGCGCCTTTGTCCCGCTTCCCGTCCTCGACGCCGATGAAGTTCGTGTCGCCGCCGCCGATCGTTCCCGCGAAGAATTCCACAACGTTGCTCTTGCCGCCGGCGATCACGCCGTGGGGAACGTCGATTTCGTTGGTCTGTCCGCCACCGACGACGCTGTAGGCCGCGAGAGCCGTGTTGTTTTCTCCGCCGCCGATGAAGGCGTAGGCCGATTGCGCGGCGTTGTTGCTGCCGCCGGCGACCGTCGCCGCCGCGTCCGACG
This sequence comes from Candidatus Sumerlaeota bacterium, assembly GCA_021772755.1. Lineage (GTDB taxonomy): Bacteria > Sumerlaeota > Sumerlaeia > SLMS01 > JAHLLQ01 > JAJFLJ01. Next base: position 582 of record JAJFLJ010000280.1, read on the forward strand.
CCACGTTCGAGTCGCCGCCGCCCACCGTCGCGTAGGAGTCGGACGCGGCGTTCAGCCGTCCGCCGGCCACCGTCGCTCCCGTCGTCGAGGAGGAATCCGGGTCGCTCTTGCCGGCCGAGTTCCCGCTTCCGCCACCGACGGTCGACTGGTTGTCGAACGCGGAATTGTCGAAACCGCCGCCCACCGTCGATTCGCTTCCCGCAGCGCTGTTCTGCCGACCGCCGGAAACGGTGCTGTCGGAACCGGCGCCGTTATTGCCCCGTCCGCCCGCTGCCGTCGAGTAGTCCCCCGTCGCCGTGTTCCCGGATCCTCCGCCGACCGTGGCAGCCAGCGCGTTCGCCACCGACGACGTTCCGCCTGCCACCGTCGAGTTGACGCCGCTTGCCGTGTTGTCGTGTCCGCCGGCGATCGTCGACTGGAACCCTTGCGCTTCGTTTCCGACGCCGCCCCCCACCGTCGCCGCCTGGCCCATCGCATGGTTCATGGTTCCGCCGCCCACGGCGGAGTTCTCGCCGGAAGCCTTGTTCGTGTTTCCACCGCCGACGACCGACCGAACGCCCGACGCCTGATTCGAAAGACCGCCGCCGACGAACGCGTGAGTCACGTTCTCCGGATCCGGATCGTTGTCGCCCGCCTGGTTGTTCTCGCCCCCGCCGATCGCTCCGAAGCGGTCCGTCACATCGTTGCCCGTTCCGCCCCCGATCGCCCCGTAGGGGCCGTTCGTCGCGACGCGCGACAGCGGCGACGGGTTGACCTTTCTCAGCGGCGCCAGAGCCGTGTACGACGAAGGAACGGAATCCAGCGTACAGTCCACACCCGCGTCCTCGCGAACGGCGACTTCCATCCACCGCGCGTCGGGACCGAACGCAGCGAGCCCGAAGTCCAGTTCGACGCTGAACAGACCATCGCTGACGGTGACGTCGTCGAGACAGAGATCGCCCGTTTCCACCGTTCCGGCGTCGTCGGAAAACAGCAGAAACCGCATGTCGTAGATGCCGTCGGCGGCACTGCCGCCGTCGGTCAGGCGGCCCTGGTAGGTGAAAGCGGTTCCAACGGGTTCCTGCGCGAACGCACTGATCGCGAGGCCGGCCCACGCCATCAACGGCAGGGCGGCCATCCTCGTGTGTATCATGAGGCTGACTCCTTATGAATTGTTCTCTCGAATGCGATTCAAGAGGGCCGAACCGGTCGGAAATCGCAAGCCGAAAGGGGTGCGATCAGGGCGCGGAAACGATGCTGGCGCGCTCCAGCAGCACGTCGTGGCAGGCGCCGTTGGAGATGGCCACGCCCCCGGAAAGACGGACGTCTTCGCGGTTGTACGTGATCGCGCGGCCCTCCATGTCGGAGACCCGGCCGCCGGCCTCCTCGACGATCAGGTGCGGCGCGCAGAGGTCCCACTCGTTGGCCCGCCGCCCGTCCGGCTGAAGGTAGAACTCCACCCGGCCCCCGCCCACCTCCATCGCCTTCACGCCAAGTCCGCCCCGGCGGTCCGGCGCGTCGATGCCGAGCGCCTCCAGAATCGCCCCCAGCCGCCTGGGCGTGTGCGTCTTCGACGCCACCGCGCGGAGGTCGGCGATCTCCGAACGGTCCGAAACCACCATCCTCTGCGGCTCGCCGAAGGGAATCAGCGAAGGGTCCCGGACTCCGCGCTGCCACCAAAGCTTTCCGCCGATCGCCTCCTCGACCTCCACGAACGCCCCGCCGCCCCGGCACGCGCTCGACAGGCGGCCGCGAACCGGTTCGTAGACGACCGTCGCGACCGGTCGCCAGGCGCCGTCGGCGTCCCTGCGCGCCAGGGCGACGTGAACCGCGAAGTCCGCGCCGCCGGCGATGAAGTCCGTCGTGCCGTCGATCGGGTCGATGATCCACACGTCGTCGCGTTCGAGCCGCGACAGGTCCTCGTCGGATTCCTCCGTCAGAAACCCCGCCTCCGGATACCGTTCGCCGAGCCACCCCGTCAGGAACGCGTCGGCTTCGCGGTCCGCGTCCGTCGCCGGGCCCGCGCCCTCCTTCTCGAACACGCGGAAGTCGCCCTGGAAGTAGGGCATGACGCGTTGCCATGCAAGCAGCGCCGCCATCCTCGCGTCCGAGAGGGCTCCGATGAGATCGGTGGTCATGGCGTCGCGGCCTCCTGAAATCGAAAGCGCCTCCCGGTTTCGAAGGCCGGGAGGCGCTGGATGATCCTGGTTCGAACCGGCTGTGCTCAGTTGTTCTGAAGCGCGGCGAATTCGTCTGCGGGAAGAATGTGCACGTAGCGGCGGCCCGTGCCCTTGCGCTCGAACTTCACGTGGCCGTCGTACTTGGCGAAGATGGTGAAGTCCTTGCCCTGGCCGGCGTTGCGGCCCGGCCACCACTTGTTCCCGACCTGGCGGATGATGATGGAACCGCCGGTCACGAACTGGTTGTCGTGAGCCTTCGTTCCGCGGCGCTGCGAATGCGAGTCGCGGTTGTTCTTTGTGGAGCCTACGCCCTTTTTATGAGCCATGGGAAAACGTCCTTTGCGCGCTTAAGCCTGGATGGGCTCGCCGCTCTTGGTGATGGCGGTGACCCGCAGTTCCGTGAAGTCCTGGCGGTGACCCTGCTTCTTGTGGTAGCCCTTGCGGCGCTTGAACTTGAAGACCGTGATCTTGCGCCCCCGGTCGTTGCGCAGCACCTTCGCCTGGACCTTGAAGTCGTCCAGAACGGGCGCGCCCACTTCGAGCATGTCGGCATCGCCGACCATCAGCACGCCATCGAGCTCGATCTCGGCGCCCTTTTCCACGTCCAGCTTGTCCACCTGAATGATGTCACCCGGTGAAACGCGGTACTGGCGACCGCCCTGCTTGAGAATCGCGTACATAGTGCTGACCTGAAAGAGAATACGGCGCGTTAATTCGCACCTGTCCCGGAAGGGCCGGTGTGAGTAGCCGTTTCTCCCGTCCGCTGTCAAGGGGGGAGACCGGCTCATGCGGCGGAAATCGGCAGCCATTTTGGCGAAAGTTCCCAAATTGACCTCAAGTTCAGTGAAATCAGTCCGTTGCGAGGACTCCTCCCGCCGCGCGCTCTCGACCCGCGAGCCCGCATGGGCCCCGCCCCGGCGGGATTCCGTGCCCGGGCGTCGTTCCCCCGGCGACGGCTGTGCGCTCCGCTTCGGTTTTCCCATGACAGCGCCAGCGGCTTTCCGCTTGGCTCTTCCATCGTTCGTTCCGGGGGACCATCCGTTGACCGCACTTCGCATTCTTTCCGTCGCGCTTTTCGCCTTCCTGTTGGGCGCGTGTGCCCGCGGGCCAAAGACCTGGTACGGTGTGCCGGAGACGGAGCTGCCCTCCTTCAATCGACTCGTCCTTAAGACGGCCTTCGAGTATCCCCGCAACGGCACCCACACCTACTGGTGGCCCAAACGGACCGACGAGGACTTCGTCTCCTACGATGGCTGCTCGGCCGACGTCTTTCTCCAGGGCGAGCAGGTGATGCGGGGCGAGACCGGCGGCCGCACTTTCTGCTGCGGGTGGACTCTCGAGGTCTTCGCGAAGTCCTACGAGCGCTGGCTCGAAGGCCGCCAGTCCGGCCCCGAGCCGAGACTCGCGCCCCAGGACTTCGGCGAGTTCAAGCGCCTCTGGTTCGTCGAGGACCTCAACGGCCCCGGACCCTCGGCGGCGCTGGAGGCGTTTCAGGTGGGCCGCGAAATCCCCTGGCAGGAAGCGCTGCCGGGCGACTTCATGCAGATATGGCGAACGGAAAACGAGGAGGAGAAGATCACCGGCCACAGCGTGATCTTTCTCCAGTGGATCGACGGAGGCCGCGGCTTCAGGTACATCTCCACGCAGGAAAGCACCAACGGCATCGGCGCGAACACGGAGCACTTCGGCACCTACGGCAATGTGACGCCGACCTACACGTACTTCGGGCGCGCCGACCCCGCCATCGAACCCGCTACCGAGTAGAACCTTCGGTGAACCTGCGCTTCAGACTTCCGATCACCAGTCCCGGCTTCGAGACCGCGTTCGCGCCGGCGTCCATCAGGTAGCGCGCGCGCGCGGCGGGCGACTCCACCATCAGCGCGTGCGCGAGCGGCAGTTCCGTGTTGTTCGACGGCGGGATGTGGCGGGTCGTCAGCGACTCGCGCGCGATGCGCCGCACGATGCGCAGCCCGGCCGCGTTCGCCATCGCGCACGTCTCGCCGCGAAGCCGCACGCACCCGCCGGGAAGAAGTCCCGCGTCGCCCAGGACGGCGAGGGCCGCCGCGACGTACGCCGGATTCCGCCGTCGAATCGCGAGCCTCTTCAGTTCCTCCACCTCCGCCGGTGCCAGTTGCGCCATCACGAGCGCCAGGTCGCAAAGCCACGTCCACCGGTACCAGAGGTGTCGGCTTCCGTGGATCGCGAGATACCACGCGAGATCGACTCTGCCGGGAACGGCGATGTCGTTTCCCCCCAGCGCGATGGAATCGCGGCGTTTCCAGAGCGTCTCGAACGGCGCGCGGAATCCCATGATGCGCGGAGCGAGTCCCCAGTGCAGATCGACGACGATGCGCCGGTCGTCGCGCAGACCGAAGGCGCACTCGAAGTCCTTCGCCACCGCCTTCGCGCCGAACGCATGGCCCTCCGGCGATTTCGAGGCGGCGTAGCCGAGTTCCCGCAGCGCGTCTCCGGCGGCGGGCGCGTCCTCCGCGCGAACGAATATGTCGAGGTCGCCGAAGCTCCGCCGTCCGATGTCGCCGTAGGCCGCGATGGCGACCGCCGGGCCCTTCAGCAACAGCCAGGGAACATCGCGGCTTCGCAGGGACGCGGCGAGTTCCCCGATGGCGCCGGCGATCTCCATGTTGCGGACGGCGACGGCCCGCGCCTCGAGCGCGATGGACTCGCGGACTTCCGGCGGAGCGTCCCGCCAGGCCTCTCTTCCCACGCGCGAATGCAGGTATGCGGACACGCCGTGAAAGGCGCAGACGGACGCGAAGTCCTCCCACTGCGCGCGGTTCCACGGGGGAGCCGGGGGCACGGCATCTCCGCGAACGGCGCACCGGACCAGTTTCGAAACATACCCGCCGGCGTTCTTCATCTCACGCCGGAATTCCGGGAAGCGTCTCTTCGATCAGCGCCGCCACCGCGTCGAGCGCCGCAAGGTCGCGCGGCCTGCGCAGACGCAGAACGGGAACTTCGCGCGCCAGTTCCCCGCACATCGCGAAATGGCGCTCGTTCCATCCGAGATCCTCGACGACGTGGATCGTGAACGAATTCGCCCGCAGCCCGAAGAACGCCTCGCCGGACGTCGTGCGCGACACGCGCGGTTTCTCTCCCCATTCCAGCAGCAGCGCGGCGGCGAGCGGCAGGCGCGCTTCGCTGCGGACGCCCGGAGCGAAGCGGCGCTTCTCCTCCGCCCTGCCGAACTCCTCGTACTCCCGCGGATCGTGGCCGATCGCGCTCAGCGACTCGTCCTTCAGCTTCACCAGGGGCGGAGCCGGGTCGATGCGCCAGACGCCGTCGCTGCGATCGAGGACGCACAAGTCGTCCGTCACGAAGCGGTGTCCGCGTTCGAGAAGCGCCGCCACCGTCGTGGACTTGCCGGCGCCGGACTGTCCAAGGACCAGCACCGCGCGCCCGCCGATTTCGACGGCGCCGCCGTGCAGCACCACCCGCCCCCGCGACTGAAGAATCACCGCCATCAGCGGCCCGCCCACGAAGAGTCCGATGCCCGTCGCGTCGCTCTCCGCTTCCGCATCCACGACGATTCGCGAACCGCCCCTCACCGCGAACCGGCCGTACCCGCGCCAGTTCGCCACGAAGTCCCCGCACTCGTCCATGCAGCGGGCGAACACGCCGTCGCCCTCCGGATCGGGGGCGTCCACCGAGCCGCGCACGACGAAGACCTCCGCCTCCCGCGTGGGAGCGCACTCCGGCCAGCCAGGCAGTGGAATCTCCGACGAGACCGCCAGGCCATAGAACTCGAAATGAAAAACGGTCCGGGGAGAGCCCGGACCGGAAAGGTGGTCGTGCACTGTCGGTCGCGCCCTGATTGGAGTCATGCGTTGTCGATGATGTCGGAGGGGTCCAGGCCCTTCGTTCCCGCTTCGATCCTGCCGTACTCCTCGAGCTCGGGGACCTCGTATTCCTTCGGCGCTTCGGGTGTGTCCTGATGCTCTCTCATGATCGTCGCTCCTTGCGCGTCTAGTTTCAATCGGTGAAAATGTCGGACGGGTCCCGTGTCCCCGTCGTCGTCGTCGCGACCTCGCCGTACTCCACGAGTTCGGGAGCCGTGTATTCCTTCGGCGCCTGGGGTGTGCCCGGATTCTCGTTCATGTTCGCCGTTCCTTCTTCGCTCGATCCGATCACTGGAAAACGTCGGACGGACCCTGGTTCGGGCCCTTCGTCGTCGTCGCGACCTCGCCGTATTCCGCCAGCTCGGGAGCCGCGTATTCCTTCGTGCCGGTCTCTTCCGTCTTGTTCGGGTTTTCCATGGTGTGAGTACTCCTGGGGGACTTGGGTCTTTTCGTTTCTCAGTGCCTCGATCGTTTCGCGGCCGGTCTTGCGAACCGCTGGAAACTTCCAACGTCTTCCGAACCGCCGTGAACGATTCGTCCTTCGTGTTCGACCCATGCGTGGGCCCGAATGCGGTTTCCGTCGGCCCGACTGGCACCGATCACCACCCGCACGGGAACGCCGACGGCCAACGAGAGCCAGTGCAGCGCCAAGGCTTGAGCCAGACAGTACGAACGGGGCACGATCCGGGCCGCCCGCGCAACAGAAATCGAGAGTTCCGAGACCTCCGCGCGGCGCTTTCCGGCGGATTTGGCGGGGTTCTTCGCCTCGCGGGGCTCGATCACGCGCCAGGGCAGCACCGCCAGCGCCGCCCGCGCTCCGCACAACGCCGCGAACGCCCCCGCCAGCAACACCCACTCCCGCGCCGAGTACCGCTGCCAGCGCTGCACCGCATTCATTCCACGACCTCGATCAGATCGTTCTTCTCCATCTTCCCGAGCAGCCTCAGCAGGTCCGCCTCGGCCCGCTCCCGGGGAACGGCGTACTCCGCCACGATCCGGTCCGCCAGGTCCCCGACGCTCCGGGGTTCCTCCTTCATCGCCGCCCACACCACCAGCCCCACGTTCTTCAGCCCGAAGTACGTCCCCGACTTCAGACTCATCAGCACCACTTCGTCCCCGAGGTCCGAAGCCAGGTGGTTCGATGTCGGGCGGACGATCGTCGAAAGGTCCATCGCTGCGGGGGCATCTCCGTCGGGGATCGGTTGCACAGGGTCCGACGGGAGCGATCCGCACCGGGCCCGGCAAGCGGTTTCTCGGGGGTCGTCTCTCGGGGGTCATCTCTCGGGGTCCGTCCACGACATCCGCAGCTTGACGGCGTTCCGCCCGTGCCGCACCGTACGGATTCGCTCCGCGAAACCATCTTTCCGCCGCCCGCCTCATTGGCGGCGCTACCGTCGAGGTCGCCCCTCCGATGTTCCTGCGCATTCGCAAACTCGCACTGCTCTCCAGTTTCGCGCTTCTCCAGACGTTCATGGCCATGACGGTCTCCGCCCAGGTCGTCATTCGCGTCGATCCCGTCAACGGGTTGGACAGCAACGACGGCAGTTCCTGGACGAACGACGGACCCGGCGTCGGTCCGAAGCAGACTATTCAGGCGGCCATCGACGACGCTGCGGTGCCCTCCCGAAAGGGCGACAACCCATCCCAAGTCTGGCTCAAGAAGGGAACCTACCAGCCGGCCTCCGCGATCGACGGGTCCAGGTACTCGAAGTCCGCGGTGGAGATGCTTTCCGACGTCGAGGTACGGGGCGGATTCGAGGGCAACGAAGCGGTTCCAGGCGACCGGCCCCCGCTCGATCCCTTCGCGACCATCATCGACGGGTCCGTCGCCGACAGCGGTTCGCCCGCCTTTCACGTCGTTTCCTGGGAGTCCACCACCGACACACTGCTGGAAGGCGTCGCCATCATGGGGGGAAGAGGCGACGTGTCCGGTTCCGACGCCAACGGCGGCGGGGTCGCCATGTATTTCGCCGACGCCTCGAACCGGCTGGCGGACTGCTGGATCATCGACAACCGAGTCGATTCCGCATCCGGATCCGGCGGCGCCGGCGCGTATCTCGACAGCTCCCAGCCCGTCTTCACCGACTGCCTCGTCGCCGGAAACTCCGCGCCCGACCGCTTCGGCGGCGGCATCATGACCTCGGCGCCGACCGGTTCCGTCGATCTGCGGCGCTGCGTACTCAGCGGAAACTTCGCCGGCCGCGGCGGTGCCATCTCCCACAACGGCGACGGAATGCACCGAATGGACCGGACCATCGTGGCGGGCAACGACGCCTCGCCGTATGCCGGCGGGCTCTACATCGCGGGCGAATCCACGGACCGGATCACCAACACGCTCTTCGTCGGCAACGCCGGCCGCGGCGCCGTCAACCTGACCGCCGGAATAGATGTCGAATTCACGAACTGCACGATCGCGGACAACACGGCCACCTCCGGCGGCGGTATCTACGCCGTCGCGTTCGGCACCCCCGATCCCACGACGATCGCCATTCGAAACACGATCTTCGCCGACAACGTGTCCCGCGCGATCCAGGAGGTCTCCGACGACCTCGACATCACCGAGATCACGAACTGTCTCTTCTTCGGCAACAACATCGACTTCGCCAACAACCTCACCGAAAACCTGAACGGAGCCGATGCCATCAACGCGGCCGAGGACGTCGATGCGTCCGGCAACATCGACGGCGATCCCCGCTTTCTCTCCGCGCTGCTTCCCACCGGACAGTGGGAGTCGAAGTCCGCCGACGGCGTGTTCCTCACCCTGAGGGACAACGACCCCGATCCGGCCCCCTTCGTCGCGGACGAGTGGGTCGGCCGGCTGATCCAGGTCGATACCGCCGAGAAGCTCGTCCTGTACGTCGTCGCCAACACCGCCG
>JAJFLJ010000029.1 GCA_021772755.1 Candidatus Sumerlaeota bacterium
CCGCCGGGATCCTGAAATTCCTGAACGAAGGCTTTCCCCAGGCGGCCATCGCACGCGATCTTCCGCAGGAGCCGCAGATCAAGACGGAAGTCGTCAACGCGGCGATCCAGGAACTGGGTTTCCGGCAGGCGCGCGAAGCCGTCCCCGTGTTGACCAGGATTCTGAACAACGAGATGCCGCCGGGCGTGCTCGCCGTTCTGTCCCGCGACACCGAACGAATGGCCGTCGACAGCATGGACGCCAACGCGGCGCTGTTTCTGCGCTTCGTTCGCTACAACGCGCTGGTGGCGCTCGGGCTGATCGGCGACAACGCGGCTGCCGGCGCCATTCGGAACGCCATCGCGCGAGAGGCCCAGCCGTCCTTCGTGGTGGAGGGGGCCGTGGCGCTGGGTCTGGCGGGCGATTCCGCCGGCATCGGGTTTCTCGCGGAATACCTGGGTCGCGAGAATCCCGATCTGCTTCGGGAAGCGTTCGATTCGGTCTACTATCTGACCGGTCGGAATTACGGCCTTACGGAAAACACGTCGCGCGCGCGGCAGCGCGAAGCCGTCGGACAGTTCCTGGAATGGGCGGCTGCGAACGCCGAGACGTTCGAACCCTCGCGGGCGTCGATTCTTCGGCGGCGCGAGGAGGGCCCCATCCGGGAGGAGCTTCCCGTCAGCACCGTTCGCGGCGCACTGAGGGCGGTTCGCCGGTTCGGCGACTACGACCGCCGGTGGTCGGCGCGCCAGTACCTCGCCGGGCAGGGGCCGTCCATCGCTCCGGAACTGAAGTCCGCGGCGGAGGACCCGCTGGAGGACATCGACATCCGTCTGTCCGCCATGGAATGGTATTCGGCGGCGGACCCGAAGGAGGCCCGCAAGTCGATGAAGCGGATCGAACGCGAGGCGGAGGACGAAAGATTGAGGGCCCAGGCAAAGAGATTGCTTGGCGAGATCGACAAGGTGGACTGAGGCTTCGGCACCTGCCGAGCCTCTCCGAGAGGAGTTCGAATTGAACGACAGCGCCGCGACAGCGCCCCCGATCCCGACGACCGCCGCGCCCGCGAAGCGGTCCTGGCTGCCGATCGCTCTTTCGGGAGTGGCGCTGTTGCTTTCGGCTGCCTATTTCCTGGTGATTCAGGAGAACGTCGAGGACCCCGGCGTCCGCACGCCCCACCGCTACTACCTGCCGCAGGACTTCACCGGCAAGATTCGCATCCTCTACAACGTGCCCGGCGCCGGTCCGCTTCCCCTGGAGGAGGGCCACCTCGTGGTCCGCCTTCCCATGAGCGGAATGCTGGAGACATCGACGCCGTTCGACTACGGAACGGCAAGGGACCAGTTCTTCCGCGCGCTCGGGGACGGCACCGACGAGCATCTTCACGGCAATCACCTTCAGGAACGCAAGATCGGCATCGTCGGAGACGACAACGAGTTCTTCGAGAAACGGTCGGAGACGGAGCTCTGGCGCCAGGAAATGCGCCGCCGCGGATGGGTCGGAGCGGATGGCGAACCGCTGCTGGGCGGAACCAGGTCCGACGATCCCGCCGAGATGATTCACTACGAGATGATGATCGTCCGCGACGACTACTAGCGCGCGCGAACGGAACGAACGATGGGCATGAACGGAAGCAGTCTCGCCGCCGCGATCGCGTGCCTGGTCGCGCTTTCCTCCGCGCGGGCGGACGTCGTCCACCATGTCAACGGCCAGCAGTTCCCCGGCGTGGTGGTTTCCGAGGACGAGGACCGCGTGGTGGTGCGCACGTCCGGGGGCCAGGTGACGCTGCCGCGTTCCGCGATCGTGAGGATCGACCGCGGCGACGGGGCGTCCAACGCCATCATCGACCTGAAGACGACGCTGAAGGGCGCGAACATGCCGGGCGGTCTCCGCGCGATCGTCGTCGCGCACGAGGCCGGAGCGGACGACGCGGAACTGAACGACATCTTCCAGGGCCACGAGGGCTTCTTCGTCGGCAGCGCACCCGGCCTGGACCCCAGGCAGCACACCGACGCGCTCGTGCATCTGGAGGAAATGGAGAACGCGGGGTTTCTCTCGCCGAAAGGGGAGATTCTCGCCGCGCGCATCTACCTGGAACTGGAGGACGGGCTGAAGGCCAGCGACGCGCTCTCGCGCGCCGGACCGGAGGCGCTTCAGGACGGGGAAACGAGCCAGTGGGCGCGAATGTTCCTGAAGCGGCTCGTTCGCCAACTCGTCCAGGAGGGCCAGTACCACGAGGCGGTCGAGCAGATCGAGCGGCTCGAACTGCTCGCCAACGGCGAGGCGGCGATTCACCTGCCCATGATATACCTCGCGGAAGCGGCCCGCGCGCGCGCCGCGCGAGACTACGAGAAGGCACTTTCGATTCTCGTCGGCAACTTGTGGCCCCACAGCCCCGAGATCGCGCGCAACCGAGCGTATCTGACGGTGAGGGAAATGACGGAGTGGGCTTCCCGCAACGGACGCGAGCAGGACGCGCGCCGGTGGATCAACCGCACGATCGCCCCGAAGATGCCGATGGCGGCGCTCTCGGCGGGCTACGAGCTGTATTCCTCGGAGGCGGAAACTCTTCTGAGGGGGCAGCGTCCGGAACAGGCTCTGGAGCTGCTCGGTCAGATTCCCGCCGAAGAGCGCCCCGAAGAGCTCGCGACGCTCTGGAACCGCGCGGAGTTCGAGTCGCGCCAGCGCGCCATCGGGCGCACCGACCCGCTGGCGCTGTTCGAGCTGGCGCAGTGGGCCGGCGAAAACGATCTCGAACGCCACGCGCTGATGCTGCTCCACGAGTTGCAGGACAACGACGTGCTGAAGGACGCCGCGCGCCAGCAGTCGCAACTCATCAAGGAACGCCGCGACCTGATGCAGCTCGAACAGGCCATCGACTACTACGAGGCCGGACTGATGAACGAGGTCATCGATCTCTGCAACCGCATGGATCTGGACGAGGGGCGGGAATCGCCCCACCAGAAGGAAATCCGCGAGCTTGCGGAACTCGCCCGCACCGAGCTTCATATCGCGGACGAGCAGAAGCCGTATCAGGCCGAGGCGTTCTACCAGCAGGCGGAACGGGCGTATTTCCTCAACAGGACGGACGAGAGCTGGGCGCTGATCGATCTGATCCTGCGCAAGTTCCCCGACACGCCGGCGGCCGAGCGGTCGGCGGAACTGCTGCCGGACGTCGCGCGCCAGTTCGAGCTTCAGCTGCTGGAGGGCGGACGGCTGGAGATTCCCTCGTTCGACTCGGCGGTTTCCCACGCGACGATCCGCCGCTCGGACAAGCTCGACCGCGAAATCCGCAGGCTGCTCGACGCGATGTAGGTCAGGCCCGCTTTTCCATCGCGCCGTAGACCGCTCTGCTGACGCGTGCGATCGCCATGATCCCCGCGTTGTCGGAGTGATAGCGGCCGTCCTTCAGGCCGCGAACGAACACCGAGATCGCGTACCGGCCGAAGGGCGCCGTCACGATGCCCGCGTCGATGCGGGCGCCGTCGATGGAGCCCGTCTTGTGGGCGACGACGATCTCCGGGTTCTCGTCGTTCCACGACCCGCTGCCGGGCAGCAGCCGCGGCAGCGCCGTGTCGTACTTCTGATCCGCAAGGACCGCCTCGATGCGCCGGTCGAATCGCTTGCCGAGAAACTCCCGGCGCGCGATGCGGCAGAGCAGGTCCGTCGTCTCCGCCGGCGTGGACTGGCCGAACCACTTGGGCTTTCGCGTGTCGACCCTGAAGTCGATCTTTCGCCAGAGAACCGTCTCGCTGTATCCCCAGTCCCGGATCGCGGCGTTGATGGCCCGCAGCCCGAGCCGGTCGATGAGCATGTTGGTCGCCGTGTTGTCGGAGACGATCATCATCAGAACCGACAGGTCCCGCAGCGACAGTGCCACACCCGGCGTCAGATTCTTGAGAATCCCCGAGCCGCCGACGATGTCGCGCTTGCGCAGGGCGACTTCCTCGGCTTCGTCGATCCCGCCGGCCTTCACCCGCTCCATCAGCGCACAGAGAATCTGCAGCTTGACGAGGCTGGCCGTCGGGCACTGCTCGTTCTCGCGCCAGCCCCACGAGTCGCCCGACTCCAGGTCGGTCACGGAAGCGGCGATCTTCGCGCCCGTCCTTCGCTCCTCGGCTTTGCAAACGCGCGTCAGCATGGCGGGCACCTCTTCGGCAGGGATCGGCTGGCGCAACACTCGTCGCATGCCGTGTTTTCGCCCGCAAGCCGTTGTTGCCCCGCGCCGGTCCCGCGATTCGGCTTCGGGTCGTCCAGCCAGGAGACCCGGCCCAGGTGCAGCGCATCGTCCACAGACTCGCCAACGGCATCGAGATCGCGCGAACGGAATCCGCGCACGCCGGGGAACTCGAACGCCTGCAGAGGACCGTGTTCCCGACGCTCTCGGAGGCCGAACTGTTCCGCGCGGAGCACTACCGCAAGCACGTCGAGCTCTACCCCGAGGGGCAGTTCGTGGCGCTCGACGGCGACCGGATCGTCGGCATGACGACTTCGGTCCGGCTGGACTTCGACTTCGACCATCCCGGCCACCGGTTTGCCGACGTGATCCAGGGCGGCTGGCTGACCAATCACGATCCGCAGGGCGAATGGCTCTATGGCGCCGACATCGGCACCCACCCGGACCATCGTCGGCGGGGCATCGCGCGGGCGCTGTATGCGGCCCGCCATCGCACCGTGCGCGAACACGGGCTTCGCGGCCAGGTGACCGTCGGAATGATGAGCGGATACGGAGCCGTTGCGGACGGGACGACGCCGGAGCGATACTTCGCGAAACTGCTCGCCGGGGAAGCGACCGACCCCACGGTGTCCTCCCAGCAGCGCGTGGGGTTCGAGATTCGCGCGCTCGTGAAGGACTATCTCGACGATCCCGTCTGCGGGAACTGCGGGATTCTGATTGTCCTGGACGCGAAGAAGGACGTGCCCTTCGAGTAAGGGTCGAAACCAACGGAGACTGTCGTCGCATGGCGTATATCGTACGAAAGACGGAGATTCCAGGGCCGAAGAGCAGAGCGATGCTGGAGCGGCGCCACGACGCCGTCAGCGATGCCGTGGCGAACTCCACGATGGTCGCGGTGGAGCGTGCCGAGGGCGCGCTGGTCCACGACGCGGACGGCAACACGCTGATCGATCTGGCGGGCGGCATCGGCATGCTGGCGGCCGGGCATTGCCCGAAGCCCGTCGTGGACGCGATGGCGGAACAGGCTTCGAAGCTGATCCACACCTGCTTTTTGGTGGGAACCTACGAGCCCTACGTCGAACTGGCGGAGATGCTGAACGAGATCGCGCCGGGAGATTTCCGCAAGAAGACCATGCTCGCCAACAGCGGCTCCGAGGCCGTGGAGAACGCGGTCAAGATGGCCCGCAGTCACACGAAGCGCCCCGCCGTGATCGTCTTCGAGGGCGCCTATCACGGGCGAACGCTGCTGACGCTGAGCATGACGAGCAAGTACTCGCTCTTCAAGAAGGGCTTTGGCCCCTACGCCCCGGAAATCTACAGGCTCCCGGTTCCCAACGTGTACCGCCGCCCGCGCGAAATGGACGAGGGCGTGTATGTGGACTGGTGCATCGAGCAGCTTGACCATGCGCTGATCGCGCAGGTCGATCCCTCCGCCGTGGCCGCCATCGTGATCGAACCCGTGCAGGGCGAGGCCGGCTTCAATCCGGTGCCTGCGGCGTTCCTGCGGCGAATCCGGGAAATCTGCGACGAACACGGCATCGTCATGATCGCCGACGAAATCCAGTGCGGCATGGGCCGCACGGGCCGCATCTTCGCCTGCGAGCACTCCGGCGTCGTTCCGGACCTGATCACGACCGGCAAGTCCCTGGGCTCCGGCATGCCCATCGCGGCGGTGACGGGCCGTGCGGAGATCATGGACGCGCCGCATCCCGGCGGCGCCGGCGGAACGTACGGTGGCGCGCCGCTCGCCTGCGTCGCCGCGATCGAATCCATTCGGATCGTTCGTACGCCGGAGTTCCTCGCCCGCGCGCAGACCGTCGGACGGATTCTGCGTGAAACGATGGAGGAATGGAAGACGCGCTACGACCTGATCGGCGATGTGCGGGGACTCGGTGCCATGATGCTAATGGAGCTGGTGAAGGACCGCGAAACGCGCGAGCCGGCGCCGGAGGAGACGCTGGCCATCGTCCGGCGCGGCGTCGCGAACGGCCTGCTGCTGATTCGCGCGGGTCTGTACAGCAACTGCGTGCGCCTTCTGCCCCCGCTGACGATCGGCGAGGACCAACTGGCCGAAGGGCTTTCGGCCCTGGAGGAAGCCGTCGCGCACGTCTCCAGCCAGCGCACGCCCGCAAAGGCGGCGGGCTGATGGCGACGCGCGCAACCCCCGAGGCGTCCGCACCGTGGCGGGTCTTCTCCCCTACCGCCACCGTCTACGCGTCGCCCGACCGAAACGGCGCGCCGGTCGGCGAATCGAAGCAAGGCGCCGAGTTGTTCGGGGAATACATGATCGCCCACGATACCGACGAGGAATGGCTGAAGACGACGATCGAGGGCAGAGCCGCATGGATACCGCGCATCCACCTGCATCGCATCCATCCCGCCAACATCGCGACGGGAAACATCGCCGTCGGCACGGAGCATGTCGACCGGTGGTGGGGGCTTCCCCTGGACTACGAGCCGGACGATCTGGTTCCGACTCCCGAACGCTACCGGGTCGAACTGAAGCGCGACTTTCCGCTGCGGCGCGAGGCGTCGGACGCGCTCGTGGCGATGCTCGACGCCGCTCTCGCCGACGGAACCGACATCCGCATCACGTCCGCGTACCGGTCCGGCGAATACCAGACCACGCTCTACACGAACGCCATCGCGCGCAGCGGAGCCGCACAGCGTTTCAGCGCGCCCCCCGGCCACAGCGAGCACCAACTCGGCACCTGCGCGGACCTGACGGACCCCGGCGACAAGTTCAGCTTCACGGAAGCGTTCGGCTCGACGCCCCAGGGACTTTGGCTCGAAGCCAACGCCGCCCGGTTCGGGTTCCGGCGCTCGTACTACCCGCATAACGTCAAGGACACCGGCTACATCAGCGAGCCCTGGCACTGGCGCTACTGGGGCAGGTAGAGGCCCGCAGCGGCAGAATACATTCCGGAATCCACGGAGCGACTTCCAATGGCCATCGAATACCCCTTCAAGCAACTCATCGGCGGCGACTGGGTCGATGCTTCCAACGGCGGGACCTGGGACCTGGTCAATCCGGGAACGGAAGAGATCGTCTGCAAGGTTCCCTTCGGAAACGCGGAGGACTGCCGCAACGCGATCGAAGCCGCCGAACGAGCGTTTTCGGCGTGGTCCTCCACAACGCCCTACGACCGCGCCGCAGTGCTCGCCAGGGCGGCGAACCTGATTCGCGAACGCGTCGAGGACATCTGGCAGTGGAACAGCGCCGAGAGCGGAAAGACCGTCGCCGACGCGAAGGGCGATCTGCTGGCGGGGGCCGCGCTGTTCGAGTGGTTCGCCGAAGAGGGCAAGCGCGCCTATGGCCGCACCATCCCGTCGCGCCGGGCGGGCAAGCGCCTCACGGTGCTCCACCAGCCCGTCGGCGTCGTCGGCGTCATCACGGCGTGGAACTTCCCCGCGTACAATCCGTGCCGCAGCATCGGCGCCGCACTGGCGGCGGGTTGCACGGTGGTGGCCAGGCCGTCGGAGTACACGCCGCTCACGCTCATGATCGTCGCAAGGATTCTTCAGGAGGCCGGCCTGCCGCCCGGCGTGCTGAACGTGATCAGCGGCGAGCCCGGGCCAATGGGCCAGGAGATGCTCGACAATCCCGCGTGCCGCAAGATCGCGTTCACCGGCAGCGTGCGCGTCGGCAAGCTTCTGATGGACGGCGCGTCGCGGACGGTCACGCGGCTCTCGCTCGAACTGGGCGGGAACGCGCCGGTGCTGGTCTTTCCCGACGCGGACTGGGACCTCGTCGCGAAGAACGCGGTCGCCGCGAAGTACCGCAACGTCGGCCAGGTGTGCATCTCGCCGCAGCGGTTCTTCATTCACGAGAAGGCGCGCGACCGCTTTCTCGAAACGGTCGTCCCGCAGGTGGAGAAACTGAAGGTCGGCGTCGGCGCCCGTCCGGAGACGGAGGTCGGCCCGCTCATCAACGCGACGCAGCGCGACCGTGTCGAAGCCATCGTCGCCCAGTCGGCCAAAGAAGGCGTGAGCGTCGATGCAGGCGGCTCGCGGCCGGACGGCATCGACCGGGGCTACTTCTACCGCCCGACGGTTCTGTCGAACGTGACGGCGGACTCCTCGGCCTTCACGAGCGAAATCTTCGGGCCCGTCATGCCGGTGATTTCCTTCGGAGACATGGAGGAGGCGGTCGCTCTCGCCAACAGAACGCCCTACGGGCTGGCGGCCTACGTGTTCACGCAGAATCTGAAGACGGCAATCCACACGTCCGAGAAGCTCGAGTTCGGACTGATCGCCGTGAACGACTGGGGCGCCTCGCACGTCGAGGGTCCGTTCCCCGGCTGGAAACAGAGCGGAATCGGGGCCGAGAGCGGAATGGAAGGCCTGTACGAGTACCTCGAAACGAAGCTCGTGGGAATCGGCGGATTGTAGGCTCTCAGTCTTCGTTCTCCAGACGGCGGGCGAGACGGTCGAGAACTCCGTCCCCGCCGAAGAACTCGGAGTAGCGCACAGCCTTCTCGATGGCCGCATCGCGGCTCCCGTGGTCGCGCTCGAAATAGACGGCGAACCGCACGGCGCCGCGGGCGTCCTCCTCCTTGTACTCGGACCACCCGGGGAAATTCTCGGGATGATCGCGGTCGTAGCCCTCCGGGCGCTCCTTCATCATCAGAGCGGTTGCCGCGTCGAAGAATTCCCACGCCTCGGCGGTGCGCGCGGAATCCGTTTCCCCGTTCTCCCCCTTCGCGAGCTTCGCCGCGATCTGGCCCGCGAGATACGGCAGCTGGAACGCGCGCGGATTGTTCGCGATTCCCTCCTTCAGGAAACCCAGCGCCTCCTCCGGCTTCGGACCCTTCAGCCACCACGCGCCGATCTGGTACGCGCGAACGTTCGTCGGATCGCTGATGGTCATCATCCGGTACCAGGGAAGCAGCTCGATGCCGGAGGTGTGAATGTGGGGCCGGTCGGGATCGTCCCAGGGGCGGACGCGGCGTTCGAGCTCCCCGACGATTCCGCGGAAGTCCTTCCCCGCCGTGGGAATGACCGTCGGCGGGAACTCGGGGTCGTACGCTTCCTCGTCGTGATCGTCGTGGCCGTCGTGATCGTCGGCGACGACTTCACCCCGCTGGGAAAGCGCATCCATGTTCAGATGCGGCATGTAGGCGACGCCGTTGTGCATATAGACTTCGGTCTTCACGAACATCATGTCCGCCATGCTCGTACGCACTCCGCCCAGGATGGCGGCGATGGCGGTCCTGTTGCGTCGTTCGATGGCGGTCTGGCTGTCGCGGCGGCTCGCCTCGTAGTCGTTCGGCCTCACCCGTCCCGCCAGAAGCGGAAGCAGCAGAAACGCGGCCAGTGAGGGAATCCTCCAGTATGCGCCGTTCATCGTCGGGCCTCCTACAGTCTTCGCCGGTCGAACGCGAACGCCGACGCGGCGAAACACGCCGCCAGGCAGATCGTCACGTACAGCGTCATGACGAGGAACTCCCCGGGCGGCAGCGGACCGATGCCGTCGGTATATCGCGCCACGAGGTTCAGCTTGTTGAAGTTCGGAACGTAGGC
Organism: Candidatus Sumerlaeota bacterium; assembly: GCA_021772755.1. Lineage (GTDB taxonomy): Bacteria > Sumerlaeota > Sumerlaeia > SLMS01 > JAHLLQ01 > JAJFLJ01. Next base: position 9,680 of record JAJFLJ010000029.1, read on the forward strand.
CATCAGCCACCGCGCGAAGCCCGCGAAGACTCCCCCGGCGGCGCGCGCGACGACGAATCCACCGAACGTGTGTCCGAACCAGACGACCAGTGCCACCAGCACGACGTTCATGGCGTGCGGAATCAGAATCGAACCGAGAAGCGAAAGGGCCGCGACGAGCGCCAGCGACAGGACGCCGGCAAGGAACGTCTGGACAAGCATCGGCGGCGAATAGTCCTCCAGCTTCGGAACGGCGATCCATGCGATCGCCGCGAGAACGAAGAACGTCGAGGCTCCCGTCGCCGTGCATGCCCACCACTTGCCGAGAAGATACTCGGCGCGCGAAAGGGGCTTCGCCAGAACCGGGTGGATCGTGCGGTTCTCCAGCTCGGCGGGAATCTGGCGCGCGGCGGTCAGGATCGCGAGAACGTGCGCGGCCCCGAGAGCCAGCGTCAGCCCGAGATTCAGAACGAAGGTGCCGGTCTCCGGGTTGGGAATGCCGACCGCCCGCGCGACGAGAACGCCCGCCAGGAAGAGCGCCGCGAAGACGAGGATCACGTACAGCTCGCGCCGGCGAACCGTCTCCAGCAGAACGCCCCTGCCGACGAGACCGACGGAGCGAAGCGGCGTGGCGCTCTCCCGCGCGGCGGCGTTCATCAGAGCGACCTCCTGCGGAACGCGAGAAGCGAGAGACCGACGAAGCCGCTGGAATAGACGGCCGCGTACGCGGTCAGCATCGCCATCGTCGCCAGCGAGAGCGGCGGCCAGTCGGTCCCGTGGGTGGCCTTCGCCGACAGGTCGAAAATCTGGAGCTGCGGGACGAGGTAGACGAACGCGGTCAGCAGGTATCTTCCGACCGTCGTCAGGTCGGGGAAGATGTACGTCACCAGCGACGAAAGCACCGACGCCGAAAGATAGAGCACCGCGGCGATGCTGATCGCCGCATCGAGGTTCAGGACCATCGAGAGCCAGAAGCTCATCGTGGCGACGATCGTCATCATCAACAGCTGCAGAAACACGTACTGCCCGAAGAGCGCCCACGGGATGCGGTGCCCGAGCCAGAGGGTTCCGGCGACGTAGACGGCCATGAAGATCGCGAGACAGAAGAGCGTGGCCAGAAGCACGCCGGAGAGCTTTCCCAGCAGGAACTGAAGACGCGACACCGGTCGCGCCATCATGGGATAGATGGTGCGGTTCTCGAACTCGCGCGGAAGCTGGCGGGCGGCGAGCACGACCGCCGTGGCGGCGGTGGCGAAACTCATCACCAGAAGCGCGACCTCGCGGTAGAACTTCTCGATCCCCTCGATATCGAAGAAGTCCACGGTGAGCACCGCGCCGATAAGCAGCACCGAAACGAGCACGACGGCGTAGATTTCCCTGCGCCGCACGCCCTCGATCAGGACGCCCTTCGCGATCAGCCGGATCGCGTTCATGAAACGGCCTCCCGTTCGGTCGACCGGACGAGGTCGATGAAGTAGTCCTCGAGACTGCGCGTCTTCGAGGCCGTGCTCTGGATCTTCGCGCCCGCGGAGGCGAGTTCCGAAATCGCCCGCGAGTATGCGGTCACGTCGGGAATCGTCACGGTGTGAAGACGCCCCTCCGCCTTCGGTCCGCACTGCTTCACGCAGGCTGGCAGTTCCGCGGCGTCCGGAAGATGGAAGACGATTTCGTAGGCGTTAAGCGGCTTCATCAGTTCCTCGACCGTCGCCTCCGTCACGATACGCCCCCGATGAATCATGATCACGCGGTCGCAGAGCGACTCCACCTCCGTCAGCTCGTGGGAGCTGAAGAAGATCGTGCGCCCCGCATTCTTCAGCTCCAGCAGCACGTTGCGCAGGTCGTGGCGACCGACGGGGTCGAGCCCCGAGGAGAGCTCGTCGAAGACGAGCAGTTCGGGCTCCGCGATGATGGCCTGCGCGATGCCGACGCGTTGCTGCATGCCCTTCGAGAAGTTCTTCAGAAGGACCTCGCCCTTCCCGCCCAGGCCGACCTTCTCCAGCAGAGGCGGAATGCGGCGGCGAAGCTCCGCCTTCGAGAGGCCGCTGAGGCCGCCATAGAGTTCGAGCAGTTCGCGCGCCTTCATGAAGGGGTAGTAGAGCGCGACCTCCGGCAGATAGCCGATGCGGCGGCGGCTTTCCTTGTCGCGGGCGTCGCGGCCGAACAGGCGCGCGGTGCCGCTGACCGGAAACAGGAAGCCCATCATGGTCTTCATCGTGGTGGACTTGCCCGCGCCGTTGGCGCCGATGAAGCCGACGCATTCGCCCGGGCGAACCTCGAAGCCGATGCCATCGACCGCGCGATGGACTTTTCTCCCCCGGCCGTATTCCACGACGAGGTCCCTGACTTCGATGACCGGCGCTGCACTACTCATAGTTCGCCCCCCCGACGGGTTGGGTCAGTTCCAGCGGCGCGAGGCTTTGCAATTTCGTGTCCGTTTTCAAAGCCAAAGCCGCTCTCAAGGCGTCCCTGACGCAATCTTCAGATTCTCGCGGGAACTGTGAATTGGGGTTGCCAAACCAGAGGTTCGGAGCGACTGTTCCGCCATAGACTCTCGCTTCGGAGACGCTGCAACAATTCTGCGAACAGCCTCCGCCGACCTCTGCCGTGACATTCGATCCGTGCTGCTGGCCCGGACGCCCAGGAACCGAATCCCCCATGTGCTTGGTGTCGAGGGGATGAGTGTCGTTTTGGCCCGCCGATGGGGGATCGACGAGGAAAAATGCCTCGTCGCGGCACTTCTGCACGACATCGCCAAGCCCTTCCCCAAAGACCAGCAGGCGGAGATGCTGCGGGACTGCACGGTCAAGCCCGTCACGGACGAGGACCGGCGACACCCCTCGCTCTGGCACGGGATGCTCGCGGCCCAGGAGGGCGCGACGCGCTGGGGCATCGGCGATCCCGACGTTCTGGACGCCGTGATCCATCATTCCACGGGGCGGCGGGGACTTGGCGAAATCGGAATGGTCCTCTATATCGCGGACTTCACCGAGCCCTCGCGGCACTGGGCCGGCGTGGAGCAGGTCCGCGCGGGAGTGCTGTCGAAGACCATCGGCGACGCCGCCCGCGAGGTGGCACAACGAAAGCTGGAGAGACTCCAGGAAAAGGGCCGCGAGGCGCATCCGCATACCAGCGAGATGGCCGAGTGGCTGAACCCCGACCACGGGAAAGGCGAATGACGACTGTGCTGGAAACCGCTGAAAAGGCTATGATGGCCGCCCGCCTGGCGGACGACAAGAAGGCCGAGGACGTCACGGTCCTCGATGTGAAGGGCATCTGCATGTTCACCGACGCGCTGATCGTGTGCACGGGGGCGTCCTCGCTCCAGCTGCGGGCGATCGTCTGCAACATCCGCGAAGGCATGTCGGACTCGGGCGCCGGAAAACCGGTCGTCGACGG
>JAJFLJ010000281.1 GCA_021772755.1 Candidatus Sumerlaeota bacterium
TCCTTCTTCTCGACGACGTCGGCCACGTAGCGGTCGCGGGTGCGCACCTTCTGCGGGCTCCCGGCTTCGTTGGCTTCCGACGTGGCCGCTGACGCGGGAACGGAAGCCCGCGCCAGCTTCTGCCCGGCGGCTTCCGGCTCCGACCGCGTCGGTTGCTCAGCTACGTAGGCGAAGTCGGAATCCATCAGGTCTTCGACCGAGATTCCCAGGGGAGCGGGCGCTTCCGCCGCCGGCGTGACCTGGGCAAAGAACGCCGTATCGAAACCGTCTCGCGCCTTCCTCTCTTCATCGCTGTCGAACAACACGGCGGGCTTCGCCTCGTCTCGCTGCATCGCCAGCTCGACGGGCGTTTCCGCGTCGAAATACACGCCTTCGCGCGCAGCCGCTTCGAATTCTTCGCCGACTGCGATCTGAGCAAGGTCAAAGCGAGCGTCGGGCAGGCTCTCGACAGGCGTTCCAGCCGAGTCGTGGGCCCTGACGACCTTCACGCCGCCAACGATAATGTCGGCCTGGGAATCGGCGGTGGCCTTGATGAACCCAGACCGGTCTTCGAAGTAGTGCAACATATCCGCCGGTGCGCCGGTGCCCTTCGCGTCCGCCGCTCCCGGTTCCTCTTCGGGGGCGAAGGCGAGGTCGGGCTTTGCCAAGGTTTCATTCAAGCTCTTCTCATCCTTCGCGCGATCACCCATCGCAACGACGTTTCCGGTGCCGCCGGACCCGGCCGCCATGTCTCCGCCGGGGCGCAGGACGGCATAGCCGCCGGCCATGACCAGAACCGCCGCCGCAGCCGCGTAGTACCAGATGCGGCCCAGCGGGCGGACTTGTGCCGTTTCTTCCCGGGCGGGCACAACCTCGACGACCGCAGTCTTCTGCTCGGCGCGGGCCTTGGCGAGTGCCGCCTGCACCAGACCGGCGGGGGCCTTCACGGGCTTCTCCGCGGCGATGATCTTCAGGAAGGTGCGGTGGTCCCCGGCCTCGGCCCGCAGCTCGGGGTAGGCGGAGAGGATCGCCTCGAATTCCGCCAGCTCGGCGGGCGTCAGTTCGCCACGCGCCCACGGATCGAGAAGTTCGTCGAATCGGTCCATCGTCTTCATAGTGCCCGCTCCCCCAGCACGTCCTGCATCACGCCGCGCAGGGCTCGCCGCGCCCTGTTGATGCGCGACTTGACCGTACCAATGGGAATCCCAATAGTCTCAGCGATCTCCTCGTAGCTTTGGTTTTCGAAGAATCGCAACAGAATGATCTCCCGCCATTCGGGTTCCAGCAGTTCGAGCCGTTCGTACAGTACGCCCATCGTTTCCGAGTCGGCCGCCGCCGAGCGCGGGTTGACGGCTTTGGCGTCGGGCCGGTTGACGGGACGCTTCTCCTCGTCCTCGCTCTGGCCCGCTGTCTCTAGACTGACAAAGCGGGCGCGCTCCCGGTTCTCGACGACGTACCGATTTTTTCCCAGATTCGAGGTGATTCGGTAGAGCCAGGTGGAAAAGCGGCTCTGGAGGCGAAACTGGCCGATGTGGCGAAAAACGCTGATCATGACTTCCTGGGCCAGTTCCGCGGCCGCCTCCTCGCGTCCGCTGGTGAATCGAAGGGCCGTGCGATAGATCAGGTCCTGATTGTCCGTCAGGAGCTGTTCCAGCGCCGCCTCGTCGCCATCCTGGGCCCGCCGGATCAGGTCCCGCTCGGCGGAGAGCTCTTCCGGCGTCGGCCCGGTCTTCATGGCTTCTGACATGGCATGTGGAGCCAAGGTTCCCGGCCCGCCCTTTCCGCGCGCGAATCAATGCCGCCACCAAAGGCCCGGAGCAAAAACAGGGTCAAGGCCGAGGGATACCCCCACCCCCCTCGTCGCGCCTCGCCCGCAACTCCCCTCCGCCTACCACTCCACATCCGGGAACGCCGACTTCAGGCCCCCGACCAGGTCCCTGCGGTCGATGCTTTCCCACAACCGCGCGGCCTCCCGCACATGATCCTCCCGCCCCTCCCCCTCCGACAAACGTGCAAGCCTGTAGCGGGTACATCCTATCGAGTACGGCTCATGGATTCTCGCGTACATTTCCAGCGCTTCCTCGAAGTGCGAACGCGCACCTTCGTGGTCCGAACGTGCAAGCGCGATCCCCCCCAAGCTGGAGATGCAGTTCGCCTCGCCCAGCACGTCTCCCACTCGCCGATAGAGCGGAAGCGCCTCCTCGAAGCGCGAACGCGCGCCCTCGTAGTCCGAACGCTCGAACGAGATGTCTCCAAGGCTCTTAATGCAGTTCGCCTCGCCCAGCACGTCGCCCACACGCCGATAGAGCGGAAGCGCCTCCTCGAAGCGCGAACGCGCACCTTCGTGATCCGAACGAGCAAGCGCGATGCTCCCCAGGCATAAGATGCAGTTCGCCTCGCCCATCACGGAACCCACACACCGAAAGAGCGGAAGCGCCTCCTCGTAGCGCGAACGCGCCGCTTCGTGGTCCGAACGGCGAAGCGCGATCTCCCCCAGGCTAAAGATGCAGTTCGCCTCGCCCACCACGGAACCCA
>JAJFLJ010000282.1 GCA_021772755.1 Candidatus Sumerlaeota bacterium
ACGTTCTTGACGGGTTCCCGGCCGCGCATCCAGTCGTTCTTCTTCCAGTTCCGGATCCAGCTGGTAATGCCGTTGCGGAGATACTGGGAATCGGTGTGCATATGGACGATGCACGCCTCCCGCAGCGATTGAAGAGCGCGAATGGCGGCGGTCATCTCCATGCGGTTGTTGGTCGTTTCGTGTTCGCCGCCCATGATTTCGCGCGTCTTGTTTCCGAACCGGAGGACAGCGGCCCAGGCGCCCGTCCCGGGGTTCGGTTCGGAGCCGCCATCGGTGTGGATCGTGACCGTCTGCCGCTCGTCGAGCGGCATGCGCAGCGTTCCCTTTTCGGTTTCCTCGTCCCGGTAGGCCTGGGAGGACACCACCTTCTTTCGCGCCGGCCCGGCACCGTCCTCCGCCATTTCCCGGAGCCTGTCGCCTTCCAGGCGGTAGGGGACCCATTCCACCATGGCCTGGGCGCCGAGGGAGCGGTAGAAATCGCGGGCGGGCGTGTTCCAGTCGAGCACCTGCCACTCGAAGCGCTTGCAGCCCCGGGCGACGGCGATGCGTGCCAGTTCCCGCAGGAAGAGCTTGCCGACGCCGCCGCGCCGCGCCGCAGGGCGGACGTAGACGTCTTCCAGATAAAGGCCGGGGGCGCACTCCCACGTCGAGAAGTTGAAAAAGTACAGCGCGTACCCGACGACTTCTCCCGCCGCTTCCGCCACCAGTCCGGACACGCCCGGTTCCGGCCCGAACAGCTGGCGCTCCAGACCGTCTTCCGTGGCGTGGCACTGCTCCGGCGCGCGCTCGTACAGGGCCAGTTCGTGGATCATCTCCACGATGGCGGGCACATCCCCGGGTGTCGCCTCGCGAATGACGGCGTCCTGATTCTTCAATGCGTTCGTCTCCGAAGAAAGTGTGGTCTAGCTCACGAACTCCAGATCGACCGGTTCGGCGATGAAGCCCTTCTCGTGGGCCTCCTTCAGGAACCGTTCCACACCCGCCCGCCCGCGGTCGCCGAAGTCGAGCGTCAGTTCGTTCACGTACATGCCGACGAACTCGTCCGCCATTTCGTGGCTCATTCCGCGGCCCCACTGGAGCGAATGGCGCACGGCCTCCTCGCGGTGATCGAGGCCGTACTGGATCGACTCCTTGAGAATCCGGTTCAGCCGGCCAAGCGCCTCCGCGCCCAGGGACTTGCGAATCACGTTCGCGCCCAGGGGCAGGGGAAGTCCGTCCGTGCGCTGGTACCACCATTCCCCCAGGTTGACGATGCTGGCGAACCCCTCCTGCCGGTATGTCAGCTGGCCTTCGTGAATCAGCAGCCCGCAGTCCGCGCTGCCCTCGCGGACGGCGTCCATGATCCCGTCGAAGGGCACGACGACGAACTTGAAGTCGTCCGTGCCGAGGTAGAGCTTCAGCGCCAGAAACGCGGAGGTCATCAATCCGGGAACGGCGATCGTCTTCTCCCGCAGCTGCGTCGGCTCGAACGCTTGGGTGGCGACGATCATCGGACCGTAGTTGTCGCCCATGGAGGCGCCGCAGGGCAGCAGGGCGTACTTGTCGAGAACCGAGGCGTAGGCATGGATGCTGATGGCCGAGATGTCGAGTTCCTCGCGGGTGGCGCGCTCGTTCAGGGTCTGGATGTCCTGAAGAATGTGCTCGAAGCGGAATTCCTGGGTTTCGATCCGTTCGGCTGCCAGGCCGTAGAACATGAAAGCGTCGTCGGGGTCCGGGGAGTGCCCGAGAGTGAGAAGTCTGGTGGTCGTTTGCGTCATGGCGTCTTTCCCGTCGAAGTGAGTCCCCAGCGAATCCGGCTCCCCCCCCCGTCGCAACCCGAAGGAGGATTTTTCCTTGGATTTCGGCGGCCCCCCGCCTATCCCTTCGCCCGAAGGACGAACCATCATGACGACTCGCGGCCCGATCCTCCCGTTTCTCTGCATGCTTTCATTGTTGGCAGGAGCCCTTCCGGGTGCCGAACCCGCCCAGGAGCCGGTGTCCTTCACGATGGCGGACATCGCCCAGGACGAGGCGGAAGACGCGGCCGCCCTGGTTGCGGAACTGAACGAGACGGCTGCCGACCTCCGCGCCCGGCACCGGGCGCAGGACACCGGCGCGCCGTACGTGAGCGACTGGCTCGCTTGGATCGATCTGCGGGACTGGGCCCAGGGGCACAGCCTTTGGGAGACGGAAATCGAGTCGGCGCTGGAAGCCTCGCCTCCCGCTCCGCCGGAGGAGGAACTCGCCGCCTGGCTCGAGGTCGAGCGCCACGAGCGGGAGCAGGCCATGACCGAGGAGTCGGCGAGACGGGAACGCCGGGCCGCCGAGCGCCGCGAGACGATCCTCCTGCGAATCGAGGAAGCGAGGGCCGCCCGGTATCTGTCCGAGGAGGAACTGTCGGGTTTGCGCCGGCGGATCGAGGTCTTCAACCAGCGCACGAACTTTCGCCACGCCGACCTGATCCAGCGGAGAATCGACCTGGGACGGGCGCCGTTTCCTGAGAATCTCGCCGGAACCTATCGCAAGGCCCACATCGTTCCCTGACACCCTCTCCCCCGAACCGTCCATGGCGGTTGACCCCGATTCGGCGACGCCCCAGAAGGGGCTCTCGCTTTATCAGACCGGGTCGCGACAGGAGCGCAGGACATGGATCGGCCGATCGTTTCCGTTTCGGGGTTGAGGGGTATCGTCGGTGAAACCTTCACCGCCGAGATTCTTGTGCCTTACGTTGCCGCGTTCGCCGACTTGTGCGGCGGCGGCAGTATCGTCGTCGGAGGCGACAGCCGCCCTTCCCGCGAATGGGCCCAGCCCCTGGTGGAGGCGGTTCTTCGCGCGCGGGGTTGCGACGTGATTTCCGCGGGCCTGGCACCGACGCCCACCGTCGGCATGATGGTGCGCGAGTTCAAGGGGTCGGGCGGCATCGCCATCACGGCGAGCCACAATCCCATCGAGTGGAACGGCCTGAAGTTCTTCCACAAGGACGGCGAGTTCCTCACCCCGGACCACCACAAGAAGCTTTCCGCGCTGATGAAGAAGCCTGTGGCGGGCAGGACCGCGCTGAAGGTCGGCGGCTTTCGCGTCGTCCACGACGCCATCGACCGGCATCTGGCCAAGCTGACCAAGGTCATCCCCCCTCCCGCACCGGGCAAGGGCCGGAAGCTGAAGGTCGTGATCGACTGCTGCAACGGGGCGGCGTCGGAGATCGCGCCGAAGATGGCGTCGATCTACGGCATCAAGGCGGAGATCATCTTCGCGAGCCCCGGGCGCCCCTTTCCCCGGGGAGCGGAGCCGCTGCCGCAGAACATCAAGATGCTGCGGCGCGAGGTGAAGAGGTTCAACGCGGACTTCGGCGTCGCCATCGATCCCGACGCGGACCGGCTCGCGATCGTCGACGAGAAGGGCCAGGCGATCGGCGAGGAGCGCACCCTGGTGCTCGCCGCCGACACGTGGATGCGTCTGACGAAGAAGAAGTCCCCTCTGGTCGTCAATCTCTCGACGACGCAGGCCGTCGACGATCTCGCGGCGGACTTCAAGGTCCCCGTTCACCGCACGCCGATCGGCGAGGCGCATGTCCTGGCGGAGATGAAGAGGCGCAAGTCCGCCATCGGCGGCGAGGGCAACGGCGGCGTGATCCTTCCCGCCGTTCATCCCGGGCGCGACGCCGCCACGGCGTTCGCCCTCGTCCTGATCGGAATGATGGGCCGGCGCGGACCCATGTCGAAGTGGAACGCGTCCATCCAGGACTACGTCATGGTCAAGGTGTCGCTCGCAATGGGCTCGCTGTCGCTGAAGCAGACCGCGCGGCGCGCGAAGTCCATGTTCAAGGACGCGATCGAGTTCGACGACCAGGACGGGTTGAAGATCGTTCTGCCGGACAGCTTCATCCACCTGCGCAAGAGCAACACCGAACCGGTGCTGCGCATCTTCGTGGAGGCGCCCGACAAGGTGTCCGCGAAGGCCCTGGTAACCCGCATCCAGGCGGTTCTTCAGTGACGCGACTGCTGATCGCCGGCGTCGGGCCAGGCCCGCAGCCGGGACAGCACCGCGTGTTCGCTCCCGGCCTTCGCCTCCACAGCATCGCCGCGGAACTCGTGCGCGGCGGACACGACGTCGCGCTCTGCGAAGCGCTCTTTCCCGGCGCGGCGGAGGACGCGGGAAACGCGACGGAAGGCGTTTCCTCGTGGCACCGGCTGCCGGCGGCGCCCGATGCCGCCGCCCCCCTGATCGCCCGCGCCGCCGACGGGCACCGCGCCGAAGCCATCGTCGCCCTGACGGACGGCATCGCGCTGGCGGCCGTTCGCTCCGGGTTCGACGGACCCCTTCATGTCGACTGGTTTGGCCATCCCATGGCCGAACGGCAGATGCTCTGTGGCGTTCACGGCAACGACGATTCCCTGGCCGGGCAGTGGCTCTACGTTCTTCCCGTACTCCTGCGCGCGGACAGCTTCTCCGGATGCAGCAACGCCCAGCGACTTGCGATCACGGGCGAGCTTGGCGCCGCGGGACGGCTCGGTTCGAAGACCTGCGGGCACGAGCTGGTGCGCATCCTGAAGCCGCCGAATCCCTTCACCGAGGAGTTCGCGGCGATGCCGTCGCCGTATCTTCGCGGCAGCCGGGTTCCGAAGGACGCGCGCATCGTGCTCTTTACGGGCGGGTACAACACGTGGCTCGACGAGGAAACGCTCTTCGACGCGGTCGATCGCGTGCTTGCCGAAGACCCGCGCGCGGTATACGTTTCCACGGGCGGCTCCATCGAGGGCCACGTCAGCGTCGTCTTCGAGCGGTTCCACCGCCGCGTGCAGTCCTCGGCGCACCGGGACCGCTATGTGTTTCTCGGCTGGGTCGCACACGAGGAGTTCGTTCAGTGCTGTCTCGAAGCGGACGTCGGCGTCGTCTGCGACCAGCCGACTCTGGAAGGCGAGCTGGGCTGCCGCAACCGCCTGTACGGATGGCTGTGGGGCGGAATGCGCGCGGTGGCGACGAGTCTCTCGGAAATCCAGCGCACGGACCTCGAACCGCTGGGTCTCGTGCACGGCGTTCCACTGAAGAACACGGACGCGTTCGCCGCGGCCGTCGCCGAAGAGCTTCGCCGCGGCCGGTGCACGCCGGAGGAGGCGGACGCGCAGCGGGCGCTGCTTCGGGAGAAGTGTTCCCCCGGCGAGTTCTACGGCCCGCTGCTGGAATGGGTCCGCGATCCGCAGCCGGCGCCCGATCGCGCGGAAGGAGACGTCGCCACTCCGCTCGCGGCTCTGCAGCGGGAGTTCCTCGCCGCTGCGGACGACCGCCGGAACGTGCGCGAGCTGCTGGACCGGCTGGAAGGCAGCCGGGCGTTTCGCCTTCTTGCCGCGAAAAACCGGGAACTGTCGGATCTGATCGACCGGTTGGGAAAAACAAACCGTTGAACCATTCCCCGGACGACTTTCTTCTCGTCCGCAGAGAATGACAGAGGCGCACGATCATGGCAGCGGGCTGGCAGGAACTCAATTCGGCGGCATTGATGGCGGCGCGGTCCAGCGACAACGCGAAGGCCGAGCAGTTGTGGATTCGCTCTCTGGAGCAGCTTCAGAAGCGGGGTCAGGAGGACGAGAACGCGCTGCTGGTGCTGGACAATCTCGCCCGGCACTATGTGCGGGTGGGGGCATACGGCAGCGCCGAGCGGTACATGAGGCACATCGTCGAGGTGTCCCGCAGGGTGGAGGGCCCCGACAGCCCCGCGGTCGCGAAGTCGCTCGTCGATCTTTCGGACCTTTGCTCGATGGAGGGCCGCGAGGACGATGCGCTGCCTCTGCTGGAGGAGGCGCTGAAGATTTGGGAGGTCCGGCTCGGCCCCGCGCATTTCGAAGTGGCGAGATGCCTTCGCCGGATGGCCACCATCGCGAAGGTGGCGGCACGCTATGCCGATGCCGAAGCGCTTCTCCGGCGGGCGCTTCCGATCTACGAGCGCAGCTTCGAGTCGCGGCACGCGGAGATCGCGCGTCTCTACAACGATCTCGCGCTCGTCTGCATGTACCAGGAGAAGTACGACGTCGCCGAGAAGCTCTTTCTCAGGGAATTCGAGATATGGAAGAGCGCCACGCGGTCGAAGCGGCCGGACATCGCCAAGAGTCTCAACGACCTCGCGATCTTCTACCACAACCGCAACGAGCGCACGAAGGCGGAGAAGGCCGCGCGCAAGGCCATCGATCTCAGTATCGGCGCGATGGGCCCGAAGAACCTCCAGGCCGCGCGGGGCAACAACATCGTCGGCATCTGCCAGGCGACGGCCGGCGACCTGGAGGCCGCGCTCGACAGCTTCCAGACGGCGCTCGGCATCATCCAGGACATCCACGGCGAAGAGCATCCGCTGACGAAGGAACTCTGGGACAACATCACCCGAACGACTTCCGCGCTGAAGAAGCGCTGACAGGACCAGCGTCATGGAAATCCGCGTTCACACTCTCGACGGCGAATGCCACCGGTTCCGGGCCGGGTCGCAGGAGGACGCGATCCGGATTCTGAAGCCCGTCACGCCGGTGAAGCTCTTCGACCAGCCCCAGTTCATCGTCAAGGGCGCCTCGATGATGATGGGGTTCGCCGCCTCCCTCGTCGAGGAGGTCGAGTTCATCACCGACATCGACATCGGCTGGGTGCATCCCAACGGAATGCCACGCATCGAGAAGGTCGGCGAGCAGCGGTATCTGGACCATCTCGCGATGGTCCGGGAGCAGGGGGCGGAAGCTGTCTCTCCCGCAGACGGGGGGAAGAGCGCAGCCGTCGGGCTCTTCACGATGCGAAGCGGGCGGAGGATCTATCTGGAATACGACGTCATGCTGCGTTCCGCCGTCGACCAGCGGCACGCCATTCACGGGATTCTCAAGACCGGCGGGTTCTACGTCCGCGCCGAGGGCGGCGGGCACTCCGTGATCAACGCGGCGAACGTGTTGAGCTTTCTGTTTCACCCCGGCCCCGCGCAGGGGCCGCTCAACTCGTGGCGCGCCGAAGCAGCGGAGTAGTTCCTACCTCACCGCCCATGCGTCGTACCCGGTTTCCCGAAGGCCGATATGGCGCCAGTGCCAGGGCTCCTCGATATAGCCCGTTTCCTCAGTATTGTCCGCCGTGTACGTCTGGCGGTATCCGAAGCGCGCGCCGTTCTCGACGAGCCATGCGTGCTGCGGGTCGGTGTTGTTCAGAAAGCCACCGCCCGGGCGCGCGAAATCGATCGTCGCCCCCAACTGGTGCTCGCTGTGTCCGGGAGGCGCGCTGAAGCGCTGGTTCAGTCCGGAGGAAGCCACGTTGCCGTCGTAGATGCTCTTCTGCGTCGGCCCGGAACGATAGGGCGAGCTGATGAACATGTCGAGGCCGTCGAGGCGCATCGCGTCGATCATGGCCATCGCCTGGGAGAGCGCCTCTGTCCTCAGCTGGCGGCTTGTCTGGCCGCCGGCGTAGCCGGGCGGAACGGGAACGAGGTCGCTCGGTTCGTAGTCCAGCGGCAGCCCCCACCACCGGTTCACGATCTCGGTGCCGTAGGGAAGATTGCCGAACGTCGCGATGTTCTCGACGTTCACGGGATGCGGACGCGTCAGGCCTGTGACGGACGACCACCGTTCGGTGCCCGCGAAGGTGTGGCTCAGCCACTCTTCGTCGGACTCGACGACAAGATAGTAGTCGCCGAAGACGGTGCTGCCACCCGCCAGGTCGCCGACATCGGCCGAGCCTGTCGTCGGGCCGGACCGCACGTTCAGGAACGGAACGGAATGAACGGTCCAGGGCACGGGCCCGACGGCGCCGAGGGGGTCGATATCCACAAGCACCGTCGTCAATGCCCCCCTGGCGGTGTCTTCAGGGGCCGTGGCAAGCAGTTCCCGCGTCTCCGGCGGGAGGTCCTCTTGCGACGGCACGTCGGCGCGGGGAGCGGCGATCGCCGCTCCCGCCAGCAGGAGTCCGCCTGCTACCGGAATTCTCCACATGTCCATGATCCTCTTCTCCCTTTCCATCAGAGTCCGAACTTCAAATTGACGGCGACGGCGACAGCGCCCAGCAGCCACACGATCATTCCCCATTCGCGACAGCCGCGGAAGACCGCGCTGATATAGAGGTAGTAGAGCAGCTCCATCGCCAGGAACATCGTCACTCCGAGCTGCAAGGCGCCGTGGATGGTTTCCTCCGCGAGGTACTCCAGGCGCTCGACCGGCGCGACCATCCCGATGACGCCGTAGACTCCCGCCCAGACCGCAGCCGCCAGTATCAGAACCCGCCATGGCCAGAGGAACATCTCCTCGCGGCGCATTCGCTCCGGCGTCTTGACGGGATAGGGCGGTGGCTCCGGAGAGACGGCTTCTTCGTCGGGTTGGTCCATATTCGCGGTTTTGCCTTTCCTTGGTTCCGGTCGCGGGGAAACAGTCCCCCCAGACCACGGCACGATCCGTATCCGCATGCGCCCATTCGACGTTCTGTTCTTCGACGCCGCATTTACACTGATCCTGCCCCGCACCTCGGTGGGGGAGCAATACGCGTCCGTCGCCCGCCGGTTCGGAATCGAAGCCGACGGGTCGGCGCTGGACGCCGGATTCAAGGCCGCATGGCGTGCCGCCCGGGCCTCGTCCGCCGGAATGCCCTATGGCAGGACCGAAGAGGATGCCCGGCGGTTCTGGCGCGGGATCGTCGGAGACACGTTCGAGAGGAGCGGCACCCGCCTGCCTCCCGATCCCTACTTCGACACCCTGTTCGCGCACTTCGAGTCCGGGGAGTGCTGGTTCGCGCCGGACGACGTTCGCCCGGCCATCGCGGCGGCGCGGCAGGCGGGGCTGCGAGTCGGCGTCCTGAGCAACTTCGACGCGCGTCTGTTCTCGATCCTCGAATCTCTGGGGCTTGCGAACCTCTTCGACTTCACGGTCGTTTCCTGCGAAGTCGGAGTCGAAAAGCCCGACCCCCGAATATTCGACTACGCCGGGAAGATCGCCGGTTCGCCCCCCGACCGGATCGCGATGATCGGCGACACGCCGGGCGACGACTATCGCGGCCCGGTCGCCGCCGGCTGGCGCGCACGTCTGGTCGACCGCGACGGTGCCGGCGACTCCGATGGCGCTCCGGTCAGTTCGGACCTCGTCGGCGCCGTCGAACGGCTTCTTCGCCCATGAAACCCGTCCCCGCGCCCGAGAGCGTTCGCGTCGTCGCCGTTCGCCTGACGAACTGGGTCGGCGACGCCGTGATGAACACGCCTTTTCTCGCGCGCGTTCGCGAGACCTTCCCGGATGCGCGCATCGTCGCGTATGGCCGCAGGAACGTCGCTCCGCTCTTCGGGCACCATCCCGACATCGACGAAATGGTTCCCATCGACGACCGAACGGCCGCGGGCCGGCGCGAAGCGCTGCGCCATCTGCGCGCGGCGAAGGCGGATCTCGGGTTCGCGCTGCCCAACTCCATGAACGCGGCGATGTTTCTCTGGCGGGGCCGCGTTCGAAACCGAGTCGGCTACGCTCGCGACGGCAGGCGGCTGCTTCTCAGCCATCCCATTCGGCTGAGGCCGCAGGACCTGGGCGTGCACGAGGTCCGCTACTACATGCGGCTGCTTTCGCCCTGGGGCGTTTCGGCGACGGCGACGCCCCAGCTCGGTCTGCACCTGCTGAACGACGAACTCGTCGCGATGACGAAGTGGCTCGCGAAGCACGGGTCGCCCATCGGCACGCCGGTGATCGGCGTCAATCCCGCCGCGTACTACGGAACCGCGAAGCGGTGGATGCCGGAGCGGTATGCGGAGGTCGCGCGTCGCATCGCGGACTCGCACGGTGCCCGCGTGTTCGTCACGGGTCTGCCGACGGAGCGCGACGTCGCCCAGGCCGTTTGCGACGCGGGCGGTCCCGCGTTCCACAACGCCGCCGGGGAAATGAATCTGCGCGAGCTCATGGCCTTCATCGCGCACTGCAGTCTGTATCTGACGAACGATTCCGGCGCGATGCACATCGCCGCCGCGATGGGAACGCCTCTGGTCGCGGTGTTCGGGAGCACCGACTGGGTCACCACGGCGCCCTATTCGGAGAACGCGCGGATCGTCCGCGCGGAAACGGAGTGCGCCCCCTGTCTGCTTCGCGACTGCCCCATCGACCACCGCTGCATGACGCGCGTCACCGCCGACATGGTCCATGCTGCCGCAGCCCGCCTGCTGGGGAAACCGCGCTGACGCCCGGATCAGGCGCCGGCGGCGATTTCCTCCGCGGACCAGTCCAGAACCCGACCGTCGCCCCAGAGGCTCTCCAGCCGGTAGTAGTCCCGCGCCTCGGGATCCATGACATGGATC
>JAJFLJ010000283.1 GCA_021772755.1 Candidatus Sumerlaeota bacterium
GTCGGCCATGAGGGCCAGGGCGAGAGTGTCTGGCTGGGCTGGTTTCTCGCCATGAATCTGAAGAGCTTCGCGCAGATTGCCGACCGGCGCGGTGAACGAGAGCGTGCGGCGAACTGGCGGAGCACGGCCAACTCGATCGAGACCTCCATGGAAGCGGAAGCGTGGGACGGAGAGTGGTACAAGCGCGCCTTCTTCGACGACGGCACGCCACTCGGGTCGGCAGAGAACGAAGAGTGTCAGATCGACTCCATTCCCCAGTCGTGGGCGGTCATCTCCGGCGCGGCAGACAAGGGGCGTGCGCTGCGGGCCATGAAGTCAGTGGAGGAGCGACTGATCCTGCGCGACGAACGCCTGATGCTTCTCTTCTCGCCAGCCTTCGATCGAACGACTCTCGATCCCGGATACATCAAGGGATATCTGCCCGGAATCCGAGAGAACGGGGGTCAGTACACGCACGCCGCAGCCTGGTCGGTGATTGCCTTCGCAATGCTCGGCGAGGGAGACAAAGCCGTCGAGCTATTCAATCAGCTGAGCCCGATCCATCACGCGAGCAATCGCGCGAATCTCAACCGCTATCGAGGCGAGCCCTACGTCGTCGCTGCGGACGTCTATTCGCAAAAGCCCCATGTAGGGCGCGGAGGATGGACCTGGTATACCGGGGCGGCGGGCTGGCTCCATCGGGCGGGCCTCGAGTCGATCCTGGGATTCCACAAGCAGGGGGCAGAGCTCCGAATCGACCCCTGCATTCCCCGCGACTGGGAGGGATTCGAACTCAGCTATCGGCATGGCAGCAGCCTCTACCGGGTGGTCGTCTCGAATCCGGCGAGGGTCTGCCGCGGTGTCGCGCGACTCAGCCTGGACGGAGCCGTGCTTCCAGAGGGAGCACTCGTCCCCTTGGCCGACGACGGTTCGCAGCACCTCGTCGAGGTAGAACTCGGATAGGCCCGGGGTTCGCAGCCTCGGTGGAGGGCCGGCGGGTCACGGTGGAGACCCCAGTGGCTGCGACCGAGGCGTTCCCGTGTTTCTGCGGTCTGACCCCGACCGGCCGCCGTTCCGGATACACGCAGCTGGCGGCCGCCTCACTGCCTGGACCGCCTACCCGACCTGGCACGCATCGCTCGAAGACAGGACACTAGACGCGAAAGCGGTTTCGCCCGGGTGGACTTCGCCGAACCAATGGGACGAGCAGGCGGAGCGGTGCAGCGCCGTAACTTCCACCCACCGCTTCCCGGCCGGCGCCCCATAAAGTACGATGGCCCCGGATTCGCCAGGGGAGGCGCCGGCGCCCTGTCGGCCGGCGGAGAGACAGGGCCGAGCGCAGGGTCCCGGCAACACGCACTGCTTGATCCAACGGCCCGCACGTCATCTGTGAACAACGTGGCGTTCGGGTCGCCTAGAGGAAGTACGGAGAACGACGATGAAGAACATGATGGCCGTGGTCGCCGCTGTTGCGGTAGCTCTTCCGGTGTTGGCTCAACAAACCGAACCGAACTCCGATCGGAACGCCTACTTCGGGGAGCTGCACATCCATTCGAGCTACTCGTTGGATGCCTTCGTGTTCGGAACGAAGGATCTCGGGCCGGAGGACGCGACCAAGTATGCGATGGGGAAACCCGTGACCCACCCGGGCGGGTTCGTCGTGCAGCTCCCGCAGCCGCTGGATTTCACGCTGGTGATGGACCACTCCGAGTACACCGGCATCTTTCCCCTGGCGGAGGATCCCAATTCACCGTTCCGCCAGAATGAACGGCTGCTGGCGGAAACCATGCGCTTCGGCGCGTGGGCGAATGGGATGGACCTCTACAAGGCTCTCTCCATCACCATGCTGAAGGACATGCCCATCAAGGCCCTGCAGGGGCCGGATGTCGCGGGTCATGCCTGGAAGCAGATCGTCGGCATCGCCGACTCGTACAACCGGCCCGGCAAGTTCACGACCTTCCCGGGTTGGGAGTGGACTGCCACTCCCGACTACAAGAACCTGCATCGCATCGTGTTCTTCAAGGATTCGAAGAAGGCATCGGACACGGAGTTCAGCTCGCTCGATTCCACGGACCCTCAGGCACTCTGGAAGTGGATGGCGGAGCAGCGCGCAGGGGGCAACGACGTCGTCGCGATCTCGCACAACGGGAATCTGAGCGACGGCGCGCTCTACCCGCGGCGTCTCAATCACGACGGCCAGCCCTTCGACAAGGCGTACGCCGAAGCGCGGATGCGCAACGAGCCGGTGGCGGAGGTCTCTCAGGTCAAGGGCCAGTCGGAAACGACCCCCCTCCTTTCGCCGGAGGATGAGTTCGCCGACTTCAACGTCTTCGTGTGGATGCTGCTGGGAGCGAAGGGCGCCCCGACGGATTTCGGCAGCTACATGCGGCTGGCGTTGCGAGATGGCATCGCGATGCAGGGTGCGTTCGGCTTCAACCCCTACAAGTTCGGAATGACGGCTGGATCGGATTCACACAGCGCCGCTTCCGCCTACCGGCACGACAACTACTTCGGCGAGCATGGGACGATGGATGACACGCCCGCAAAGCGCCTGAGCCCGATCAAACATCTGAACATGGACAATCGGCAGGTCAATCCGGCCGGCCTGACCGGCGTCTGGGCCGACGAGAACACGCGTGAATCCCTCTGGGCAGCCATCCATCGCAAGGAAACCTACGCCACGAGCGGACTGCGCATGAAGGTGCGGTTGTTCGGTGGCTGGGAATATGATCCCGCGATCTTAAAGCAGAAGGACTGGGTGAAGTCCGCTTACGAGAAGGGCGTGCCGATGGGTGGCGACCTGCCGGCGGCGCGGTCGAAAGCGCCGACATTCATCGTTCGGGCGGAGAGTGACCCCACCGCCGCCAACCTGGACCGCATCCTGATCATCAAGGGCTGGGCGCAGAACGGCCAGAGTTTCGAGAAGATCTACGATGTCGCCTGGTCCGGCGACCGCAAGCCCGACCCGGCCACGGGCAAGGTACCGCGCATCCGCAACACCGTGGACATCTCCAAGGGGACCTACCGAAACACCACCGGCGCGAAGGATCTGCAGACGGTATGGACCGACCCCGATTTCGATCCGAG
>JAJFLJ010000284.1 GCA_021772755.1 Candidatus Sumerlaeota bacterium
GATCATGATGGGGACATCGATGCGGACGAGCTGCTGCTGCACCAGAAGCGGTACGATGAGCGCGCTGACTCCGAGGATGAAGAGCGTGTTGAAGATGTTGCTGCCCACGACGTTCCCGATGGCGAGAGCACCCTGGCCGTCCAGCGATGCCTTGACGCTGACGGCCATTTCCGGAGCGCTCGTTCCGAACGCGACCACGGTCAGGCCAACGATAAGCGGTGCAAGGCCGAGGCGCGCGGCGAGGGAGGCGGCGCCCCGCACGAGCAGTTCGGCTCCGCCGACGAGAAGCGCCAGGCCGGCTACGAAGAGCAATGGTGTCATGTCGTGTCCATGGCGGGCGGGACGCGCGCTTCCACGCGAATGTCCTGGAGGTGCGCATTGGGGGCGAGGCGCTCGCCGGTGCAATGGGAGAGATCGCGGGACGGCATGGAAGGAATCGTTGGCCGCCCCGTCACCGCCCGCGAATGGTCAGACGTGCTGGTCCAGCAGGATCGTATTCCCGTCGGGATCGACGATCACGAGGCTGGCGGGGCCGGAGGAATCCTCGTCCGCTTCCGCGACGGGCGTCACGCCGTTCTCCTTGAGCCGGCGCTGCAGCTCCCGGACGTCGGTGAATTCCTTCAGCGGTTCGGCATCGCTGTTCCAGCCGGGATTGAAGGTGAGGATGTTCCCCTCGAACTTGTCCTGAAACAGTCCGATGGCGTGGGGGCCGTTCTTCATGATCAGCCAGTTCTGCGACCGGTCGCCGGCGAAGACCGCGAATCCCAGCTTTTCGTAGAACGCCTTCGATGCGTCGATGTCCCTGACCGCCAGGCTGACGGAAAATGCTCCGAGTTCCATGGTGCTCTCCTTTGTTCGAAACGAATCGATGTATTCCGGGCCGTGGGCCGCCGTACCCGACCCATCGCGCCAGTCTCTCAGTCCGCCGTGAGCATTCCGACCAGTGTCTTGAACACCGCTTCGTAGAAGTTCCCCGGATCGGTGTTGAGCAATATGAAGGTCTCACCCGAGCCGACGAACGGGCGCATCAGGTAGGCGAGCTGCGTGCCGACGATCGCGTAGAGTGCGACCCATGCGGGAAAGCACCAGTCCGCGCCAGGGGATGGTTGCTCGCCGGAGCGTTCGCGAAGCCGCCTCAGATTGCGGTTCATGGTGGAGGCGCCTGCAGAAGAGCAGAATCCAATAATGGCCACATGCGCCAGAATCAGGAACGAGTATCCCGAACCGCTCAGGAGGAAGAACAACGAGATCGGAGCGAAGGAAGCGGCCAGAACGCCCGTGATGGCCATGCCGTTGGCGCACACGACGATGGTCTGGCCGGGAAAGAGCCGGGAGCCGAGATGGAGCCCGATGAAATGGAAGGCGGGCATGGTAATGGCGCACGCTCCGAGGAAGAGCAGCGGCAGCTTGACCGCTGCGGCGAGGGCTTGGGCGACGGAATGGTGGATCCCCATGATGAAGCCGTAGGCGGCAAGTCCGCCGGCCGCCAGCGCAAGAAGCCGCAGCGCGTTCCGGCGGTTCCCCGTGTTCGAGGCCGCAGCGTCGCAAATGAGGTCCTGCTCGCGAAAGATTCCCTCGATGGTGATGCGCATGGCGTCCGCTCCTCTCTGCAAGACCGAATCCATCCAGCGGAGCGATTTCTGCGGACCGGCTCTGACAGTGTCGATCCGAAACTGGCGGTGGCCGTCGCGGGGCAGCATGCCTTGCGGGGGGATTTCGATTGATCTCGCCGGGAGTGCGAAGCGGTGTGGAGGGACTCTCTTGCATCGGCCAGTGGCCGTTTCCGAAGCGGTTCCGGTGAACCCGGGGAATTGGGAATCCGCGTTCTCATGTCGAATCCTGCCGTCGTGTCGCTCGATGAAATCCGGGAAGCCGCTTCCCGCATCGACGTCGTCGATGCGGTTCGGCGGAGTTTCATCGCCTACTCCAACGGTAAGTCCGTCGTGCCGCCCGTCGGCGAGCTGTTGTTCGACGGGCCGCCTGGGGATGTCCACATCAAGTACGGCTACATCCTGAACGACGATATCTATCTGGTCAAGATCGCGTCGGGATTTCCGGAGAACGGCAGGCTCGGCCTTCCGGCAAGCGACGGGCTGATGCTCGTGTTCGACCGGCGCACCGGCGAGTTGAGAACCATCCTGCTGGACAGGGGCTATCTCACGAACCTGAGAACCGCGGCCGCGGGCGCGGTGGTTGCCAGTGTTCTTGCCCCTCGGGTCGTTCGGCGGATCGGTATCCTTGGAACCGGTGTCCAGGGAAGGATGCAGCTTGAACTGCTCAGGGGCCGCGTGGACTGCACCGATGTTCTCGCCTGGAGCAGAACCGAAGCGGGCGCTCTCCGATACCGGCGCGAGATGAACGGGCTCGGTTTCAAGATCGAAACGACCACGGACCCGGACGAGATTGCCTCGACGTGCAACCTGATCGTCGCGGCCACGCCATCGTGCAAGCCGCTGATCCTGGCCGGCAGCATCCAGAAGGGCACCCACATCACCGCCGTCGGGTCCGATACGCCGGAGAAGCACGAGATCGACCCGGAGATCCTCCGGCGCGCGGAAATCGTCGTCGCCGACAGCCTGGAGCAGTCGCGCGAGCGGGGGGAGATCCACCGCGCGGAGCGCGACGGTGGATTCGACCGGAAGAGGGTCGTGGAGCTTGGCCACGTTCTCCAGGACGCGACTCTTCGGCGAACCGGGGACGACCAGATTACCGTTGCCGACCTCACCGGCGTCGCGGTTCAGGACATCGTGATCGCCAAGGCAGTAAGCGCCGCACTCACCAATCAGGCCGGCACCAGCCCGCAAGGAACAGGAAAGGATTAGGATGAAGATCGACGTGTTCGAAATGGAGCGGATGCAATCGACGTGGGAGAACCTGGTGGAGTTCGACATGTCGGAGAGCGGCATCACGCCGGTAACCCTGCGGGAGCTGGTGGAGATGGGGTTCGACATGGAGGCGGCGATGGACATGCCGTTGGGCTACAGCCAGTCGAACGGGACGACGGAGCTGAAGGAGCTTCTTGCCGGAATCTATCCCGGCGCGACGGCCGACAACGTCGAGGTCACCAATGGGACCTCGGAGGCGAACTACATCCTGGCGCTGAGTCAGTTGCGAGAGGGGGACGAGTTCGCCCTGGAGATACCGAACTACCTTCAGCTTCTGGGGGTGCCGCGAAGCCTGGGAGCGAAGGTCAACACCTTCAGCCTGCGCAGCGATCGCGGCTGGGAGCCCGACTGGGAGGAGTTCGAGAGCGCGGTGAACGAGAACACGCGGATGCTGTACGTCTCGCATCCCAACAATCCCACGGGCTCCGTTCTGTCGGAGGACTCCATGAAGCGCATCGCCGAGCGGTGCGACAGGATGGGAACGTATCTCGTTTCGGACGAGGTCTATCTCGGCGCCGAGATCGGCGAGCGGCGCACGCCGAGCTTCTGGGGGATGGGCGAGAACGTAATCGTCACGAGCGGACTCTCGAAGGCCTATGGCATTCCGGGCATCAGGATCGGGTGGATCGTCGGGCCGAAGGACGTCGTCGCGAGTTGCTGGACGCAGCACGACTACATCACGATCGGTCCCAACAAGCTGTCCGACCGCCTGGCGCAAATCGCCGTTCGGCCGGACAACAGAGAGAGGCTGTACGCGCGAACGCAGAGCATTCTCCGGAGAAACCTTGGCGCGTTTCGGGATTGGGTGGATGGTTTCGGCGATTTCCTGGAATTCAAGGAGCCCCAGGCGGGGCCGATCTGCTTTCTCAAGTACCGGTCGGACATGCCAAGCGTCGCGATCGCGGAACGGATTCTCGAGAAACAGAACACCCTTATCGTTCCCGGAAGCCATTTCGGTCTGGAGGGATACATTCGAATCTGGCTCGCGGGGAAATCGAAGCAGCAATGGGAAGAGGCTCTTGGGCGAATCGGAGTTGAGCTTCGAGCCATTGCAGGAGAGTAGAACGGCGGGCGGACGCGATTCGCGCCCGGGTGGAACAACGACATCGACCGGAGTCTCGCATGCGATCGGACTGGAAACGCTACACGGAGCACTACTGCGCGCCGAAAGGCCTGGGGCTGGCGCTCGACATCAGCCGCATGAATTTCGCCGACGGGTTTCTGGAGTCGATGGCGGAGAGGATGAACGCCGCCTTCGACGCGATGGAGGCGCTGGAGGCCGGCGCCATCGCCAATCCGGACGAGAACCGCCAGGTCGGGCACTACTGGCTGCGCAATCCCGCGATCGCACCCGATGAGAACCGGCGGCGCGAGACCATCGACACCATCGCCCAGGTCAAGCGCATCGCCGCCGACGTTCACGCGGGCCGAATCGCGCCGCCGGCGGGGGAGCGGTTCACGGAACTTCTCGTCGTCGGCATCGGCGGCAGCGCCCTCGGTCCGCAGCTGGCGTATGCAGCGCTGCGATCGCCGACGGACAGAATGGGCCTCCATTTCTTCGACAACACCGATCCCGACGGCATGGACGTCGTGCTGCACGATCTCGGCGGAGCGCTGCCGAAGACGCTCGTGCTCGTCATCAGCAAGTCCGGCGGCACGAAGGAAACGCGCAACGGGATGCTCGAAGCGCAGGCTGCGTTCGAACGCGCGGGTCTCCGATTCGCGCGACACGCGATCGCCGTCACGGGCCCCGGCAGCCAGCTCGACGGCGTCGCGGAAGCGGACGGCTGGCTCGAGCGGGTGCCGATGTTCGACTATATCGGCGGCCGGACGAGCCAGACGAGTGCGGTGGGCCTCTTGCCCGCGGCGCTTCAGGGCGTCGATATCGACGCGCTTCTCGACGGGGCGGCTGCGATGGACGCGGCGACGCGCTCGCGCGACGTGCGAGGCAATCCGGCGGCGTTGCTGGCGGCGATGTGGCACTATGCCACGGGCGGTGTCGGCGATCGCGACATGGTCGTTCTGCCGTACAAGGACCGGTTGTCGCTGATGAGCAAGTACCTTCAGCAGCTCGTGATGGAATCCCTCGGGAAGGAACTCGATCTCGAGGGCAGGCGCGTCAACCAGGGGATCGCCGTGTATGGCAACAAGGGGTCGACCGACCAGCACGCCTACGTCCAACAGCTGCGCGACGGCGTGAACAACTTCTTCGCCGTGTTCATCGAGGTTCTGAGGGACCGCGCCGGCGAGTCGATCGAGGTCGAGCCGGGGGCGACGAGCGGCGACTTTCTGCAGGGGTTCTACCTGGGAACGCGCGAGGCCCTTGCCGGAAACGGGCGCGAATCCATCACGATCACCATCGACGACGTGACGCCGCGCTCGGTCGGAATGCTGATCGCGCTCTTCGAGCGGGCGGTCGGGTTCTATGCGACGCTCGTCAACATCAACGCGTACCACCAGCCGGGCGTCGAAGCCGGCAAGAAGGCCGCCGGTGCGGTGCTCGAATTGCAGGGCAGGGTGCTTTCGGCGATTCGCGAGGCCGGCGGCGCCCGCCACACGGCGGAGGGCTGGGCCGCCACGATCGGCGAGCCCGACCGCGTCGAAACCGTTTGGAAGATTCTCAGCCACCTCGCCGCCAATGATCGGGGTGTCGCGTCGGAAGGCAGCGGCCCTCTGGGCGCGACGTTCGGCTCCGCGCGTTGAAGAACCAGTACGTCGGAGACGAGCGCGATTTCGGGAAGTACGGCCTGCTGCGGTTCCTGGCATCCTCTGCGGGACTGCGCCTGGGCGTGAACTGGTACCTGACGAAGAACGACAAGACGGTCCGCGACGGTCGGAAGACGAGCTACCTGGACGAATCGAATGCGCGGGGAAGAGTGCTTCGCGCGTGCGACGAACCTCTTTGGAACGCGCTGCGGCGCATCGTATCCGGAGGACGTCGCACGGTGGGCGCGATCGAAGCGGGTGGTGTTCTGCCCGCAGGCACGCTCTACTACGGGGATGTTCTCGTGTCGGGAAGAGGCGTGCCGAAGTCCCTGCGACAGGAGTGGTGCGCGGGCGCGGACCGGCGACTCGCCGACAGCAAGCTCGTGTTTCTCGACCCCGACAACGGGCTCGCAGCGCGCAGCGTGAAGCCATCGCAAAAGGAGGCTTCGAAGTACGTTTACGAGAAAGACATCGCCGCGTTTGCGAGACCGGGGCAGTCGTACTGCGTCTTTCACTATCTGGGCAGGCAGAAGCCGCACATGGAGCAGGCGGCCGGTCTCATTGCCCGTGCACGAGCCGAGTTCGGCCGGAGTTCCGGGCACTGCGTCAAGTACGGCAGCGTCCTGTTTCTGATCCTGCCCGCGCCGTCCCACGAGCGGAAGATGGCGAAGGCCATGAAGGAACTGCGCCGTTCGCGGTGGGTTGCGGAGGATGTCTTTCGGATTCTCTGACGGTCAGAGCGCGGCGAGCAGCTTCGTCAGATAGTCCCAGAAGGTCGCGACGGAATTCGCGAAGACGCGCTCGTCCGGCGTGTGCGCCTCCTGAATCAGCGGTCCGACGCTGATGACGTCCATGCCCGGCAACCGGTCCGTCAGGATGCCGCATTCCAGCCCGCCGTGGATCGACGCGACGCGCGGTGTGCGGTCGTAGACTTCCCGGTGCACGCGCTGTGCGACGGTCAGCAGCTCCGAATCGGGGTTCGGTTCCCAGGGCGGATAGTTGAAACGCGTCGAGACGGCGGCGCCGTGCGACTTGCCGAGGGTTTCGTAGAGCGCGCAGATCTCGTCCAGTTTCGAGCGGATCAGGCTGCGGATGCTGACTTCCAGAATCACCTCGACACTTCCGTCGCCGGCCTGGGTCCGCAGGATCGCGACGTTGTTCGACGTCTCGACGGTGTCGGGAAACGACGCGTCCATCGCCAGAACGCCGTGCGGGGCTTCGGCAACCGCTGCGGCGATCTTCGGGCTGACTTCCGCGCCCATGGTCGGTTCGGGAGCGGCGGGCGCGATGGAAACGGAAAGAGCGCCGCCGAACCTGCCGAGGGCCTTCCGCGCGGCGGCTTCGATACGCTGCGCTTCGCGGACGAAGTCGTCCTTCGCCCCGGGTGCGACGGAGACGACGGCGCTCGCCCGCGCGGGGATGGCGTTGCGGAGCGATCCGCCGGCGATGCGCGCCAGAGACCACGCGCCGTCCGGCAGCGTGCGGAGAACGTCCGCCAGAATCTGGTTCGCGTTGCCGCGCGGCTGGTGGATTTCCAGGCCGGAGTGCCCGCCCCTCAGTCCGGAGACGGTCACTTCCAGGAACTCGGCGCCGGGGTCGGGCTCGAACTGCGCGGCGCTCCACGAGAGAAACGCCGCCGAACCGCCGACGCATCCGATG
Organism: Candidatus Sumerlaeota bacterium; assembly: GCA_021772755.1. Lineage (GTDB taxonomy): Bacteria > Sumerlaeota > Sumerlaeia > SLMS01 > JAHLLQ01 > JAJFLJ01. Next base: position 7,251 of record JAJFLJ010000284.1, read on the forward strand.
TAGACCTTGTCGTCCTCCTCGGAGTCGAGATTCAGCATGCGGCGGCCGGTCACGAGCGAACCGTCGAGCCCCTTGGCGCCCGTCATGCCGGACTCCTCGTTGACCGTCAGCAGCAGTTCCAGCGGCGGGTGCGGCAGATCGCTCTCCATCATGGCGAGCGCGCACGCGGCGCCGATGCCGTTGTCCGCGCCGAGCGTCGTGTCCTTCGCGCGCACGATGGGCTCGCCCTCGTGAAGATCGGTGACGAGCGTGATGGGGTCCGTCAGGAAGTCGTGCCCGGACTCGTCGCGCTTGACCGAAACCATGTCGGTGTGCGCCTGGATGACGAGCACGGGCCGGTCGTCGCGTCCGTGCGTCGCCGGAACGTACACGACCAGGTTGCCGGCCTTGTCCTGCTTCGCGTCGCAGCCCCTCGCGCGCGCGAGCTCCAGGATGCGCGCCTGAACGGCGTCTTCGTGGAACGACGGGCGGGGAACGGCCGCCAGCTCGGCGAAGTACTTCCAGACGCCTGCGGGGCGAAGGTCTCCGTAGGCGGGCGCGTCCTTGCTCGCCCGTTCGACGGGTCCGGGTGCGGTCGTGCTCATGTCGTCTCCTCGTCTTCCTGGTACCATTCCGCCTCGTAGTCCTCGTCGGGACCGAGCAGAACGGGGGTGGTGTCGGCATCGTCGCCTGGTCTGCGGCGGTCGTTGCGGCGGTTTTCGTGCAGCCAGTTCTTCTCCTCGGCCTTGCGCTTGAAGGAAAAGCGCACCGGAGTTCCGTCGAGCTTCAACTGCGCGTGGAACTGGTTCTGGAGATAGCGCTCGTAGCTGAAATGGAGCATCTTGGGGTCGTTGACGAAGAATGTGAGCCTGGGCGGGCGCGAACCGGTCTGCGCGACGTACTTCATCTTCAGCTCGCGCGGCCCCGTCACCGGGGGAGAAAGGTGCGCGACGGCCTTCTTCAGGATGACGTTCAGCTCCGACGTCGCGAACTGGCGGTTGAACTGCTCCGAGCAGTGGTTGATGAGCGCCCAGAGCTTCCACGCCCGCTGGCCGGTCTTCGCGGAGATCGTGATGATCGGCGCCCACTTCAGGAACCCGAACTCCTGGCGGACCTTTCGGATGTGCTCGCCGTAGTTCTCGCGGTCCTGCACGATGTCCCACTTGTTCAGGACGATGACGCAGGCCTTGCCGGCTTCGACGAGATGTCCGGCGATGTGCTGGTCCTGGGCGGCGACGCCCTCGCGGGCGTCGATCAGCAGCAGCGCGACGTCGCACCGGTCGATGGCGCCGAATGCCGAATGGACCGAGAGCTTCTCGGCGCCGCGTTCGATCTTTCCGCGCCGCCGGATGCCGGCCGTGTCGATGATGAGGAAGTCGCGCCCGTCGACGGTGACCTCCGTGTCGATGGAGTCGCGGGTGGTTCCGGCGAGATCGCTTGCGATCATGCGGTTCTCGCCCAGCAGACGGTTCACCAGCGTGGACTTGCCGGCGTTCTGGCGGCCGACGATGGCGACGCGAATCCGGCCGTCGTCCGCCTCGCTCTCGTCGAATTCGTCGAAGTTCGCCGTGACGTCGTCCATCAGCTCGAAGACGCCGGTTCCGTGCATCGCGGAGATCGGGAAGACGTTGTCCAGTCCGTGGACCGAGAAGTCGGTGATCGCCTGGATCTCGCGCTTCGAATCGTCGGCCTTGTTCACCGCGAGGAAGAACGGCTTCCCCGATGCGCGGAGCTTCGCGACGATTTCCGCGTCGATGGGGTCGTTGGGCACGGCCTCCTCCGTCAGGAGAACGACGCAGTCCGCCTCGTCGATGGCGATGAGGGTCTGCTCGCGCATCATCGAGAGCAGCGGCGTCTCCATCGTGTCCTCGTAGCCGCCGGTGTCGATCACCACGAAGGGGCGGCCGACGTGCTCCGCCGTGCCGTAGTGGCGGTCGCGGGTCATGCCCGGCTTGTCGTGGACGAGCGCCTTGCGCTCTCCGATCAGGCGGTTGAAGAGCGTCGACTTTCCGACGTTGGGGCGGCCGACAAGGGCCACGATGGGCATGCGTTTGGGTGACATACGAATGGTTCTCAGTCGAATCGGATGGGGCTTGGAGTGTCGCTGCGGGGCTGGTCCCGCGCGATGTCGTCTGGATCGACGCCGCAGAGATCCAGCACCGCGCGCGCGGCTTTCTCCGAGGCCCCCGGCCCGCCCAGCTTCTCGCGGACGGCGTCCAGGTCCTGCTTCATCTCGGCATAGGCCTTCGGGTTCATCAGGTAGTAGCGCGTCTTTTCCGCGAGATTGCGCGGGGTGAACTCGTCCTGCAGCAGTTCGGGGACGATGCGGTCGCCGGCCACGATGTTCGGAAGGCCGATGTAGCCGATCGTGAAGAGCTGCTTGCCGATGATCCAGGTCGGTGTGTTGACGCGGTACACGATCAGCATCGGCGACCCCAGCAGCGCGGCCTCCAGCGTCGACGTACCCGACTTCACCCACGAGAAGTCGCACCAGTTCCGCATGTTGTAGCGCAACCGGTCGACGATCGCCGGCTTCGTCTCGATGCCGGACTCCTCGATGGCGGCGTCGATCATCTCGGGACGGATCGTCGAGGCGCGGATGATGACGAACTGCGCCTCGGGATCGTATTCGGAGTACCGGCGCGCGCCCTCGAGCATGATGGGAAGGAAACCCTTCACCTCCTTGCGGCGGCTGCCGGGGACGATGCTGACGATGGGGCGGTCGGGATCGAGCCCGAACTCGCGGCAGACCTCCGCACGGTCCATGTCGATGTGGATCACGTCGAAGAGCGGATGGCCGACGTGCACGGCGTCGACGCCCTCCTCCCTGTACAGCGGCAGCTCGAACGGAAAGATCACGATCATCCGGTCGACGACCTTCGCCAGCTTGTACAGCCGGTTGTGGTGCCACGCCCAGATCTGCGGGCTGATGTACCAGACCACCGGAATGCCCATCTTCTTGGCGGCTTCCGCGATCTTGATGTTGAACCCGGGGTAGTCCACCAGGATGATGGCGTCGGGCCTGGTCTTGC
>JAJFLJ010000285.1 GCA_021772755.1 Candidatus Sumerlaeota bacterium
GGGGCGTTCGGGCAAGACGAACGGCAGCGGAGAGTTCAGGATATCGTCCGTGCCGCCGGGCGTCTATACGATGACGGTACGCCACGGCAGGTATCTGCCGCTGGACGTCGATCTGGTCCAGGTGACCGACGACGACGAGAACCAGGACATCGGGCGGATGGAAATGGAGCCCGGCGGGGCCATCGAGGGAAGGATATTCGACGAGACCCGCACGCCGGTGATCGGCGCGTCGGCGATCGTCCGGTTCAACGAGAACGACGAACGGCGCAACGCATCGACGGACGGAAAGGGCATCGTTCGCGTCGAGGGCCTCGAAACGGGTGGATATACCGTAACCGTGACGGGACGGTTTCCGAGAGGCAAGGTCACGAAGAGCGTGGGCCTGGACGTGACGCGCAACGAAACGCAGCGGTTCGAGATGATCCTGGGGGGGGAGCTGACGCTGAGGGGAAGGCTCTTCGGCCCGCCGGGAACGATGGTGCGGCCGCGACTGGAGATCTTCCCGCTGGAGCCGAACGGGAATCCGGTGGTCGGCGGAAAGATCGATGCCACGATTCAGGGCATCTCGTTCGTCGCGGAGAACCTGGTGGAAGGCGGGTATCTTCTCGCGGCATCGGCGACGGTGGACGGACAACCGAGATACTGGCACCGCGTGATCCAGTTGGATCCGCCGGGGGGAACGGCGGATGTCGTCGCCGGCGGCGCGTCGATCGGCGGGCGCGTCCTTTCCCGCGGCGAACGTCTCGGCATGCCGAACGTGTCGGTCCGCCTGAGAGCGCTGACGTTTCCGCAAAGCGGAACCGCCGCGCTCAATTCGTGGTGGGAGTGGAACACGCGCACCGACGACAGCGGCCAGTGGCGCGTGCGCGGACTGCATCCGGGGACCTACGAGATCGTCGCCAGCGAGCAGGGTTCGCCGGAAGCGACGCCGGACATCGTGACGCTGGGTCCGTGGCAGGAACTCTCGGTGACGGTCACGCTGGACGGGGAGGCGCTCGTTGAGTGAGCGGCGAAAGGAAGACCTGCCGGTCTCGGTGGAGATCGTCCGCAGGGTTCGTCCGGAATGCGTCCTGGAGTTCGAGCTTCTGCTGGAGAAGCTGATCCGGTTCGCGGTCAGGGCTCCGGGGCATCTTGGCGCGACGGTATTTCGTCCCGAGAGCGGTTCCACGCAGTACCGCGTGCTGATCAAGTTCGACAGCGAGAACCGCTTTCGACGGTTCCAGGATTCGGAGGGGCTGCGGAAATGGTATGCGCGCATTCGCCCGCTCCTGCTGGAGGACCCCACGATTCGGGTGACGCGGGGTCTCGAAGCGTGGTTTTCCATCGCCGAGCATCCGCGCCACCGCACGCCGCGGAGCTGGAAGATCGCGCTGGTCACCTGGCTGGCGGTGTACGCCTGCGTGATGCTGTTCGCGACCCTGCTGCGGGCGGCGGGAGTGAACCTGCATCCGTGGCTCCAGACGCTGGCGACCTGTTTCCTCGTCACGCTGACCCTACAATGGGTCCTGATGCCGTGGCTGACGAGGACGCTGCGGGCGTGGCTGTTCGACGAGACGCGACAGGACTTGCCATCGCCTCCCCCCAGGGGGAGGTAGCCGTTCCATGACCGTGCAGGATTTCTCCGCCGTCACGATCCGCCCGCGCCGGACCACGTTTCACGCCCGGTTCGAGTCGCTGGCAGCGTCATGCCCGGACGCGCCAGCGATCGAATGGAGCGGCGGTGCCTGGACGCGCCAGCGGATCGTGTCGCGCATGAACGCCATCGCCCGTGCCTTGCAGGGCTGCGGCGTGCGAAAGGGAGACGTCGTCGCGATACACCTTCCGCCGGTCGGCGACTATCTGGCGTCGATTCTGGCGGTGTCGAAAGTGGGCGGCATCCATCTGAGTCTCGACCGCCGCAGCCCTCCGGCGTATCTGAAGAGGGTTCTGGACCACAGTGGCCCGCGGGCGGTCCTGGCGGATTCGACCGTCGTCGAGTCGCTTCGCGCGGCGGAGGCCGGTGCGGGCACGATCGTCGATGTCGGCGGAATCGCGGAGACGACCGACGCACCGCAGCCGGTGGATGTCTCGCCGGACGATCTTGGCTCGTTGATCTACACGTCGGGCTCGACAGGAATGCCGAAGGGCGTGGCGCGCTCGCACGCCTATATGTTCACGGGCACGCAGGGATACGCCGAAGGTCTGGAGATCGGCGAAGAGGACCGCATCAGCCATGTGCTTCCGCAGAGCGGGGCGGCTGCGCGAACGGACATGTTCGCGGGGATCCTGACGGGCGGGACTCTCGTCATGTTCGACCCGCTTTCGGAGTACACGGCCGGACTGGCGGACTGGCTCGACGAGAAGCGCATCACGGTGTTCCATGCGGTTCCGACGCTGTTTCGGGAGATTCTTCGCGAGCTGCCGGAGGAGCGCGTCCTTTCGACGGTGCGCGTCGTGCGCGTCGGCGGGGAAGCCGTTCGCAAGGGCGATCTGGAACTGTTCAACCGGCATTTCCCGCCGGGCTCCGTCAAGATGTGGTCCTACAGCTGTTCGGAGGCGTCGCTCTGCACGCTGGCGCGCTTTCGCCAGGGCGACCCTGTTCCCGAGGGTGCACTGCATTCCGGCGAACTGCTGAACGATCCGGAGGTCCTGATCCTGGACGAACGCGACGAACCCGTCGGGCGCGGCGAGGCGGGGCAGATCGTCCTGCGGGCGAAGGAGCTCTCGCCGGGGTACTGGAACGAACCGGGCCTGACGAACGACTCCTTCCGGCCGTGTCCGCGCGATTCCGAATACCGGCTCTTCTTTACCGGAGACCTGGGATACATCGACGCGGAAAACCGCATCGTGATGACGGGTCGGCGGGATTTCATGGTGAAGATCGCGGGGAACCGCGTCGATACGAGCGAGGTCGAGGACGCGCTCTGCCACCACCCCGCCGTTCGCGAAGCGGCCGTCGCCGCCGATACGCGGTCGGGGACGCATGTGCTCGTGGCGTGGGTCGCGCTTCGAAGCGGGACAGAAGCGAGGGAGCTGCGGGAGTTCCTGGCGAAGACTCTTCCGCCCTACATGATTCCTCCGGTCATCCGCATCGTCGAGGAATTGCCGCTGACGACGACGAACAAGCTGGACCGCAAGGCGCTGCTGGATTCGCTCGGCGACGTTCGCAGTCCGCCGGAGGACACCGACCGTGCACGGGTTCTGGTGACGGAGATCCGGCTCGTGATGCGCGAAGCGCTCGGGTCCGACACGTTCGGAACGAACGACGACTTCTTCCTGTTCGGCGGCACGTCGCTCGCCGCGGTGCGAATGACCGAGCGGATCGGCGAGTCGCTCGGTTTCGCGATTTCCCCGATGGCCCTCTACGACGCGCCGACGCCGCGGCTTCTGGCGCAGTATCTGCTCGATTGCAGGCGGGAGCCTTCCGCGTACAAGCACCTCAGGGGTTTCGAAAGCATCACGTCCGGCGCCGCGATCGCACTGGTCCCGGCCGGAGGGCGCACGGCGCTTTCACTGGAGAGGATCGCCCGACCGCTCTCGGCGCATCATCCCGTCTATATCATGAACCCATCCGGCCTGGGGGACGGAGAGGCGCCTCACGACCGTATCGAGAGCATGGCCGGTGCGTATGTCGGCGAGTTGCTGGCGGCCCGTCCGGAGGGACCGCTGATCGTCTGCGGGCGCTGCATCGGCGGACTCGTGGCAATGGAGATGGCGCGGCAGATCGAGGCGGCAGGAAGAACCGTGCATGCGGTGGTCGTGCTGGACACGCTGGGCGTTCCGCCTCCGAAGGACCTGTCGCTGCTGCTTCGGTACAGAGTCGAGGTCGCGATGCGGGCGGTCGCGACGGGCGCAGGGCTTGGCACGATCATGCAACGGCTGAGGAAGAAGCTGCAGAAGCGGCGGAGAGCGAAACAGCTGACGGGACATCAGCGCCGGTTGTCGGGACTGAATCCGATGACGCAGGGGGAGTTCGAGCTCTATCTCGCGCATCTTCACGCCCGGAACACGTATCGAAGCGGGCCGTTCGACGCCAAGCTGGTGGGCGTGGTCGGAACGCGGCAGGCCCGGTACGCGGAGATCAAGCGCAACGTCATGTGGTCGATCGTCGCGCGGGGCGGGGTGCAGCGGGTTAAGCTGCCGGGTTCGCACTCGGAGGTCCTGGACAGGGGGAACGTGGACCGCATCGTCGCGATTCTGCGGGAGTGCGCTGCGGTGGCCGGTCAGTCGCGGTAGTGCTTGTCGATGATCGCGCGCCGAAGACGGGAGTCGCCCGGAGCAGGCTTCACTTTCGTCCCACCCATGAGCGACTCGGAGAAGTCCGTGCGCACCGGCGAGGTGAGGCCGTACATGACCATGTAGCGCGGGTCCTCTGAGTTTCTGCTGCCATAGTGAAGGCAGCGGCTGGGATCGATGAAGAGCACCGTGCCGCGCGGAAGATCGAGAACCATCTCCTTGCTTCTGTCGAGGTGCGCATAGACTTCGTCGTCCTGGATCCGGAAGGGCTTGCCGGGCGACCAGTAGCCGATTTCGCGGGCGATCCGTTGGGACTCCGCCTCGCCGATATAGTGGAACGGCCCCTGGCGCATCGTGACGTCGCGGGGCAGAACGATCACGTAGACCATCGGCGTTCCATAGGGGTCCATGTGGTAGAGCTGGCTGTCGCGGGGCGGGCTGTCGGGATTGGCGTCGTACTTCTTCCAGGATTCCACGAAGCGGACGCCGGGCGGCAGGGTGCCCGAAAGGCACGGAACGTATCCGAGGTAGCGGGACACCGTGGTGACGACTTCGGACGAGGTGATGAAGTCGAGGAAGGAGGGCCACCGCCGGAGATCGCCCGGCGAGACGATGTTGCGGAAGAACGATCGGTACTTGTCGCTCGCGGCCTTCGCCTCGCCACGCTCGGAGATCAGCTCGTCCGATTCCTTCAGCAGTTCCTCGATATACGGGAGATTCCCCGAAGTGTCCAGCGCGAGTCCGTCGACCATCGTATTCGGTTCCGACGTGCATGGGCCGTTCTCGAGAATCAGTTCCTCGAAGCGCTCTTCGAACATGGCCTTCCGGCCGGCGGCGAGCCTGCTGTGGAACAAGCCGTTGTAGACACGGGCGGCGGCCATGGTTCTTCCGATCCCGACCCTCTCCCGACCCGTCGAATGAAGGTAGTTCAGGAGTGGCCCGAGAGCCTTGTCGGCGACTCGCTTCATGAGGTTGTACGCTCCTCCGAACGCACAACCCGATAGACCGCCTGGCTGCGGGTGTAGAATTCGAGGTCGCCGTGGCCGTGCTCCGGAGGACCTGCGCCCGACGCCTTCCACCCGCCGAAGGGCAGATGGGGAGCCGCGCCGTCGGTCGCCTGGCCGACTCGCAGGATTCCCGTCTCGGCGCGGGCAAGGAAGTCTTCGACCAGGTCGTCGTCGTCGCAGAAGAGAGCGGCGGCGAGGCCCTGGCGCACTCCGTTGCAAAGACGCAGCGCCTCTTCCCAATCCCGCACCGGTTGGACCACCAGCACGGGACCGAAGGTTTCCTCCTGCACGATCTCGGCGGAGGGATCGCTTGCGACGACGATCGTCGGCGGCAGGTACGCGCCGGTTTTGGCGAGTCGCTGGAACGCGGGATTCCCGGCGTGAGGCTGCACGATCCGTATGCCTGCCCGCGCCTGGTCGCGAATGAGTGCCGCGACGCGGTCGCGCGCCCGGACGGAGATCATGGGGCCCACGAACGTGTCGGCGGATTGTGGATCGCCGACGCGAAGGCTCGCGGTTTCCGATTCTGCGCACGCAAGGAACGCATCGAGTTCGGCGTCGCGAACGACGACGCGACGGTTGGCGGTGCAGCGCTGGCCCGCAAAACCGAAGGCGCCCCTGACGATCATGGCGGCGGCGCTTCGCAAATCGCCGGTCTTCCAGACGATGGCCGCGTTGTTGCCGCCGAGTTCGGTCTGCAACGGCACCATGCGCCGCGCGGCGATGGCGGAGGCGACATCCCCGGCTTCCGGTCCGCCGGTCAGCGTAATGGCCGCAACGGCGGAATGGCGCATGGCGGTTTCGCCGGTTTTTGCGCCACCGGGCACCATCGACACCAGGCCAACGGGCAGTTCGGCGGCGGCGACCACGTCCATCATGCGTTCGGCGACTTTCGTTCCCGCCGGTGCCGGCTTCCAAAGGACCGCGTTGCCGTAGAGAAGCGCGGGAACGATCTTGCCAAGAGGAATGGCGAAGGCGTTGTTCCAGGGCGTGACGATGGCGACGACGCCGTGAGGGACGCGTCTGGCGTCGCGGGCGAAGTCGGTTCGGCGACAGGCTTCCACGGCGCAGTCGGCGAGATCGAGACCGTAGGCGACTTCGCCGCGTGCCTGGGTCGCCGGCTTGCCGATGTCGCGAACGATGGCCTGCGCGATGGCTTCGCTTTCGGAACGAAAGAGTCCAACGAGTCGCACGACCCGCGCGATGCGCTCTTCGACCGGCACCGCTCTCCATTCGCCGAACGCCGAACGGCAGGCGACGGCAGCTTCACCGACCTGGACTTCGCCGGCGGGTTCGAACGACCAGAGCGTTTCGCCGCTGTTGGCGGGATTGCGGTGCTCGATCGGCGGGGAGGCACTCGCCGGTGGGTCCGCAAGCAGTTCGGCGGAGCCCGCGACCCGAACACCGCGTTCGGCGAGATAGCCGAGCGCGATCGCGGCGTGAAGCGGATCGTTGCTGCCGATGGCGTCGCTCGCGATCGCGACGTCGAAGCCGAGCTGGTACGCGTCGAGGGCCGTCGCGCGAACGCAGGCGTGGGTGTGGATGCCGGCGAGAAGAACGGTCTCGACGCCGAGTTCCTTCAGAACGTCCGCGAGACCGGTGCCGGCGAATCCGCTGAAGCCCCGCTTGTGAACGAGGGTCTCGCCTTCGGCGGGTTCGAGACCGGAGGGCGGGCCGTGGCCCGGCGTGCCCGCTTCGCAAATCCACTTTCCCGCGCGTTTCCAGTGCGGCATGCGGTCGTCGGGGTCGCGCGCGACGGTCGTCACGATGTGCACGACGGGAAGGGAGTCGCGGCGGCAGCGCGAAAGCAAAGCGATGGCAGCGCGCGTCACCGTCGCGCGATGGGGGCGGAGACCTGGATCGCGGAGATAGTCCTCCTGCAGATCAACGAGAAGAAGTGCAGGCTTCATGTTCGCTCGACTTCAGGCGATCGGCCAGTTCCTCCGCGACGAGTTCGCCCATCTCGCGCGTGCCGACGACACGGCAACCGGGTTCGCGCAGGTCGGTCGTCCGCGTTCCGCACTCCCAGACGGCGGCGACGGCTTCCTCGATGGCTTCGGCGAGGGCGACGAGGCCGAAGGACTCGCGCAGGAGCATCGCCAGCGAGTAGATCTGGCCGACGGGATTGGCGACGTCGCGACCGGCGAGATCGAGGGCGGCGCCGTGGCTGGTCTGGTAGACGCCTTCGCCGACGGGCGTGAAGTTGCCGGAATAGGTGATGCCGCGGGATGCGACGAGAATGCCGCCGAGATCGGCGATGACGTCGCCGAACATGTTGGGGGCGACGACGACGTCGAATTCGGCGGGCGACACGAGCATGTGGTACGCGGCGTAGTCGACGTTGACGGCGCGGACCTCGAAGCCAAGGCGTTCGGAAACGCGGCGGCCGACGTCGCGCCAGAGCGCCGAGATTCCGGGAACGCCGCCGTCCTTGAGGATCATGCTGACGCGGGACTCGCGCCGAAGAGCGATTCGCCCGGCCACTTCCAGAATGCGGTCGATGTGGGGTTCGGTGTACCCGAATTCGCAGGTCGCGACGCGTTCCCCCTCGGGACCGGCGATGGCACCGCTTCCCTGGTAGAGCCCGCCGGTGTTCTCGCGGACGACGACGATGTCGATGTCGGACGCGCATTCGGGGCGGAGGATGCCGGCGTTGGCGAGTTCCGGGGGCGAAACGATGGGAACGATCTTGCAGAAGAGATCGAGGTCGGTTCGCAGGGAATAGACGAAGCGGCCGCCGACGGCTCCGCAGAGAACGGCTCCGCCGCGCGCGAAGGTTTCGCGGCAAAACGCGACGGATTCGGGGGAAATCTCGCGGGGGCCGGTGCGCAGAGGCGCGGTCCGGTCGTATTCCGCGAGATCGAAGCGGTGGGAGGTGGAGGACTCGATGGCCTTCAGGAGCCGGACGCAGACGTCCAGGACCTCGGGGCCAATGCCTTCGCCGTGGACGAGACCGATGTGCCAGGGACCGTCGTCCGGCCTGGGCGTATTCGCGTTGTCGGGAATGACCGAAGTCACCCAGCGTTCCCTGTTTCCGTACATTGGGGGCGTTCCGTTCGAGGGGATCGTTTCGACCCAGGGGAAACGCATGGACCCGCCGAGACAACCGTTTTGTCGAATCGCGGAGTCTAGCGGTCCCGCGAGTCCTCTTCGTCGGGTTCCTCGCGGGCTTCGAGATAGTCGCGGATGCCCTTGAGGGCGGCCTGGTGCTCGTCGAGCGTGCGGGTGGTGGATTCGTGCATGCGGCGGAGGGCGCGGAACTTGACGATGAGGAATTCGATGCAGGCGAGGAGCGTGAGGACGAAGAGGCCGCACCAGGCGACGATGAAGTTGCGCAGGAGGGCCGAATCGTCGGGGACGGTCTTGGCGATGGTGACCATCATGGCGGCGCCGCTGACGAAGAGGAGTGCGAGGAGGCCGGACTCCCACCACTTGACCTCGACCTGGCGCTTGAGGCGGTCCCACTCGCGGATATCGCGGACCTTGATGCGGGCGTCCATTTCGGCGAGGAGCTTGCGGGGGTTGCGCGGAGGGGGGATGTCGGTCACGGCATTGTGCCCCGGGATGGGATGGGGTGAATGGTCGGCCCCGTCCCCTGGGAAACGCAAGCCGGGGTTGCGCCGTGGAGGGCCACGGGAAGGATATGGCGGCGAGGAGTAACCGATCATGGGACCGATTCGACTGGGCATCATCGGGTGCGGGCTCGCCGCCCGCGATCTGCACTGGCCGGCGCTGGCGACTCTCCCCCGCAAGTTCCGCGTGGCGGTGGCGTGCAACCACACGGTGGAGAAGGCGCGGTCGTTCGCGAGTCTGGCCGGCGGGGTGCCGTGGACGAAGGACTGGCGCGCGGTCGTGGCGAACGATGGCGTGGACGCGGTGGATATCGTGCTGCCGGTGGAGATGAACCTGGTGGTGACGCGCGAGGCGCTGAAGGCCGGCAAGCACGTGATCGTGGAGAAGCCGCTGGCGACGTCGCCGAAGGAATGCGGCGAGATGGCGAAGCTGGAGAAGTCGACGAAGCTGGTGACGATGGTGGCGGAGAACTTTCGGTACCGGCCGGCGCTGAAGAGGCTGCGGAAGATGATCGCGGAGGGCGTGTTCGGGACGGTGCGGGCGGCGCGATGGACTGCGGCGACGGACATGGCGCCGGAGACGAGCGCGTATGCGCGCACGAAGTGGCGGATCGCGCACAAGTACCCGGGCGGTTTCACGATGGACGGGGGCGTGCACTGGGCGAACGGGATTCGGATGCTGTTCGGCGAGGTGACGCGGGTCTCGTCGTGGTCGATGGCGATGAATCCGGAGATCGGCGAGGTGGATACGCATCACATGCAGTTCACGACGAAGGAGGGGGTGCAGGGGGTGTATTGCCATGCGTACAGCGCGAAGGGACACCGCGAGGACCGGCTGACGATTTTCGGGACGAAGGCGACGGGTGTGGTGGAGGGCGGCGAGCTGGTGCTGAAGCGGCGCGGCAGGAAGGACCGCACGATCGACCTGAAGGACGATGGCGGGTATCGCGGGCAGTTCGAGGCGTTTCACGCGGCGATCACGCGGGGCGTGCCGGTGGCGACGCCGTTCGCGGAGGGACTGCGGGATTTCGCGGTGATCGAGGCGTCGCTGCGGTCGGCGAAGACGGGAAAACCGGTGACGCTGAAGGTCTGAGGGGGGGCTGGTTGAGTTGAGTGGCGGGGGCTCGGCGGGGGGAAGTGAGAATAGGATCGGGCGCCCGTTCGGGGTTGCGGGGGTTCAGTGGAGGGTTGCCGG
>JAJFLJ010000286.1 GCA_021772755.1 Candidatus Sumerlaeota bacterium
ATCGCGTCGCGCGTTTCCGGATCGAAGAACCGTGCATGGAGGGCGGCGGCGATTTCTCCGCACGGCAGGGCGTGGTCCCTCTGGGAGACGATCCAGCCGCCGCCGCCGCCGTCGCGGTGGACGATCATTCCGCCAGGGCCCTGCGCAGCGTTTCCTCGACGCCCGCCGCATAGCGGGCCCAGGAGAACTCGGTGGCTCTGCGGCGACCGGCATCGCCCATCTTCTGCCGAAGCTCGCGGTCGTTGAGCAGCGCGGGAACGGCCTTGTCGAAGGATTCCGCCGAGTCGGGATCGAAGCGCAGCGCGGCACCGCCGGCGATGTCGGTCATGGGCGGCAGGTCCGGAATCAGCACCGGCGTTCCGCGCGACATGGCCTCGATCACGGGGAAGCCGAAACCCTCCGCAAGCGACGGGAAGACGAGCGCTGTCGCCTTCTCGTAGAGGCGGACGATTTCGCCGTCGGTCAGTTGAGGCGCGAAGAAAACCTCGAGTCCCGACTGCCGCGCCAGCTCGCGCGCGAACCGCTGGGAGTCCTGTTCCATACCCGCCACGACCAGAGGGACGGAGATCTTGCCGGCGCGGGTCAGCTTTCCGAGGCGCCCGATGAGGAAGTCCCAGTTCTTGTGGGGCTTCCAGAGTCCGACAGCCAGGAGGAACTTTTCGGGGAAGCTCTCGACGGCTTGCGTGCGCATCGGTTTCGTGCCGCCCAGCCCCGGCCCGTTGGCGTACGTCAGAACGCGCTGGGGCTCGAATCCGTGCAGCGTCTGGAGCTGAACCTTCGTGTGTCGCGACGGAGTGACGATGTATCGCGCCTTCCGGCGAAGGAGTGCGAGAACGCCCTTCATGTAGAGCGACGTCCCAGGGCGCGGCGGGTTGGTGATGTGGATGAGATCGTGGACCATGGCCACGAGGGGGATGTCGAGCCGCAGCGGCGCGGCATAGTGCGGCGAGAAGAACACGTTCGCGTCCCGGACGGGCGGACGCCCCAGCAGTCCGGCGGGTCCGTAGACCGGCGCGCTCCAGGGCACGATGCGGGTGCTTCGATCGCCGCGCGGTATTTCGCGCCGAATGTCCTCTTCGGGCCCCAGCAGCTCCAGGCGGAAATCGGGAAACGCCCGCAACCACTCGCCCAGCAAATGACGCACGACGACACCGATGCCCGAGTGCCGGATCATTCGGCAGTCGAACGCCGCGCAGGGTGTGGCCGTCATGATCCGCCGTTCGCGTAGCGGCGCTCCAGGGTTTCCAGGAACGCGCGGCGCGCCGCCTCCCGCCGTTCGTCGCGAAGACTTGTCCGGATCGAGTCCTGGACGTCGGCGAATGGCGTCACGCCGCCCCGGTTCTCGGCGATCTTCTCGAGAATGAAGATGCCCCGCGCCGTCGTCACGACGTCGCGCTCGCCGGGGCTGAGGGCGAACGCCACGGCTTCCAGGTCCTCGCTGTAGGTTCCGCGCACGAAGGGCTCGATCTCGCCGCCCACATCGCGCGAGGTGTGGGTGCTCGCTTCCGCCGCGACCGCCGCGAACGACTCGCCTTCGGCGAGCCGGTGGAGCACGGCGCCCGCTTCGGCTTCCGTCGGCACCAGGATCATGCGGACGCTGACGCGCGACTCCTGGGTGTAGTTCGCGATGTCGCGGTCGTACCGCGCACGGACCTCCTCGTCGGTCGGGGGGACGGCCCGCCCGGTTTCGGCTTCGAGCACGAGGGCCGCCGCCGCGTTGCGCAGCCTGGCGCGCGCGGGGTCGGCGAGGTAGTCCGGATCGCTTTGCAGGCGGTCTCTCAGATGGGCGAGGACGAGCAGTCGTTGCTGTTCGGTGAGCGCCGCGGCCGGAGCGGAAACTTCCTCCGACAGCTCCCCGATGGTGGCGACGAGCCCGCCCGCCTCGCGGGCGATATCGGCGGGATCGACACCGTCGGCGCCAAGAAAAAGCCGAGGCCACGATTCCCATTCCTCGGCTTCGAGATAGACGATCTCCGGCCTGATGGCCGTCGGGGGCTGGGGCGTATCCGAAGACGCGGAACCGGTTCGGGGAGTGCGGGCGCAGGCACCCGCGAGCAGTGTCGAAGTCAGAAGCGCGAAATTCGCGGAAGCGACAAGCCAGTTCATGGAACAGGACTTCGCGAGCCGGGCCGGATGAGTGTCAAGCGAACCCCGCCGCGTCCGCCCGCCGCGTTCTCAGTCCCATTCCTCGCCGTTTCCCTCGTCCCTGCTGTCCTGCGATTCGTCCCACTCCAGGATGCCGCGGCGGATCCACTGGTCGTTGGGCTGGATGGCGATGGCGCGTTCGTAGAGGCGCACCAGCCCCGGGTCGTGAATTCCCCCGCGTACCAGGACGCGCGCGATTTCCACGAGAAGATCGTCGGGAAGCGTCGCGTGGCGCAGGGCGATTTCGAGGTAGTTCTTCCGGAGGTCTTCGGTGATGTGCTCGCGGCGCATGACGTTCTGCGCCTCGTGGAGAAGCGGCGTCGTCCAATTGTACTTCCGCTGTCGAAGCTGGGCGAGGGCGAGATGAAGCGCGGGGCGGGGGTTGCCCTTGCGGGCCCGGCCGAGCGCCACGGCGACTTCGATCCGGGCGTTCTCCGGCTCCAGCGCCAGCGCGCGCTCCAGAAGCGCCATGCGCACCGGATGGTCGATGTCGTGGGGGGCGATCGCTTCGGCGATGCGCACGACCGCGCGGGGGTCCGAGTCGTTCTTCATCGCCGACTCCGCGAGGCGAATCAGTTCCTCGGGGTCGGGGTTCTCGTCCTGGGCGATGAGTTCGACCACGCGCGCCTCGATGCGGCCGACTTCGTCGAGCGAGATGCGAATCATGCTGCGCTGCGACGACGCGCCCCGCATGCGCTCGAGAATCTCCTGGTACAGTTGCAGCGCGATGGACGTCTGGCCGAGGTCGTAGAGCAGGTCCGCGCGCGCGATTCTCAGCTCCAGCTCCTCGGGGTCGCGCCGGCAGATCTCGCCGAGGAGGCGTTCGGTCCGCTCGTCGCGCACGCCGCTGGAGAGGCGGTACTTCGCGAGAGTCGCCAGCAGCAGCAGCGCGTCGGGACGAAGTTCCGCCGCCTTTTCGAACACGCGCAGCGACGTCTTCGGGTTCAGCGCCATCACGCTGCGCAGATTCGCCCTCGTCGGGAACTCCGCCAGGGCCTCTGCCGCGAGATCCATCAGATTCTCGTCCTCGGTGTTCGCCTGCAATTCCTTCAGAACCCTGGCGACATGGTCGATGGGCCGGCCGGACTTGATCTCCTCGCGAAGCAGACCCAGCTCCGCCCACTTCGAGCCGCCGTCCGCCATCGCGGCGCGAAACTGCGAGATGGCGACTTCGTCGTCCGACCTGCTCGTGAAGAAGAAGCGGCAGACCTGGTCGCGCACGAAATTGTCGTCGAGGCCGAGCTCCACGGCGCACTGGTACGCCGTGACCGCCAGGCGGTCGATGCGCTCGTTCGCGGCGTAGGCGCGCGAGAGGGGAATGACCACTTCGGCGGTCAGCTCGCCTTCCTGCAACAGCTGCTGAAGCGCTTCGATCGTTCCGTCCCAGTCCTCGACCCCCGCGCAGGCGCGCCCCCATGCGAGGCGGTAGCGGTGGGACTCGGCGTCCGAGTGGGCGTTTCGCTCGTCCTCCAGGCGCACGGCGGAACTCAGCGCGGCCTTGGCCGGTTCGGTGAAGACCTCGTTGCGCGCGAGATAGTACTCGGCGAGCCAGCAGGTGCTCTCCTCGTCGGCGGGGTGGCGGTCGATCCACTGCTGGACATAGGCGAGGTGCTCCTCCGCCGGTTCCGGCAGTCGGCGGACGGTCTCGACGACGTCGTGCAGAATGCTGTCGTCGTCCGGCTCCTTGGCCAGAACGTCCAGCAGCATCGCGAGACCCTCCGCCTCGTGTCCGCGGCGCTTCGACAGCACCGCCCCGGCATTGCGCATCAGTTCGGGGTCTTCGGGGGATTCGGCGAGGGCTTCCAGCATCTTCGTGAGCGAACGGGAGTCCGAAGCGCCTGCGCGCGAAAGCATCTTCGCCAGCCCCGAGCGGAACCGCGAGTTGTGGGGAAAGTGATCGGTGCCCGTTTCGAGGATCGAATGCGCGACCTGGTCGGCGCGGCCCGAATCGAGAATCGTGCAGACGACGTCGTGGAGCGTTTCCTCGTAGAGCCTTCGCGCGTCGTCCTCGGTTTCCACGTCGAACCACGTGGACTCGCCGGACCCGGCGAAGAAGCGCCGCAGCGTCAGAACGAGCGACTCCTCCGCCTTGAGCAGGCGCACTTCGTCGCCGTAGAAGCGCGTGTCGTCGAGAAGGCGTCTCCAGAGTCCGAGGTTGCGCGCCTCGAAGCGGGCCTGCGCCTCGAACGCGGCAAGGTCCTCCTTGGGGACGCGGCCCAGCAGCGTGACCTTCCTGACGAGTTGCTGGCGGAAGAACGGGTCCTGCGGGTCGATCGCGTACAACCCGCGCCAGACTTCGAGTTCCTCCAGTCCCTTCTCCTTGTAGAGTGCGACGAGACTCTCGATGGGGCGAAGCGCGGCATCCGCACCGTTCTTCGATGACTGCGTCCCGACCAGCCGCTTCGATTCCTCCCAGGCCTGCTGCAGCGCGCGCTCGCGCCCCTCCTCCGTCGAAATGTCGACGGAGCCGAGCTTCCGAAAGAGACCCTTGATCCGAGTGCCGATCGCCATCCCGTTGTCCAATGACTGAAATGCCGTGCGTCGTTGCCCCCGAACCCTTGTGGGGACGAGCTTTATGGGAACAGGGAAGGTAACGGACGGGCCAGTCGGGCTGTCAATCCCGAGCTTCCGGACCGGGGGGGATTCGCAGGGATTCGGCGATCTCGATATCCTCTTCCTCGTGAAGCCGCCGAAGGATGCCGCTGCGCAGGGCCCGGACGGAGGTCGCGATCTCCAGAGCGGCCTCCGTCTCCATGTCGGCGACCTGCAGAATCACCCAGGAATCGCCGACTTTGGCCGGCTGGGAGATATCGCCATAGGCAAGGCCCTCCAGAGCGGCGCGAATCTCCGCGGAGAAGTTCTCCGGCTCGATCCAGCCAACGGCGCCGTTGACTTTGCGGGTCGCCTCGTCGTCGGAGAAGAGGCTCGCGGCGCGCTCGAAGGCCAGTCCCTCGGCGAGGTGCAGCCGGATGCGCAACGCGCGCTCGTAGGCGTCTTCGTCGGTTCGACCCGAGGCGGGGCCTGCGGAGACGACGATCTGGCGCAGGAGCACCCGCACCGCTTCCGCGGCTGTCGGGGGCGAGAGGTTCAGCAGGGCGGGGTCGATTCGCGCCGCGATGGCTCCGTCGACGACGATGCCGCGTTCGGCTTCGCGCCGGAGCCAGACGCGGAACTCCTGCTCGCCGATTCCCGCGTCGGCAAGGGTCTGGCGGAATTGCAGGGGGGAACTGGCGAGCGACTCCAGGCGCTGCCACTGCTCTTCGGCGGCGGCGGTCGTCATCGCTTCGTCGGGGTCCGAGCCGGGTGTCCAGAAGTGGTTGTAGAGCAGTTGCCTGTCGATGACTTCCGGCAGAAGGCGCATGACGAGCAGTTCGTCCGGAACCCGGCGCAGCTCGGGGTCGCCGGTGCGGGCCTCGAAGATGCGGTACTCCATGTCGCGCTGCGTGATCAGGCGGCCGTTGATGGAGGCCACGACGGTGTCGAGCTGCGCGCGGACAGCCGCCGGAAGCGCGAACAGCAGAACCGCCGCAAACAGCGCGGCTCCCCGCATGCGGGGCGCGGGGAGCCGTTGTCTGCTACCGACTTGGGGCATGCGGGCCGGGGCGGTCAGTCGTTGAAGTGTCCGCTGACATAGACTTCCTGGCCGGGGAGCAGATTGACGGGGCCGGAATGGTAGCGTCGAACGAAGTCCGCCACCGCCTCGTCGTTCTCCCACGCCATGGTCACGAAGAACGTGCGCTCGGCGTCCTCGATCTGAAACCCCTCCAGCGCTTCGGGGGAGCAGTCCTCCGGGCTGAAGTAGCTGGCCCAGAGATGGCCGGGCGCCTTGCGTGCCGCGGAAATCCACTTGTCCAGCGTGCGGCGGGCGGCTTCGGCCTGCCCGTGCTTCACTACGGTCTTGATGACCTCTACGTACATCGACGTTCTCGCTTCCGTCTTCGAGTTTGTAGCCCGCCGGTTTCATCGGAGCCCTTTCCCGATGCCCTCCCCTGCGGGTCGGATTCCGCTGACGCAAATTGCGTGAACACAACGCCCCGCGGAACCGGAGGCGCAAAAACCGGCGGGTTCTAGGGCACCCCTTTTTGGGAAATCAACCGTTTCCTTTCGATTTGACCCGATCCGGCCCAAATGGACCTTCGATTTTGGTTCGCCCGGGCGCCTTTCGAAGGTTTTCGTTTACGCTGCGCCCCCGGTCCGGGTTCATTCGCCGGACTCTCTCGGGAGGGACCTTCCCCGAAATGCACCTGATTCGATTCGGACTGGCGGCGCTGCTGGCCATCGGCGCCAGCGCCTCCGCCCAAGAGCCCGCCGACCCCACCCCGGCCCCGGCGGACGAGGCCATCGCACTGCTGGAGGCCGACGGCCTGGACCTGGAAACCCGGATCGAGGGCGTTCGGAGGATTCTCCAGTCCAACCCGGACGAGGCCGCCGCGTGGGCGGCTCTCGGCGAGCTCTACCTGGACGCCGACGATTCCGGCCGCGCGCTGGGCGCGTTTCGCCAGGCGGTTTCGCGGGACGCGGCTCTGCCTTCGTCCTGGCACTGGATCGGGATTCTGGAGAAGAGGGCGGGCAACCTGGAGGAGGCCATCGTGGCATTCGACCGTGCGCGGGAAGCCGGTGGACCGGCTTCGGTGGAACTGAACGAGAAGGCCGTCGCCCAGGCGCGTCTCGGCCGGATGGCCGAGGCCTACGCCACCTGGCAGCAGGCCATCGCCGACGATCCGGGATGGGGCGTGCTGTACGCCAACGCGGCAAAGGCGGCTCTGGCTCTCGGCGACGAGGAGGGCGCGCGCGGGTGGTTCGTCGCGGGGCTGAAGGCGGAGCGTTTCGAGGAGACGCTCGCGCTGATGTGGACCGACCACCTGGTGCGCCAGGGCCGCACGGAGGAGGCGCTCGCGGACTACGAAGTGGCGCTCTCCGCGCGGCCGAAGGCCGCGAAGCTGCGGTACTACTATGGCATGACGCTGAAGGAGGAGGGCGGCGGTGACGCGGCGGTCCGGCAGCTGGAACTGGCGCTCGCCGACGCGGCGGAATCCGGCGACCGCACCACGGAGGAAGCCGTTCGCAAGTCGATCTTCGCGATTCGCCATCCCAGGCAGATGCGCGACATGGTGAAGGCGGAGGAGATGATTCGCGAGGAGACGGAATCGGCGGAGCCGTCGGAGAAGAATCTGCGCAAGGCCGTCGGGCTGATGGACCCGATCGTCGCGGATCATCCCGATATCTGGGAGCCGCGTCTGATGCGCGGCGTCGCGCTGAGGCGTCTGGGGCGCGGCGAGGAGGCGCAGGCGGACTTCGAGGCGGTGCTCGCCCTGGTGCCGGACCAGCCCAACGCGCATCTCAACCTGGGTCTGATCGAGCGCGACCGGGGCGGGTTCGAGACCGCGGCGGGGCACGCCTGGACGGCGGCGTCGCTGGCGCCGCGGGATCCGCTGATTTCGGTGAACGCCGCACTGATCCTCGTCGATGCGGGCCAGTGCGACAAGGCCGCGCAGGTGCTCGACGCCGGCGGCGAGAGCATTCCGTTCGAGAACTCCGACGAAATCCGCCGCCGCATCGCCGAGGCGTGTCCGTAATCCAGTAGTCCGGCGCGGCAGGTTCGAGCTCCTCTTCGACCGGGAATAGGACGAGCCGGGATTCGCGGGCCGGGGAGCCGGGAACCAATTTCAAGGAGCGCAATCCGTCCGCTGCGGTGAACGAGCGGTCGGGCGGTTCGCATGCCTCGGTGGTGGTCTTCCGCGTCTTCGAGAGGCGGGATTGCCGTCGCGGCACCGAACGGGGGGAGCCTGTGCCGAAGCGGAATGCGGTTTCAGGAATCGGCGGAAGGAATGGGCGGAATGGACGAATGGAATGGATTCGGGCGGGGGAGAGGGACTTGGGTGCCTTGCCCGGCCCGGCGGTGGGGGAGAAATATCGCCGCCGACTGCATCATTTGCTTGACCTCTAGTGAGTCGCATACCATCTACGATGACAGGTTCGTATCAGGTCTTTCGAGAGCAATAAGAGGTTTCTTCAGGACCGCCAACGCACGTTGGCGGAGGTGAAATAAGGCGGTACGATTGGCTCCTTCGCTGGTTGCGAATCCGGCTTTCGGGTATCCAATTTAAGAAAAGAAAGGGACAACATGTCTGACTATTTTGAGAACTCAGCAGCACTTCAGCTTAAGCCCTTTAAGAAACCTATTGCGGAAATCATAGACGAGCTTCGTAAGGATACGCCTAGTTTCATCGCTGAAATGAAGACCGATCCAACCGGCTACCTACTGAGCAAGATCTACCCCGACTCGCGTATCGACAGCGTAATCAAGGTCAGTGCAGCGAACAGGTTTCTATTCGCAATACTCGCGAACGATGGGTTCCGCGATTGGTTCAAGGACTACCATGATTCGATTATGAGCAAGGGTAGGGAAACCGAGTTTGTCGAACTGAACCCCGATCAAATTCGAAAGGATTTTGCCGCCGGTCTCGCCGAACACGCCGACGAGCGGACCATGAAGGCTCTGCTCGAAGCCACATCTATCGGACCAATTGAACTACTGGATAGGTACAATGCATCATTGAACCCGCGAGTCGCAGCTGCTGTTGTAGGTCCGGTCGCCGTGGCGGTAGCGGTAGCTGCCATAGCCGTAGCATGTCTGGTCTACGTCGCAAGAACGTCGCCGTTCGAGGAAATGCGATCCGGTACACTCAACGAGTACCTGTACTCAGGTAACGAACTCGTTATGCTGGCAGACGAGATGGTTCAAACGGCGCAGTCCCTTCGAGACGAAGGCAAATTGTAGGGCGGTATTCCCAATGAAGCTACTCAAGATAGAGCGAACCCTGTCGGTCATGCTTTCGTACCGATGTAACGCGGAGTGTAGCGACTGCGGTACCTTCAGCAATCCTCGGATTCGCGAGAAACTCGAATCGCAAGATGTCTTGGCCGCCATTCAGCAAGCTGCTGCGCTTGGCTTCAAGAACGTAGTATTCACTGGAGGGGAGGCCACACTCCATGAGAAGCTCCTCTGCAATGGGCTTAGAGAGGCGAGGGCGCGCGGACTCTCCACGCGATTGGTAACAAACGGGGTTTGGGCCAATAGCATGGAAAGAGCTCGTCGGAAGCTCCGGACTTGGACAGACTCGGGATTAGACGAGATAAACCTAAGCACTGGTGATCAACATCAAAGATTTGTCCCTGCCGAATTTGTCTCCTGCGCTATTGAGGCCGCATGCGAGGCAAACCTGAGATGTCTTTTGATGATTGAGAAGCGCGCGCAGTCAGTTGTGACGAAGCGCCAATTTCTAGAGAGTGAATCGTTGTCACAACTTTTTGATTCTGGTCGTTTTGGTATTATTGAGAGTCCGTGGATGCCGCTGGATCCTCGTCACGTTCGTGAATATCCGATTGGTGATACTGCTACGAACAAGAACCTCGCGAAATTCGCTGGTTGTGACAGTATTCTCCAGACGTATGTCTTGGGGACGGATTCTGGTGTTTACTGCTGTTGCGGAATCGGTTGCCGAGCTATAGACGAACTAAAATCAACTCGGGCCTTCGACCGAAACGACGAACACTCTCTGCATAGTATAATCTACGAGGCGGAGCAGGACTTCCTGAAACTCTGGATTCGAGCGGAAGGAACCGAAAAGATTCTAGCTTGGTGCGCCAGCAAGCGTCCGGAGTTAGGCTGGGAGGGCATGTATGCTCACCGCTGCCAAGCGTGTTTACGGATTTACTCAGACCCAGTGGTCGGCCAGATCATAAGAGAGCATCATAGAGAGAAGATACCTGACGTGGTATTCAGAGAGTTTGTTGCTAGTAGCATGAAGGAACTCTCATCGGCGTGAACATAATATTCTGGAATCTGAGCTTACATGCAGGTGGATTCCTCCCCGAGTTCATGTAGAGATGAACCACGACAAGCTTGAGTGCGAGCTTATTTTGAACGTATTCAAGTGTAGTGCTTCCAGTTCACCTCGTGCACGCATGAGAGGCCAGCGCTGTCACGAATTCTCGGTGACGCTTCAAACCTCGGTTCCGGTTGATGCTCAGGTTTCTGTGTTCCTGAGTAATTGGTTGACCTTTCGTGGAATTGAGGCATGTAAATGATCAAGCTCTTCATTTCACTCTCCCCGTCAGTCCAGGCCGCTATCGTCAGCGCCGTGACCAGTATTCTTGTCCTCGTCTTGGGTACTATCCTCAAGGCCCAGTTTGACAAGCATTCTCTGAGATATCGGATGGGGTTTGAGTACGTATTTGACCAACGGAGGAGAATAAAGGAGGAGATCGCCAAGACAAAGACCCCGCTTCTCAACGCGGCCGAATACATGAACTATCGGCTTTGGAATATGCAGGCCCACCTTGACGAGAACTGGCTGGCGATACCTGAAGAGAAGTGGTTGGAGGACGAGCACCACTATATTCGAAGTTTTGTCTACAGGTGGCTAAGACTGATTCACTGTGCGATGTGCGCAGAAGACTCGGTCAGCAAGATAGATGCTACTCTTTCATCGAAGGATGATTTGGTCTATCTTAAGTTTGTCAAGTCCATCCGGTTTTGCCTGACCGACAGGCTCCTTCTTGCTTCTCTCGGCTACAAGAGCACCGACACTAGGAGCCACTTCTACGTGGATCGCCTGCCCGACTATGCTCTTGCGGTAGCCGCGGAGGGGCACCCGCTGACTCTCGGCCAATTTGAAAAGTCACTGAAGGGAGATTTGGCGGGGTGTAGAGATGTCTTCCTGTTCTTCAGCCACGTGCGTAAGGAGCCGAGCAACCCAGAACTGAATCAACTTCGCGCACTTCATCTTTTGCTTATGGAGTTCCTGAACAGATTCGGGCACGAGTATCAACATACTAGCCCCAAGAAGCTTGACAGGTTGTTGAGTGAAGAATACGCGGGATTTGCTGTGGCGCACGACTTCTCAGAGTACATTAAGCGACACAAACTCTCACGAGAGATGAGGCACATCTTAGAGAGGGTGAATGCAAATACATCTCCTCGGTTGTACAGATTCTTGCCGCGGATATTCCGACGCAGAAAATAACGGTATAGGAGAAGAGTAGGATGGCCACTTACGCTGAGGCAGTTGAGTACGAGCAACTTGTACAGAGCATTTATCAGGCAATACTCAATCACGAGCGGGATAGAACCGTACTCGTAGAACACAACGTGAATATACTCGGTCGCTCAGACGTGCATCATCAGATAGATGTTTATTGGAAATTCAAGCAAGCAGGTTTGGATCATCAAGTCATTATAGAGTGCAAAGACTATGCTTCGAACGTTCCACTAGAAAAAGTGCGAAACCTGCACGCAGTTATTGTGGATGTTGGACCTGCAACTGGCGTGATTGTCACCCGGAAAGGATTTCAGAGTGGAGCTGCTGCGTTCGCGAAGTACTACGGGATCGGGACAAAGATCGTTCGCAAACCAGTTGCTGAAGACTGGAAAGGTAGAATCCGTACGATAGTCACTAATATCCACGCACTTTGGCCCGTATCGACTGAAGAAAGACCGATTCAAGTCACGCTCCACCTGCAAGGAGAGTCTGAAGCGGACTGCGATGACCTGGAGCGACTCAAGGAGAGTGGAAAGCTGATTATTCCGACCTCGCCTGACACGAAGCTCTACGACAATGGAGGAGAGCCTAGGACGGATGAGTTTCGACACTTCA
>JAJFLJ010000287.1 GCA_021772755.1 Candidatus Sumerlaeota bacterium
TTCCCCGACGGCCAGTTCGACCGCGCGCACGAAAGCCAGCACCAGCGCGACGGCCTGCGTGCCGGCGCGGCGCTCGTCCTCCTGGGGTCCGCCGGTGATCTGGGGCCGCAGACCGGCGAGCGCGGGCCCGACCAGAGCGCCAACGCCGACGGGGCCGTAGACCTTGTGGCTCGAAAGAATCGCCAGGTCCGCCGGAACGTCGCGCAGCGAAAAGGGCGTCTTGCCGATGGATTGCGACGCGTCGCAGATCCAGAGCGCGCCGGTCGCGTCGCGCAGGCGGCGCGCCGCGTCCATATCCTGCAGGACGCCGGTTTCGTTGTTGGAGTGCATCAGGCAAAGAACATCGGGCGCGTCTCCGCATTCCGGCCGAACGCGTCCGTCCGTGCCGGTCGGCATCGTCGCTGCGGTTGCGCGGCCAGTGGCCGTCAGATCGTCGATGGTGTCGCGCACGCAGGAGTGCTCGATCTCCGACGTCGCGATCCGCGGAACGCCCTTCGCCGAAGCGGCGAATCCGCGCAGGGCCAGGTTCGCCGCCTCCGTGGCGCCGGAGGTGAACACGACGTGGTCGGAAGCGCCGAGCCCCAGCAGTTGCGCGAGCCGCTCGCGGGCCTCTTCGAGAAGCCGCCGCGCGCGCTGTCCGTCGGAGTGGGTGCTCGACGGATTGAGCGGCTCCGCCATGCGGGCCGCAAGAAGCGGGAGCAGCCGTTCGTCCAGCGGAGTCGTCGCGGCGTAGTCGAAATACACGGTGGTCAGAACGCCGCGAGGGCGGCTTCCCTCGCCTCTTCCATGGAGGCGTAGCGCTTTTCCGGATCGACGTGCATGAACCGGTTCAGCGCGTCGGAGAGTTTCGGCGGACAGTCGGGCCGCAGTTTGTTGAGGGGAACCGGCGGCACGTTGGGCTCGGGTCCCTCGAAGAGGCGCAGGATCGTTCTCCCGAACGCGTACTGGTCGGTCAGCGCGTCCGCCTGCTTGCCCATCATCATCTCCGGCGCCATGTAGGTCTTCGTGCCCATGACCGTCTCGTGGCGCGTGAACTCGGACTTTTCGAGCGGAAGGCGCGCGCGGCTGATGCCGAAGTCGCCGACCTTGAAGACGGAATTCCTGGTGCAGAGAATGTTTCCCGGCTTCAGGTCGCGATGAATGATGCCGGCCTGGTGCAGATAGATCAGCGCCTGGGCGGCCTGGTCGATGATCTCGCGCGTCAGGTCCCAGGTCAGCTGCCGCTTCTGAAGCACGTCGAGCAGCGAACCCTGCTCCATCAGTTCCATTCCGATGTAGTAGGTATAGCCGGTCTGGCCGGTGTCGTAGACCTGCACGATGTTGGGATGGTTGAGATGGGCCATGATGCGGGCTTCGCGCTGGAACCGCCGAATCTGCTCGGGCGAGTCCTGGTCCGACCGCAAGAACACCTTCAGCGCCACCATGCGGTCGAGCGTTCGGTGGTGCGCCTTGTAGACGGTGCCGACGGCTCCGCCGCCAAGCACCTCGAGAATCTCGTAGCCCGAAAACGTGGTCCCCTTCAGGATGGCGTACTGGCGGCGCACGAACGCCGCGCTCGGCGTGCGGTCGTCGGCGGGCAGGTCCTCCCCCATGACGCTCGAGAGGAAGACGCCGCTGTCGCGCTCGCCGAAGCTCAGGTGCTCGGTCCCGCGGTTCGGAGCCGTCAGAAGACGGATGACGTCGTCGATGAACGCCTGCTCGACGAACGGCTTCTCGAAGTACAGGTCCGCGCCGATCTTCAGCAGTTCCAGCTCGTGGCGCTGCGCTTCGGGCATGTCGCTGCACACGAGGATGCGAATGCTCTGGTGATGGGGGGACGAGCGCAGCAGGCGGCAGATCTCCTCGCCGCGAAGCGACGGAAGGTTCAGGTCGAGCACCAGCAGGTCCGGCGTGTCGCTGAGCGACGCGTTGAGCCCCACGAGGCCGTCGCGAAACAGACACACCTCGCGCACGCCGGTGTCCTCCAGCAGTTCCTGCAGGTAGGCGCCGAACTCGGGGTCGTCCTCGATGATGTAGACGATGGCGTCGTAGTAGTTCATGGCTGCGCGGAGAGCCTCTTGGATGGTTTTTCGAGGGGGAGCGCGACCTTGAACTTCGCGCCGATCTCCACCGGTTCGACCCAGATGCGCCCGCCCGCTGCCTCCGCCAGGAACCGCGCGGAGGCGAGGCCAATTCCGTATCCCCGCCCATCGCTGGCCGCGCCGCTGCGGTAGAACTCGTCGAAGACGCGTTCGCGTTCCTCGGGAAAGATCGGCTGGCCGTCGTTCCAGAACGTGATCTCGATCTCCCTCTCGTCCGAAACGATGTCGATCGTGACGCGCCGGCGGCAGAACTTCAGCGCGTTGTCCGCCAGGTTCTGGACGATCCGGCTGAGATGCAGCTCGTCGGCGTGGACCATGTGGGGCTCGAACGCGCCGGTGCCGTCGAGGGGCACGCCGTTCACCAGGACCTCGGCTTCGCTCTTGTCGGCGAGCAGCGACGTGGTCTCGACGACCAGCGACATGAGGTCCACGGCGGTGGGGTCGCGGCTGAGCTCGCCGCGCCGGATGCGCTCGTACTCCAGCAGGCGGGCCACGATGTCCCGCAGACGGGTCGCGGCGGCGCTGACCCGTTCGACGCGCGGGACCAGAGTCCGGGGCATTTCCTGCTGCGCGCCGAGACGGTTCGCCGTGCCGATGATCGCCGCCAGCGGCTTGTTCAGATCGTGAATGAGAAACCGGAAGAATTCCTCGCGCGCGCGCTCGGCCACCTTGAGCTGCCCGATGGTCTCCTGAAGCTCGTTGTTCTTGCGCTGAAGCTCGTCCACCAGGCGAACGGTGTTGAGCGCGGAGCCGGCGAAGATCGCCAGGTGCTCCATGCGCGAGAGCCCTTCGCGGGCAAGCGGACGCGAACCCTTCGAAAAGCCCGCCAGCGCTCCCGCCACGTCGTTGCCCGTGCGAACGGGAACGATGGCCACCGATGTCAGCCCGAGCCGCCGTGCCGCGTCCCACGGCTCGAAGAGATCGTGAGCCTCGCTGCGGGAAAGAATGATGGGACTGCCGGAACGAATCGCGCGCCGGACCAGGTCATCGAGGGATGCGGGAATCGTTCCGTCGGGTTCCAGCATCCGGCGGTTCGGCACCCGCATGATGCGTCGCGGACCGTCGGGGCAGAACAGGGCGGCTTCGTCCGCGCCGCAATGGGTGCAGACCGCCTCGCACACGTCGCCCAGAAAGGCGTCCATCTCCATCCCGCTGCCGATACTGCGGGCCAGTGCCTCGATGGCGGAGAGAAACGAGAGTTCCTGGATGACGGCTTCGCCCGTCGCGCCGGGGTGATCGGTGTCGGCGTCCGGCTCGACCTCCTGGCGAAGACGTGGAGCCGGGGCCCGGCGGGCCGCTCTTGGGATGGCGACGACCAACGCGCAGATTCCGACCACCAGGACGCTGCCCACCAGAAGCCCCGGCTTGAGCACCCAGAGGGCAACGACCGACAGGACCGCGACGAAGACAGCGGCGTTGAGGTGCTTGGCGGGGCGGTTTCCCTGGGGCATGGGGCGAATCTGGCAGGCCCGGCGAGGGGGTGACAAGCCCACCTGCGGGGCACGGGCCTCTTTCTCTTGAGCCGGGGAGGCGCGCTGACGACCCTTCCGCGCCCGAACGGCCCGACTTTGGGCAGGAGCCTGCGATGACCGACCCCGAATACCCCGACAACCGCCCCGGCAAGCTCGTCCTGGAGGACGCCGCCGAGTACGACGGCCTGAGTTTCGGCGCCTCCGTCTCCGCTGCGGGGGAAGTCGTCTTCTGCACCGGAATGGTGGGGTACCCCGAAACCCTCACGGACCCGAGTTTCTACGGCCAGATCGTGGTCTTCACGTTTCCCCTGATCGGCAACTACGGGGTGCCTGCGGACGAGACCGACAGCCATTTTCGCGAATTCTTCGAGTCCCGCCGCATTCAGGCCGCCGGGCTGATCGTTTCCGACTACTCCGTCGAGCACAGCCACTGGCAGGCGTTCCAGAGCCTCTCGAAGTGGCTGAAGAAGTACGACGTGCCGGCGCTGATGCAGGTGGACACCCGCGCGGTCACCAAGCGCCTGCGCGAGAAGGGCTCGATGCTCGGCAAGATCGAGTTCCCCGGCGACCCGGTGGACTTCGCCGATCCCAACGTGCGGCGCCTGATCGAGGACGTCAGCATCGCGGAGCCCATCGAAAGCGGCGAGGGCGACAAGCTGGTTCTGCTGCTCGACTGCGGCTGCAAGGAAAGCATCGCGGGCAACGTCGCTCGGCGCGGCGTGCGCGTGAAGCGCGTCCCGTGGAACCACGACCTCTCGCGCGAGGACTTCGACGGGCTGATGATCTCCAGCGGACCGGGCGATCCGAAGATCTGCAACGAGGCGGTCCACCAGATTCGCGGCGCGCTCAAGCGCGACAAGCCGGTGATGGGAATCTGTCTCGGCCACCAGATGCTCGGACTCGCCGTCGGCGCCGACACGTACAAGCTGAAGTACGGCCACCGCGGCCAGAACCAGCCCGTCCGCGACGAAACGACGGGACGCTGCTACGTCACGTCGCAGAACCACGGCTACGCCGTGGATGCGTCGCAGCTCCCCGACGACTGGATGCCCTGGTTCACGAACCTCAACGACGACACGAACGAGGGCATCCGCCACAGGACCAAGCCCTTCATGAGCGTGCAGTTCCACCCCGAAGCCCATCCGGGCCCGGTGGACACGGAACATCTCTTCGACGACTTCATCGCTCTCGTCAAAGCCTGACGCCGCGCCCCCCGGACCCAATCCCCCACCGACACGACAGGATGCACGAATGCCCGACACCTCCCAATCCGCCGAGATTCGCAAGGTTCTGATTCTCGGAAGTTCCGCGCTCAAGATCGGCGAGGCCGGCGAGTTCGACTACTCCGGCAGCCAGGCCATCAAGGCGCTCCGCGAGGAGGGCATCAAGACCGTCATCGTGAATCCCAACATCGCGACGATCCAGACCTCCGACTATCTCGCCGACGAGGTCTACTTCCTTCCCGTCACGCCCTACTTCGTCGAGAAGGTCATCGAGAAGGAAAAACCCGAGGGCATCTTCCTGAGCTTCGGCGGCCAGACGGCGCTGAACTGCGGGCTCGCTCTCGACCGCTCCGGCGTCCTGAAGAAGCACGGCGTCCGCGTGCTCGGCACGTCGACGAAGGCCATCGAGGACACCGAGGACCGCGACCTCTTCGCGAAGCGGCTCGCGGAAATCGGCGTTCTCGTTCCGAAGAGCCGCGCCGCGGGCAGCGTGAAGGAGGCCCTGGAGATCGGCGAGGAGCTGAGCTATCCCGTCATGCTGCGGATCGCCTACGCCCTCGGCGGCCTGGGGTCGGGCATCTGCCGCGACGCCGCGCAGCTGAAGGAGCGCACGCAGAAGGCGCTGGCCCACACGAATCAGGTGCTCATCGAGGAGTATCTCCTGGGCTGGAAGGAAGTCGAGTACGAGGTCGTCCGCGACGGGGCCGACAACTGCATCACCGTCTGCAACATGGAGAACATGGACCCCCTGGGCATCCACACGGGCGAGTCCATCGTCGTCGCGCCAAGCCAGACGCTGACGAACCACGAATACCACAAGCTCCGCGAGATCGCCATCCGCACGATCCGCCACCTCGGCATCGTCGGCGAGTGCAACATCCAGTACGCGCTCGACCCCGACTCCGACGAGTACCGGGTCATCGAGGTCAACGCGCGGCTGTCGCGCAGTTCCGCGCTCGCGTCGAAGGCCACCGGCTACCCGCTCGCGTTCGTCGCGGCGAAGCTCGCGCTGGGCTACAAGCTGTACGAACTGCCGAACTCCATCACGAAGGTGACGAAGGCGTTCTTCGAGCCGGCGCTGGACTACATCGTCGTCAAGGCGCCGCGCTGGGACCTTCGCAAGTTCAAGGGCGTGTCGCCGAAGCTGGGCTCGGGCATGAAGTCCGTCGGCGAGGTGATGGCCATCGGGCGCTCCTTCGAGGAGTCGATCCAGAAGGCGATCCGGATGCTGGAGGTCGGCGCGGTCGGCGTCGTCGGAAACGACTTCGACTTCGAGGACATCGAGCGCGAACTGCGGGAACCGACGGACCGCCGCATCTTCGCCATCGTCAGGGCGATGCAGGGCGGCATGACGGTCGACCGGCTGCACGAGCTGACGCACATCGACCGCTGGTTCCTCTACAAGATCCGCAACATCGTCGAGATGGATGCGAACCTCCGCAAGGAGGGCGGCAAGGGGCTCGGCGACGAATCGCTTCGCCAGGCGAAGAGGTGGGGCTTCTCCGACATCCAGATCGCCGGAGCCACCGGTCTTTCGGAGAAGGACGTTCGCGACCGCCGCAAGGCGGCCGGAATCGTTCCCGTCGTCAAGCAGATCGACACCCTCGGCGCGGAGTATCCCGCGCAGACGAACTACCTGTACCTGACCTATCACGGCACCGAGGACGACATCGGGTTCGAGGAATGCAACTCGGTCCTGATTCTCGGGTCCGGAACGTACCGCATCGGCTGCTCCGTGGAGTTCGACTGGTGCGCGGTCAACGCCGGCATCACGCTGCGCGACCTGGGCTATTCGACGATCATGCTGAACTACAACCCCGAGACGGTCTCGACGGACTACGACGAGTTCGGGCGCCTCTTCTTCGACGAGATCAGCCTGGAGTCGGTCATCGAGATCTGCGACAAGACCAGGCCCCTCGGCGTCGTGGTCAGCGTCGGCGGCCAGGTCCCCAACAACATGGCGACGAAGCTCCACGAGGCCGGCATCGCGATCATCGGCACGTCGGCGAAGAACATCGACAACGCCGAGAACCGCCGCGCGTTCTCCGCGATGCTGGACGAACTCGACATCGACCAGCCGGAATGGGAGGAGCTCAACACCATCGAGGACGCCGGCAGGTTCGCCGGCCGCGTCGGCTTTCCCGTGCTCGTGCGCCCCTCCTACGTGCTGAGCGGCGCCGCGATGGCCGTCGCCTCCACCCCCCGCGAGCTCGAGCGCTTCCTGCGCAACGCCGCCGACGTCTCGCCCGAGCACCCCATCGTCATCAGCAAGTTCCTGGAGAACGCCAAGGAGATCGAGTTCGACGCCGTCGCCGACAGGGGCACCATCGTCACCTACGCGATCTCCGAACACGTCGAGAACGCCGGCGTGCACTCCGGCGACGCGACCCTGGTGCTCCCCCCGCAGCGCACCTATCTGGAGACCATCCGCCGCATCCGTTCGATCTCCAGGCGGATCGCGAAGCGCCTCCACATCAACGGGCCCTTCAACATCCAGTTCATCGCGAAGAAGAACGACGTGAAGGTGATCGAGTGCAACCTGCGCGCGTCGCGCTCCTTCCCCTTCGTGTCGAAGGTCCTGAACCAGAACTTCATCGACGTGGCGATGCGCGTGATGATGGGCAAGCACGTCGAGCGCATCGAGCGCCCGCTCTTCGAGATCGACCACGTCGGCGTGAAGGCGTCGCAGTTCAGCTTCACGCGCCTGGAGGGGGCGGACCCGACCCTCGGCGTCGAGATGGCATCGACGGGCGAGGTCGGCTGCTTCGGCGAGGACTTCCACGAGGCGTACCTCAAGTCGCTCATCAGCGTCGGCTACCGGTTCCCGCTCACCAGCATTCTGCTCTCCACCGGCCCCGTCGAATCGAAGGCGGAACTGCTGGAAAGCATCCGCGACTTCTCCGCCCTGGGCATTCGTCTCTATGCGACGCCCGGCACCGCGTCCTTCATGCGCGACAACGGCATCGAGGCGGAGACCCTCTACTGGCCCACCGAGGACATGGAGCCCAAGACGACGGACTTCATCAAGGACCGCAAGATCGACCTCGTCATCAACATCCCCAAGAACTTCCAGGAGGACGAGCTGACGAACGACTACATGATCCGGCGCACGGCGGTGGACTACAACGTGCCGCTGATCACCAACCGCCAGCTCGCCATGCGTCTCGCCGAGGCACTCACGCACCGCACCGTCGAGGACCTCGCCATCAAGAGCTGGCGCGAATACAACTGACCCGTTCTATCGCGCGAGCGACGTCACGCGGTGCGCACCCTTCAGGACGAGGTTGCGCGCCGCCGCCTCCAGCCGGACCCGCTGCGGCGTTTCGCGGGCGACGGCTTCGCCCAAGCGCCCGTAGAATTCCCCGCTGGCAAGGCACCACGCCCACGGGCACTCGCGGTGCGCGATGCACACGGGTTCGACGAACCGGTCGTACTTCGCGGTGTGCTCCAGGTTCCCCTCCAGCACGATGAGCCGGCGGAACTCGCGGCGGAACGCCTCGTAGTCCGCCCCCTCCCAGATTTCCGCGAGGGACTGGCGCCCGATGTCGCCCGTCACCTTGTCCGGCAGCCCCACGA
The DNA here is from genome assembly GCA_021772755.1 of Candidatus Sumerlaeota bacterium. Lineage (GTDB taxonomy): Bacteria > Sumerlaeota > Sumerlaeia > SLMS01 > JAHLLQ01 > JAJFLJ01. The sequence continues at coordinate 8,353 of JAJFLJ010000287.1, forward strand.
AGTTGCAGCAGGGAAACACCAGGCCCGTCGCCGCGATCGTCATGCTGTACCAGCCCATCAGGCAGTACTCCGTGCGGCGCTTCTCCTGGCGCTCGATTTCGGGCGCGAACCCGGGCATGACCCGCATGCGCTCGGCAAAGGCGTGCCGCTGCAATTCCGGTTCGTCGTCCATCCAGACGTCCAGCAGCGGGCGCTCGCGGCGGGCGTCCTCCTCGATGACGGCGGTCAGCGTCTCCTTCGTTTCCTCGATCTCCGAGGGAGCGAAGCGGCGCTCCTTCTCCAGTCCGATGATGTTGTTGAGATGGATCCTGTCGGCGCCGAGTTCCACGCCGAGCTCCACCATGCGCGGCAGCAGGTGGCGGTTCTCGCGCCAGAGCATGAACTTCAGCTCGATGACGGGTCTGCTCCCCTCCGGCTCGCGGTCGGCGGCCGTGCGCAGCGCGCGAATGCCCTCGAGAACGTGGTCGAAGATGCGCGGTTTCGTCTTCATGGTGGACGCATAGCGTTCCGCGTCCGGTTCGTTGATGCTGATGTTGGCGAGATCGAGCCCGACGGCGACCATCTCGTCGGCGTACTTCGCCAGAGGCGCTGCGTTCGTCGTGACGTCGGCGATGCGCACGCCGTGCTCGCCCAGGAACCCCAGCAGCGGACGCATCTTCGGATAGACGAGGCTCTCTCCGCCCCCGGAGAGGCGGACCGACTTCAGGTCGCGCGCCGCCGCGTCCTTCAGCAGAGGAAGCAGAACGCCCTCCCAGTCCAGGAACTGGCCGGCGCGGTGGAACTTCGAGGAACAGAAGAAGCAGTCCACGTTGCAGACGTTCGTGGGCTGGATCTCGATCGCCCAGGGCCCGCCGTGCACGCCGCCGCGAACGACTCCGCGCAGAAGCCGGTCCTCGTCGTCGCGCGTCATGCGGTCCCAGCCAAAGAGCATCGGAAAGCGCCCGTCCCGTGGAATGCCGCGAGAGTGCGAACCGCCGCCCCCTCGCGTCAACACCCACCGGCCACTTCCGCATTGCCCGCTCCCGCCCGCCGATGAGCCTGGGGCCATGCGCATCCTCGTCCAGCGAGTCAGCGAAGCCCGCGTCGGGATCGACGGCCGAACCGTCGGCCGGATCGGCCGTGGCATCGTCGCCCTCGTCGGCTTTCGTGCCGGCGATTCCGAGGCCATGCTGCCCCGCATGCTGGGCAAGCTCGTCGGTCTGCGGCTCTACGCCGACGACGC
>JAJFLJ010000288.1 GCA_021772755.1 Candidatus Sumerlaeota bacterium
GTTCGATACCGACCGCGGACCGCCCCCGTCCGACGGAAAGTTCGCGATCTCGTCGCGCACCATCAGTGTCGTCGAACCGCCCCCGTCGAGATTCATCGCCCGCACGCAGCCGGCCTCGCGCATCAGATCGGCGAGATCGAAGAGATCGATGCCCACGGCTCGCCCGGGCTGGCGCCCGTCCACCGTCGCCATCACCAGTGTCCTGCCGTCGGCTTTGATGCCGATCGCCGTGCGCGGATGCCACGTCTCCACGAAGGACTGCGACACGCCATCCGCCGCCGCACTCTCCAGCGTGAGCCTTCCCCCGTCCACCAGCAGCTGCGGACCGCCCCCCACGGCGCCGACGACCTTGCCCGGCAGGCCCTCCAGCGTCGCGGAGAGCGTCAGCGATTTGCTCTCCAGCGCCCAGGCCGGAAACTCCGAGGTCGAGTGCAGCGTCACCGTTCGGTCCGGCGGAGGCATCATGCGAACGACCAGCCCGTTCATCGCCTCGACCGGTTCGTTCGGCAGCCATTCCCCCGTCGGCAGAATCAGAGGCAGGAGATGCGAGTCTTCGCCCGCTGCCGGAATCTCGCCGCTCTTCCACGTGTACGCCGTGACGGGGCCGCCCTCCTGCGGAAACGTCACGCCGTCGATGCGCAGCGTCTGCCCCTCCGGGCCGGTCAGCTTCGCCTCGAATTCCGGCCGTCCCAGGAAGAAGTTCCCCAGATCGTCGAACGCGAACACCGGGCGCCGCCGGCCTTCGCCGCCTTGCCACGGTCCGCGCCAGATGACTCCCTCGTCCACGAACAGGTTCACCGGCGCGCTGTTTCCGGCCCAGAAATCCGCGTTGCACATCGCCACCGGCTTTTCGGCGAACCGCGCGTACATCGCGGGAAGCGTTTCGTTCTTGAAGAGATCGTCCTGCCCGCTCTCCGCCTCGATGGCGAGCCCCTCTGTGCCCATGTCGATCGTCACGGTGTTGATCGTGACGGGCACCTCCGCCCGCGTCGTGAACGTGTGCTCCACGCCCGGCGCGATCGCGCGGCTGACGGAAAAGTCGCGCCCGTCGTGATAGCCCTCCAGCGCCAGCCACTCCGGAACGCGGTCGTTCGGCGCGTACCGGTATGTCGGCGGATCGTACGGTACGCCCTTCGGCGCGCAGCCGAAGAGCGCTCCGGTGGCGAGAAGAGCGGCGAACGTGCGAAGGCAGGGAACATGCATGGCGAAACGGCCCCGGAAGCAGGATGCTTCCGGACATTCGTTTCCCCGGACCGGAGGGCAAGGAATGATGAACCGGCGCTATCCGTGGTGCGGATACATCAGCCGGTCATGGCGCCGCCGGACGGGCCGCCGCCCCGGTCGTGGCCTGCTGCTGGGGATCTCGGCGCGGGAATGGAGATTCGCCGCGCCGGGTTCCGCCAACGGCACGGATGCCGTCCGGATGGAGACCCGCCAGCCCCACTCTTGTGCGAGTGCGAAGGGCCGAAGAATCGCGGACGCGATTCGTTGGAGTAGCCTGATGGCGAACATGGGCGGGCCTCCTTTCCGGGAGAGAGTCGCACCCGAACCCTCGCCACATCCCGCCCCCTTTGTCAATCAAAGGCGACACCCGCACGGACGGAAACCGCGCGAATTCCCGCGCTCCGGAATCCCCGCTCCGGGTTCCGTCGGGAGCGGCATTACGCGCCCCGGGCGGATTCCCTTTCGGGAGCGGAAAGGCTCGCCCTCTCCACCACGATCGTCCGGCTGGCGAGATCGCCCAGACGCTGGCGCTTTTGCGTGAATCCCACGAGCGCGATTCCCGGCAGATACCCGAACATGCAGTCGGCGAGCCGGCAGACGTTGCGCAGCAGTCCGCGTCCGAAGCCGCAGGGGCGCAGATCGTCGCCGGTCACCGCGATTCCGCAAAGGCGCTTGCCGGGCGTCCAGCCGCCGATTCCCTCCATGAGCGAAAACAGCAGGAACGAGACGATCATCCAGGCCATGCCGAAAGCCATCGCGGCGAACATCCCAAGGAACGCCGCCGGGCCGCCGGATCGAGTCACGAGAAAATCCATGTTGGCGAACCTTCCGAACATCCAGAAGGCGGCGCACGCGTACGGCCCGCACGCGATCAACAGATCCGCCATGTGCGCAAGGCTCCGTCTCTCGAGCGACGCCAGCCGCACCGTCCTGCCTGATTCCGCGACGAGTTCCGGCACGCGGTGTGCCGCCATGGACCGTCCGATGGCGAGAGCCGCCAGGAGCGGGAGCAGCATCGTCGGAATCTGGACCAGCATCCCCATCTTCATCATCGGCCCCATTATCGCCATCGGATGGTCGTTCGTCAGGCGAACGTCGGCCACGACGTTCGGACCCTCGAACGCCAGCATGTGGATCACCCCGGGAAAGGATTCCGCCAGGACCGTCACGCGACTGCCGGCGGCGAACGCTGCGGCACTCCCGCCTAAGAACCTTGGGTGGGAGAACGACTCCCGCCAGGATCCCGTTCCCTCTGCAAGCACGTAGCCCTTGAGAAGCGACGTCCCCTCCGACACTACGATGGCGGGACTCCCTTCCACCAGCAGGGGAAAGAGTTCCCCCGCGCCGCGCGTCACGGTCCTCCATGCGGGCTTGCCTGGGGGGCTGTCGATGTCGATCGCCGCGTGCTGAACCATTCCGTCCGTAGTCACGAAGAGATGCAGTGTTCGCCCGTCCCCCAGAATCCGGAAGCTCTGGTTCCCGGTCCCCCGCGGCGGTAGGGAACCCGGCGGAAAGACGTGCAGCGTCACGTCGCCGTCGCCGGTGACTTCGACGAGTTCCATGGCCGCGCCGCTGGCCCTGAGATAGAGTGGACTCTTTCCCGTCATCGTGGAAGCGGCGATCTTGCGGGCCGATGGAACTGGAGACAGACTGAGATGGTTCGGACCGGCCGTGCCCTCCTGACTCGCCGAGAGAACCTGGATCTCATCCCCGTCGGCGAAGAGGCGCGCGTCCGCCATCGGCAGCGCATGGCGCATCACGGGAGTTGCGCCCTCCTCGGGTCTCAGCGACCGCAGTTCCATCGTTCGATGCCCCGTTTGCCCCAGGACCAGCGTTGGATACCACCACTCGCCTTCGAAGAACGCCCCATTCCCAAGTTCGTTGCGAACGAGCATGGTCTGCTGCATCGCGGCCATCTTCGGGAGGAGCGGAATCATCATCGCCATCGGACCCAGGAACTGAAGGACGCCGAAGAGCACCAGGACGACGGTCGCAAAGGTCCGAAAGCGGGCCTGGCTCGCTGCGGAACGGTACCCTGGCGGCGGGGCTTCGCCGGATGTGGCGGACGGATCGGACATGCTGGCCCTCCCGGGGGCGGATGCCTGAAAGAACGGACCTCGAAGAAGGTGGGCCAGATATTTCCCCGGATGGCAAGAGAACCTCCACTTTCAACCCCTAAGCCGGGGAACTCTCCCGTTGCGACCGTTGTCCAACCCTGCCCGAGTAGTCCAGATTCGAACGAGGAGATTCCCGATGAAGCACACGTTCCTGGCTGGCGCGGCCCTCTGCGCATCGTTGACCGCCGGAGCCTTCGCCCAGGCCTGCGGGGAAGCCGAAACGGCGGCCACCTGTTCCGCGAAGGCCCCCGGTGCGGAAGTCGTCGGCCCCGAAACGCAGGACGCCATCGCCGAAGCGAAGACCGCCGCCCGAGCCCGGAACCAACTCGATCTCGGCGACGTGGACCTTAAGGTCCTCTTCCTCACCATCGCATCCGGCGAGCACACCTCCGCCGACGGCAACGACTACGCCTTTCGCGCCATGGAAATCCCTCTCGTCAAGGGCACCCAGCGCGACAAGAACGCCCCCGCGGAATCCAAGAGCACCTATCTCGACCTGCCGCTCTTCCGCCTGCTCTCGCTCGACACCACCGACCTCGTGGACTTCGACCTCAAGCTGCTCGAAATCCCCTTCGCCCACGTTCTTCATTCCGAGAGCAGCGACCGCGCGGAAAACCTCAGCCTCTTCAAGGCGGGAATCGTCACGATGTTCGACAGCCGACAGGGCGAGGAATACCATCGTGGCTTCGGCGGTTCCGAAGGCGTCGGCAAACAGTGGGAAGTCGCGCGCAACCCCCTCCTGCGCCTGGTTTCCGGAACCGCGGCGGAGAACGAACACCGCTTCGGCTTTCTGACGTCCCGCTCCCGTCCCGCCACCGGCGACAATCGGTTCGCTCTTCTCGACACCTACTCCCGCAGCGGCGCGGACGAGTACTCCACCGTGCGCTTCGGCGAGACCTGGCTCTTCGACACGTTCCTCACCGAGAAGGACGGCACCGCCTCGCGAACCGAGCTGATCGACAGCGCCGCGTTCTCCCTCCTGCGCACCCAGGTCACCACCGACGGCGAAACCGACGTCGAATTCCTTCGACTCCCCCTCAAGACCCGCGTCGCCGGCTTCGAACGCGATTCCGACGGCTCCGGCGCCTTCTCCTTCATGCGCCTTCCCATCCTCGGCTCCGCCTTCCGGCACTCCACCGCAACCGACGACGCCGAACTGAAAGTCCTCTTCCTTCCGCTCCTCTGAACAACCCCGTACAGCGGAAGATCGTCGCCCGCCGCCCCCACAAGGGGCGGCGCTTTTCATCGAAACGCGAAACGAACCCCGCGCGCCAACCGACGCCTTCCACCGGTTGCCCGACACGCCCCCAACTCCAGGCGAACGACGAACAACGTTCGACGATGGACGCTTGTATTCCGAACGCTCAACGCTCAACGCTCAACGACCAACCAACAACCATCGCCCTGCAAGGCGCCCTGCGCGTTCCGAGGACAAGGCCCGGAGGGCCCGGCTGATGTTAGCCCGGCACTTCAGTGCCGGG
>JAJFLJ010000289.1 GCA_021772755.1 Candidatus Sumerlaeota bacterium
CCGGCGCCGGCGCTGCGGCGCCCGGTCAGGTGCCGGCGCCGTCCCCGTCGTAGGGATAGAGCCGCCTGTTCACTTCGAGCGTCGCCCGAAGGCTCTCGACGATTCGGTCGGCGTGGACCTCGATGCCCGCCGTCGTTTCCGGCGGGAGGTTCCACTGGTCCGGCGGCTTGTTGAGAATCTGCTGAAGGCCTTCGCCGAGACGCGTGTTCCAAGATGTCAGCGGGTAGGTCTCCAGATTCGTCACGATGCGGCGGATCGTGTTGTTCCGGTTCAGGATGACAAGCTGATCCTGCGGCGCCCAGAAGATCGCCGGACGGTGGTACACGCGATAGGCGCGGTACGGCACGTCGTCGATGATGATGTTGTAGGCGTAGATGTTCCTGCGGTCCGTCAGATCGGGAAAGTCGATGCCGCGGTGGACGTCGAGAAGCACGTTGTTCTCGTCAATCCGCAGAATGTCGGCGACGCGCCCCTCGCCGGGAACGCTCATGCCGATCGTGGGCAGGCCGAAGTCCACCAGCGAGTCGTAGTTCTCCCGCGCGGTCCATTCGATCCTCTTGAACTTCGCGTCGCGAACGGTCCCGTCGTCGTCGAGTTCGATCCGCAGGTGGCCGATTTCGTTCCCCCCGGGGGACGGAACGACGAACTGCCCGTCGTCGCCGGCGACCTTTTCCTGCGACGTATCGCCGGCGTGAACGATCACATCGAGACCGGGATACGCGCCGAAGAGGAGTTCCTCGCGGGCCGCGTCCAGTTCCGACAGTGCGATCAGCAGATTCGGCGCATCGGCCGTGTCGGCCTCCTTCATGACGACGTCGTCGCGCGCGATGGCGGCGTCGCCGAGAACCGTCGGCAGCGCGGCGATGACCGAAGGGCGGCCGACGCTCGCGATGCGAATCGTCCGGCCCTCGCGCTCGGGATCGGCGTGCGACGGAAGGGCCGGATAGTCGTCGAGGCGGATGTTGTAGGATGAAACGTAGAAGTCGTTCATCTCCGGCGGGCGCTTCCTGACGCCCTGCGCGTGCGCCACTCCGAGCGCGTAGTCCAGGGCCGTAACGTTGACGGCGTCGTAGCCGTTGTCCCCGAAGAACGAAACGTGACGCGAATCGTAGGACGTTTCCATGCCGCGCCCGGGCGTCGCCCATCTTCCCAGGTCGATCAGGAACGCCTCGGGGTACTCGTCGCGAAGGTCGGCGAGAGCGGCCGAGAGCTCTTCCTCCGCCTGCTGCGCGGTGTACTCGTCGGACGGGTTGACGGGTTCCCAGATCTGCCCCGTTCCGCGGGTCAGCAGGATGTCGACCCGGTCCTTCGCCAGGGCGGGATTCCCCGCTGCGGCGATCAGAAGGATCGCGGCGAGAAGGCCGGGGATGAGCTTCATGACATTACGGTGCATCGTTCAGTCTCGTGGTGGTGTTTGTTCGGTCAGTTCCCGCAACCCGGCTTCCAGGGTGCGGGGCCCGAAACCGACCGCTTTCCGGAGTCGGCCGGAGTCCAGCGACACGTCCCGGGGGCGCGGGGCGGGGTAGTTCGAATCCGCCAGCCTCGTGGGAACAAGCAGGTTCTCGCCCGTGCCCAGCACCCGGCAGAGAATCCGCCCCATCTCCATCCGAGAGAGGCGCTCCGGCCCCCCGGCGTGAAACACGCCGTGCGCCTCCGCTGTCGTGGCCAGGGCGACCATCGCCCGCGCCACGTCGCGCCCGTCCACGGGGGTGCGAACCTCGTCCTCGAAGAGCGGAAGAGGCTGGCCTGTCGCCACGGCGTTGATCATCCAACTCAGAAAGCCCCCTTTGTGGGTCGTCGGCGGGCCGAACATCAGAGCCGCGCGCAGGACAATGCCGCGCGCCAGGCCCAGAACCGGCGATTCGGCCCGATACTTCAGACTGCCGTAGAGGGAGAGGGGTTTGGCCTCGGCGCTTTCGGAGTAAGGAGCGTTTTCCCCGTCGAACACCAGATCCGTGGAAACCGCGACAAAAGGAATGCCGGGATGAAACGCCTCGACGGCGGCGACCAGGTTGGCGGTGGAATCGAGAATCCCTGCCCGGGCGCTTTCGGGCTCGCGCTCGCAGAGGCCGGCATCGGTGATCGCCGCGCAGTGGAAGATGGCGGCGGGGCGGACATCGCGGACGAGGCGTTCGGCAGCGGCCCGGTCGCGCAGGTCCACGGGCACGATCCGGGCTCCCGCGATGGCGGTCGATCGGGTAAAGGACGTCCCGGCGACCTCGCAGCCGTCGGCGACCAGCAGGCGAACGAGGTGCTCGCCGAGGAATCCGCTGGCACCCGTCACAAGAATGACGCCTGACTCGAAAGGGAGCTTCGTCACATGAGTTCGCCTTCGGAGAGTTCGATGGAATCCAGCCTACCCTTTCGGGGCGCGGTGGGAAAGCCGGATGTGGCGGTGATTGTACTTCTCGCCATCGCCCTGGCGTGCTTCTCGTGGCGAATCCAGTCCAACGTCAACGATCTGGTCTCGGTCTTTGCGATGCTGTTCGGCATTCCGGCGATCTCCGCCTTCTGGCTCGGTTTCCGGTCGTTCCAGGTATTCCCCCGCCTCGCCGACCGGACCTGGAGGGAGCAGTTGTCGCAGACGACGATTACGCCCGCCGACTACTGGCGCAGCTGCGTTCGAAAGCGTCTCCTGGCCTGGGCACTCCCATTCGTCACCGCACAGACGGTCTTCACGATCATCGTGGTTCTGTCGGAGCTCAGGGGCGACAGACTCGAAATCCTTCTCGTCCTTCTGCTGATGCCGATGATCGGCCAGCTGATCGCGTTGATGGGGGCTCTCGCGTACTTTCGGCGGCTGCTGAAGCCTCGCCCCGAGAACGCGAACCTCGCGCTTGGCGCCGCGACGATCACCGGGTGCGGCTGGATGCCGGGACTCTTCGCTCTTCTCCAATATCTCAAGGCGGACGAAGAGCCCGTGTTCGTCGCGACGACGGCAGGACTCTGCATCTTGGGCGCGATCATCGTTCGCCAGTGGCGAACGTGCTGGCGCGGGCTCTACGACTTCGAGTGAATCAGAGGGGGACGTCGACGCTGTCGATCAGCTCCCGCACGGCGTCCTCGTCCTCGTGGTGGACCAGGCCGGTGCGCTCGAACGTGCGGGCGACCTGGACGCGGTGGGCCAGGACGGGAACGGCGACCTTCTGGATGTCGTCGGGCACGACGTATTCGCGGCCGGCGAGATACGCCGTCGCCTGCGCGCAGCGCCGCAGCGCCAGCAACCCGCGCGTCGAGGCGCCCAATTCGAACCGCGGCGAGTCGCGCGATGCGCGGCCGATGCGCACGATGTAGTCCAGCAGCGACTCCTCGATCTTCACGGCGACGACGGCTTCCTGAAGCGCGACGACGTGATCGGCGGTCAGGACGGGTTCGACGCGCGCTTCGGCCAGCCCGAGTCCCTGTTCCTTGAGGACGCGGATTTCGTCGCCGGCGTCGGGGTATCCGAGATGCATCCGCAAGATGAAGCGGTCCATCTGGCTCTTGGGAAGCGGACAGCTCCCGACGAACACCAGCGGGTTCTGCGACGCCAGCACAATGAAGGGAATGGGCAGGGGCCAGGACTTGCCATCCATCGAGACGATGGCGGTGCTCATGGCTTCGAGAAGCGCGGACTGCGTCTTCGGGGTGGTGCGGTTGATCTCGTCGGCGAGAACGACGTTGGCGAAGAGGGGGCCTTCCTTGAACTCGAAGGCGTTCTTGTCGCGGTTGAAGATGGTGACGCCGAGAATGTCGGAGGGCAGCAGATCGCTGGTGAACTGGATGCGGCGAAACAGGCAGTTGATGGAGCGCGCGAGAACGGAGGCGAGTGTGGTCTTGCCGACGCCGGGAACGTCTTCGAGAAGAAGATGGCCGCGCGCGAGGAGGGCGGTCATGCAGAGTTCGACGGTTTCCGCGCGGCCGTGGTAGACGGAATCGATGCTGCGGCGAAGCTTTTCGAGCCTGTCGGTCGAATCCAATGGGTCTTCTCCTCCGGCCTCGAAAGGCTGCTTGCGGCATTGTGGGCGCGGGGCCCGGTATTGGGTCAACGGCGGAAGCGCGGTTTGTGCGGAGGGGGACGCGGGATTAAATGGCGAACGCCCCGGCGGTTTCCCGTCGGGGCGTTCATTCAATTGGCGATTACCTACTCTCCCACACCCGGAAGGTGCAGTACCATCGGCGGAGCAGAGCTTAACTGCCGTGTTCGGAATGGGAACGGGTGTGACCTCTGCCCTATGGTCGCCAAAATGCGGTGACAGTATTCACGGATGTGTTCACAATCGATCGTTCGCCGGCTTCTTCATCTCGAGGCGATGGACATAATATAACAATCCACCAAGCCTCACGGCCAATTAGTACGGGTCAGCTTCACGTGTTGCCACGCTTCCACATCCCGCCTATCAACCTGGTGGTCTTCCAGGGGCCTTTAGGGGCCGAAGCCCAGGGAAACCTTATCTCGAGGTCCGCTTCCTGCTTAGATGCTTTCAGCAGTTATCGGGTCCGAACATAGCTACCCGGCGATGCACCTGGCGGCACAACCGGAACACCAGAGGTTCGTTCACTCCGGTCCTCTCGTACTAGGAGCAAATCCTCTCAAGTTTCCTACGCCCACAGCAGATAGGGACCGAACTGTCTCACGACGTTCTGAACCCAGCTCACGTACCGCTTTAATTGGCGAACAGCCAAACCCTTGGGACCTG
>JAJFLJ010000290.1 GCA_021772755.1 Candidatus Sumerlaeota bacterium
ATTTCGCCGCGAGCGGCGGAAACCTGCGAGGAGTTGATTCCCCGCGTCAAACGTTATTTTGGCATGCCAAACAGAATGTCTTGTTGACCAAAACCTCTCGGCCGAAACATCCTTGCCGTTGCCCGCCCCGTGCAGGAATGATGCCCGAACCCGGCGGCCCGTCAGGGGCACCTCCAAACCCCCGTTGGCAAGGCGGATTTCAACACCCTATGGCAACCCGTATGAACCAAATCGCCTTCCTGTTCGCTCTTGGTGTGTTCGCACCCCCCCTCGTCGCCGAAACGACCTGGCCCGTTGGCCCCGGTGCCGCCGACGAGGGAACGATCCAGACCGCCCTGGGGCTCGATCCCGCCAAGTCGCTCGATATCGTGACGACGCCCAAGCTCCCCGTGACCTACCGGGACGTCGAGTTCCCGACGGAGGACGGCGTCGTCATCTTCGGCCGGTACGCCCACACACCCTTGCGAAACGAGGCGCCGGTGGTGGTTCTGCTCCACCAGGGACTCGGCGCCCACCACGAGTTCGACGGCTTCGACGACTTTCTGCTTCAGAGCGGATTCTCCACGTTCGCCATCGACATGCGGGGATACGGCCAGAGCACCGCCAGGACGGACGGCTCCACGATCGACGCCAACGAGTTCCTGCGCGACGCGCGCACGTCCGTCTTTACGGAGATGGACAAGGACGTGACGGCGGCGCTGGACTTCCTGCAGGGCGAAGGCCTGCTGGACACGGGGCGCGCCATTCTTCTCGGCACCTACGCGGGCGGGGCCGTCGCCGGAAAAGCCACCGGTCCCAACGGATCGCGGGTCGGCTGCACGGTTCTGGTCAGCACCCCGCAGTCGTTCCGCCAGATCAGCCTCATGGAAGAGCTGGGCAAGATCCAGGGCGTCCCGGTTCTTCTGATCGCCAGCGAGCAGGATACCGAGGCCGGCGGCTCCATGCGGCTCATCTCGTCGGCAAATCCCAACGTCATCGCGCGGCGCGTTCGCGGCGGAGGCGTCGGGATGCTGCTGCTCGACAACGAGGAGCTCCGCACCGAGGTTCTCGAGTTCATCCGCCGCCATTCGCGCTGACGGTCCGCACATCGCACCCGGCATCCAAGCGATTGACAAGCGCCGTCGCGACGGGTCCATCCTTCGAGCGCTGTTCACAGCCCGGACACTCGTTCCGGACGGGTCGTAGCGTTCCATGAAGCAGAATCGCACCGGCAGCCTGCGACAACGCGACGAATGCCTTCGTCACTGGAGGCCGTGGGCGCTGTCCGCCTTCGCACTGATCGTCCTTTGCGGAATGACGATCAGTATCGGGCATGCGGCGATTCATGCCGACGGCCAGGCCCCGCACCCCACCTGCCTTCTCTGCTCTTCGCCGGGTGGCGGTCCCGATGCGGATTCGCCGTCCCCTTCCCTCCGCTCGGTCCAGACTCCGAACGACTCGCCGGCGCACGCGCTTCCCGCCGACGAACCGATTCTCCATCAGCCTCTTCTCCGATCGGCGTCACCGCGCGGCCCTCCCGTTTTCTTCTCCTGAAGAAAGCACCAGTCCCGCCATATCCCGGAACGCGGCTTCCCGCCGTCCGTTTCCGGCGTGACCTTCGACCATACTCAGGAGAAGAGAGATGCGTTTTCCCGTATCGAAGCCGCGCAGCGGCTTTACGCTGATCGAGCTGCTCATCGTCGTGGCGATCATCGCGATCCTCGCGGCCATCGCCGTTCCCAACTTCCTCGAAGCGCAGACGCGCTCGAAGGTCTCGCGCGCGAAGGCCGACATGCGGTCCGTCGCCACCGCGATCGAGTCCTATCGCGTGGACTACAACGGCTATCCGCCGTGCGTCGAAGTCGACGACCCGTCGATGTTCACGTTCCAGGGAACGGAGGAAGTCATCGAATCCCTCGTCCCGTGGATCGTGACGACGCCGATCGCCTATATTTCGGCGCTTCCCCGCGACCCGTTTCCGCCCCAGGGCGACCCGGACGAGTCGGAGGACAGCACCTTCCACTACCTGGACAGAAGAACATCGGCCGTTCGCGGCGAGCCGGACATCATCGACGACTATCACCAGAAGTTCTTCGGCAACAGAATCACCTCCATCGACTGGTGGATGTTCACGCTGGGACCGGATCTCGACCACGACGAAGACCTGACCGGGGCCGAACCGGACATCGAGGCGGCCGCCTACGATCCGACGAACGGAACCGTCAGCAGCGGCGATATCAGCATGTTCCAGGGGAGCGGATTCGGCCAGTAGGCCGCTCCCCCCAGGGAGCCGGGCCGCGCGGGTTCTCTCCAGGACCGGCGCGGCCCTGCTTTTCGGCGCGGCCCCTTTCGGGTACCAGGCAACTCGGCTTGCTCCGAAAGGGCAGCGGTGCGCAGTGTCGCGGTCCGCAGGGAACTTGCCCTGCTCGACAGCGAGAGGCGATGACGATGCCGGACGAGACGCCGAAGCGCGGCGAACGCAAAGGCTTTCGCATTACAAGCGTCTACACGAAGACCGGCGACCGCGGGAATACGGGCCTTGTCGGCGGTCGGCGCGTTCCGAAGAACCACCCCCGCATCGCGGCCTACGGCACGGTGGACGAACTGGCTGCGGCGCTCGGCATGTGCCGCCTGGAAGCCATCGGCGAGGCAGCCCGGTTCGAGAGCGAAGCGGACGCCGACCGCCTGGCCGAGCACCTGAAGTACATTCAGAACCAGTTGTTCACTCTCGGCGGCGATCTCGCCACGCCCATCGCCGACCGCCATCGGCAGATGGCAGTCATCTCGGAGAAGGAGACCGGATACCTCGAACGGCTCTGCGACGCGTTCAACGGCGACCTGCCACCGCTCGCGGACTTCATTCTCGCGGGGGGGAGCCGAACCGCGGGATCGCTTCATGTGGCGCGAACCGTTTGTCGGCGGTGCGAACGCGAGGTGCACGGTCTCTCCGAATCCGAGGAGATCGGCGAATCCCCCCTTGTCTACCTCAACCGGCTGTCGGACGCTCTCTTCGTGCTGGCCCGGTGGACGAACAGCCGCCTGGGCGTCCCGGAGTTCACCTGGCACAAGTCCCTGGAGGAACCGGCGTTCCCCTGAACGCCGGCCAAGGCGGATTCCACCACTCTCATGGCTGTGACCCATTGCTTGTGCGAACGAACGTCCTTCGAGGACATCCTGAAGTGGGCCCGCGAACGCGGCATCGATTCCCAGGACGCGGTGCAGAGCGGCCTTGGCTGCGGAAAGCACTGCGGTATCTGCGTGCCCTTCATCGAGTATGCGCTCGCCACGGGAACGACGCGGGTCCCCTGGCCCTGTCCGGACCTTCCCGAAGCGCCGTAGCGCCCGGTATTCTCGCCGCGTTCCTGATCGCGTTCTGCGGGCCGCTTCGCGCACAGAACGCCACGCCCGAAACGGACGCCACGCCCCGGCGCATCATCTCCTGCGCGCCGAACCTGACGGAAATCCTCTTCGCCATGGACGCGGACGGCGATATCGTCGGCGTGACGCGCTACTGCGACTATCCGCCGGCGGCGAAACGGAAGCCCGCACTGGGCGATCTCTACTCGCCGAATCTGGAAGCCATGATCGCCGCGCGCCCCACGACGATCGTCCTGACGCCCTCCAGCAGTTCCGTCGCGGACTACTTCGGCCGGCGCGAGGGCGTGAAGCTGGTCTACTCCACGCACAACAACTCGATCGCGCAGATCGAGGAGTCCATCCGCATTCTGGGCAGGGAAACGGGCCGCGGCGGCGAGGCGGAACGGCTCATCGCGGAAACGAACGCCGGCCTGAAGGAGGTCGCCGCGCGGTGGGGCGACGTTCCCGTGCGGCGCGCCCTCTTCGTGGTCGGACGCGAGCCGCGTTCCCTGTCGAACCTGTACGCCGTCGGCAAGAACACCTACCTCGACGACCTGATGCGAACGGTTCGCCTGGAGAACGTGGTCGGCGAGGACATGGGCGAGTGGCCCGTGGTCTCGCGCGAGGGACTGCTGGCGCTTGCTCCCGAGATCATCGTCGAGATCCACGACACGGACGACGAGGCGCGGTGGGCCGAAATGCGGGCCGCCTGGAGTTCGCTCGCGCCGGTTCCGGCCGTTCGCGACGACGCGTTCCGTATCCTGACGGACCGCCACGTCATGATCCCCGGACCCCGCATCGACCGCCACGCGGTCACGCTCGGGGAACTGGTTCACGAAACGCCTGCGCAGACGGAGAGCGGTCGCTGAGTTCGTCGGATCAGCGGCGCGATTCCCTCACGAGCATATACATTCCGGCGCCGCCCAGCAGAAGGTTGGGCAGCAGATACATGAACACGGTCAGCGCGTTGCCGGCGCCGTTCCTGCCGACGCCGCCGGCCACCAGCACCAGCATCTGATACCCGAAGAGAAGCGCGATGGCGATGAGAAGGGCGAGGGCCTTGGCCCGGGGGCGAATCTGCATGGCGAGGGGAATCGCGATCAGGACGAACGCCGGCGCAGCCAGGGGAAGCGAGAGCCGCTGGATCAGTTCGTTGCGCGCGGCGAACCATTGCCGCCAGCGGCGGTCGATGCGCTTGCCGTGGCGGTCGATGCGATAGAGCGGAACGGAGGGCTCGGTGCTCAGGACCTGGAGAATCTCGGGACTGGTGAGCGAGCGCGGGTCCTCGTCCTTCAGTTCCTCTTCGCCCTCCTCGCCGGTGGGAAACGAATAGTCCATCGTCTCGAAGCGCACGACGGTGGTCTCCGGCGACTCGCGGTCTTCCAGGGGAATCCACGTCCCGTCCCGTAGCGTGATGTCCACGCGGCCGGCGAATTCGTCGCCGAAGGTGCGAATCTCTCCGGTGCGCGCGAAGACGAGGAACTCCCGCTGGTCCGCTTCGCGGCCGGCCTCGTCGGCGACGGCGTCCTCCGGCAGAATCTCCGAGGAGTCCATCGCCACGCGAATGTTCACGCCCTTCATGTCGAGCCCGTCGGCCCCCTGGGGCGACTCGCCCCGCTCCTCGAAGTAGAGCGTGAAGTCGCCCCCCGGAGCGCCGAGGCTGTCGTAGAAGACCCCGGGCCTCAGATTGTTGATCACGTTGAACTTCATCCGCAGAACGAGCGTTTCGACGCGCCGGATCAGAACGGGCACGCCCATGCTGTTCATCCACATCAGCCCTGCGGAGACCAGAAGGCTGACGAACACCAGGGGAAGAAAGACGCGCACGACGTTGATGCCGCCGACGCGAATCGCGAGAATCTCGTTCTCCGACGTCAGCCGCCCCACGCCGATCAGCGTTCCCAGCAGAATCGCCATGGGGATCGTCATCGTGATGACCGTCCCGACGATGATCAGCAGCAGCTCGAAGAGCATCGCCGCGGACGCGCCGGACTGGAGCATGACGATGGCGTAGCCGAAGAGACGGACGATCAGCAGCACCGCGAGAAAGAAGAAGACGCTCACGACCGTCGGCGCGGCGATCTCGCGCAGCACATAGAGGCGAAGCGTCAGCATGGGCGGAGCGGCCGGTTCCCGAACGTGGTTTGCAGGGGCGGCGCGGAAAGAGAGAGCCCCGCGTCGCCGCGACACGGGGCTCTAAGCGCGCGCGCCGCAGAGGCGCCAGTCAAAGTTCCCGGATGCCCTGCTCGTCGTGGCCGAACACGGCCCGCTTGCCCTTCACGATGACGGGCCGCTTGATCAGGTTGGGATCGCGCATCATCAGCTCGATGGCGCCCTTCTTGGTCGGCGGATCGTCTTTCAGGCCGTGGTCCTTGTAGGCTTGCGAGTGAACGTTCAGATAGGCCTTCACGTTCTTGGCGTCGATATGGGTTTCCAACAGAGACCTGGGCGGAGGATAGTCCTCCAGGTCCCGCGTATCGAGATCGTGCCCAAGTTCCTGCAGCAGCTTGATGGCCTTCTTGCAGGTGTTGCACTTGGGTTTGTGATAAACGGTGACTTTGGGCATTCTTTTGACATGTTCCTTCGGAAAGCTGGGGAAACCGCCGTGCAAAGTAGCAATGCGTGTAAACAAACCCTTGCCGGATTTCAACCACCAAGTTCCAAAGCATTGAAAACAATCGACTTGCTGTTTTTCAAAATTGGGGAAAACGTCCCAGAATGGCCTTGACGGAGGACCGAGGGTGGCGTGGGGGGACCCCCCCAACGGGCGCCCCTACGGGAAACAAAGGGGTGGTTGGGCGGGTCGCCCCAACCCCCCCCCCCCCCCCCGCAGGCAGGGTGAACGCAGGATAAACC
>JAJFLJ010000030.1 GCA_021772755.1 Candidatus Sumerlaeota bacterium
GTTCGTCAGGAAGACATGCCCTTCCGCGTCCTCGATCGTCAGGAGGTTGCCCTTCAGCGGCGGCGCCGGAGTCGAAACGCCCTGGTCCATGACCATTCCGTCGTGATACGTGTAGATCGATGTGATGTCCGAGCGGTCGTCGATCGTTCCCGTGATGGCCGGAAGCGTCGCGGACTTCAGGCAGCCCTCCGGGCCGTCTGCCTCCGCCGCGCCATAGTACTGGTACTCCACGACGCGTCCCGAAAAATCCGTCAGAGTGTGCAGATAGCCGGAGGCGTGATAGTTGAGCGTATACGAACGGCCGTTCGTGTCCGTGATTTCCGTCAGGTACCACGCCTTCAGGTTCGGGTTATGGGCCCCCGGGCGCAGCTCGTACTCGAAGTCCATGACGTTCCCGTGGATGTCCTCCATCCGCCGGAGACGTCCCGAGGGCACGTTCTGGTATTGCGCGTTCCACCCGAACGGATAGAAGTACCAGCGGGCGCCGCCGGCGAACTCGAGAACGTACTCGATTCCACTGTCGTCGATCCCGTTGATCGTGATCTGGTGGCCGTGTTCCGGATGCGACCAGACCAAGTTGTCCTGGCCGAGATGCGGGCTCCCGTTCGACACGAACTTGTCGCGGTGCCGCGCGCCGTCGTGGAAAATCAGCGGTCCGGCCTGACCGTTGAAGCTCGGCAACGCCTGCAGATAGATATTGTAGCTGTGGTTCCAGCCGAGACCCTGCGGGGTGTTGACGCCCGTCTTCGAGAGATACTGTCGCTCCCAGACGAAGTCCATTCCGGTCGATGGAACCTGCAGATCGATTTCCGTGTGATGAAACTCGCCGGTCGAAATCGTGACGGGATCCTGCACTTGAGTGATCGCCCGGGCTTCGATGTTGCGAGGAGCTCTGTCGTTTAATTCCGACTCGCTGTAGGGGCCACCTGCTTGGTTCTGGTCGCCTGGGTCTAGGCCATCGTCCGTGATAGGCTCTTCGTCTCGTCCGGGCTGTGCCCCCGAGCCCAATCCCGGACCCGAGCCCGAGCCCGAGCCCGCGCCCGGTGCGGACGGTTCCGAGAGGAAGACATCTCGCGTTTCCGGCTCGTCCTGGTTGTTGCAGATCAGCCGGAGGGCGAACCGGACCAAGAAGGGATAGCTTTCGATATCCGCACAAGGGTTCGGTATGTCCAGCAATTCAATCTGGATCGGGCCGAATCGGATGGAAAGTCTGATGTTGGCGTGCCAGCCAGGCGCCAGAATACCCGATCCCGGGTCGCTGCAGATGAGCGTGCCTTCTGCGTTGACGGTGGAGGTTCCGACGATTTCCCACGCGCCGGTGTCGTGGTTGAAGCTGGCGAGGGCGAGGACCTCGCCGGGAGCTGCGGGGATGCCCGTGACGGGGTCCGGCAGATTCGGGAAGCAAACGGGCGCGGGCGTGTCGAAGTTGCCGGGTCCGTTCGTCTGAACGGTGATGACGATCGCCGGCTGGAACCAGTCGGGGAGTTGTCCGGGCAGACGGTCGGGCGGGACGGGCGAAATGCCAACCTCTCCACCACGAATCACATTCCCATCCCCGTCCACCATGTAGAGGGAGCCGGCGGGAACCGTGATGGAAACGTCCTGATACTCCGGATGTTCGGCTGCGTTCTCGGCGATGATGGAAGAAGCGAATCCAACGGTCGTGTCCTCCGTCTCGCTGACAGGCTGCAGCGTCCCTTCGCGCACGAGAGGAAGATAGATGTTTCCGACCGTCACTTCCTCTCCGGGAACGCTGTCCCAGGGCTTTCCGACAAAGGGATAGTAGGGGCCCGAGGGCCATGCGGTCGGCACTTCGAGACCGCCAATGAGAGTCCGGGTGACGGAACGTCCGTCGATGTGCGCGAAGAACCGTCCTGCGGGCGCGGGTTCCAGGCGGAAATTGCCCATGTCGTCGGTGTACGTAAAGAGGGTGTCTTCGGCGCCGTCCACGGTGATTCTGGCGTTCACGAGGGGCAGGTTGCCCAGCGTGACTCCGTCCTCCAGCAGGACCACCTCGGATCCGAACACGCGGCCGCATACGGCGGTTCCTGGAACGACCGTCAGTGAGAGCGTGCTGAACCGTACATCCCCCTCCCCGCCGGGAAAACCATCGTCGTCGCAGTCGACGAAAGCGCCGCCGCTGTCCCGAAGTAGTGTCCCGTCCATGACTACGCGGACGAGCGAACTGGCGGGAAGTGGATCGTCGTAGAACAGCGTCAGTGTCCGGTTGTCCGGCGACAGGTGGCGGGAGAGGGGAATCGGGGTTCCGGAGAACTCGGCGTAGACGCTGTTCGCATCCACCGTCAGAGGATCGAGAGGGCGATTGAACCGGAGAATCGTCTCGCGCGTTACGGCGACATCGGTATCCCCGTCCTGGGGCGAGCTGGCGACCAGTCTCGCATTCGGCTGGTAAGCGACCTGGCCCGCCGGAACGACGATTTCGGCGGCGGGGTCGGCTCCGGGATAGACGACCGAGACATCGTACACCTCGCTCTCGACAAGCGCCGAGTAGTCGGGAAGCGTGTACTCGTTCGCCCCCGCAGGGGCCATTACCTCGTCGGGAAGCGGGGCGCCGAACGAATCCGCGAATCGAAGCCTGAACGCGGTGTTCTCCGTCGTCTCGGCACTGTCCAGGGTGAGCCGGTAGGACTGGTACTCGGTTCGAACGGGAGTCAGGACGCCGGGGGTCATCGCGTGCTCGCCGGTCGCGTCGGCGACGTGAAGCTGGATATTGGCGACATCGCCGGGACCCTGCGTCTGAACGGAAACAGTCTCCGAAACGACGATCCGTCCCTCGTTCGACTGGAGTGAGGCTACGACCCGGAAGAGTGCGCTGTCCAGGTCCGCACCGGCACCAAGGTCCGCGAGGGCCTCCCATGTCACAGCGATCGTTCCGCAGCCATCGCCGACATCCGCAGGATTCGTCAGGGGGGCCGCAAGAGTGGCCAGTTTCCAGGTCTGGTCGAAGGGGGAGGTCCTGTATTCGAAGCGAAGAGCGACCGCGAGGCAGTTGTCCGAAGAGTAGTCGATAGTGAAATCGACGGTCTGCGGAGTCTGCGTCGTGGCCGATACGGATACTTCCGGAACCTCGACGAAGAACGCACGAGAAACGGCGAGGGCGCCGACCGCCACCGCAATGGCGAACGCCAGCCCCAGACAGACGCGTACCCGGGCAGGGATCGGTTTCGGATTTTCAGCCAAAGTTCGCATCCGATTCGCCGAACGCCCCCTGACGTTCCACCAGTGTGGTCGCCACCGCGACGGCGCGGGGCCTGTAGAACCTCGCGCGGAACCTGGTGTTCAGTGGCATCGTACTTCTCCCCAGGGAATCGCATGTCGAACGGTGGCAGGTGGTTGAAGAGTTTCTCGTTCGCCTTAGGCGGTCGGGACTACTTCTTGCCGACACGCATCCTGATCCAGTCGGGCAGAGCCGCGCGTTCCAGGACCTCGTTTTCCAGCGCCTTACTGGCCAGGAGGTCCTCAAGCGTCGGGCGGCGGTAGAGCCTGCCGTCCTCGAAGCGATAGCCGTCGCGCAGCCGCTTCTCGAAGCGACCTGTTCCGACTTCACGGTCCTCCTCGAACGTTTCGGTTCGCGTCTCCACGATCATCGTCTCCCAATTCACCACTGTCGTGGTCCTGGAGACTTCGGAAACGACGGTTTCCATGATCTCGACCGATTCCCATGCCTCCGCAGGAAGCCGGTTGCCCGGACCGAGTGGCACTTCCATCCAGGGAAGTTGATCGAGCTCGGCCAGAATTCGCTCGGTTTCGAATTCTTCGATATCCGTCACGCGGTCCTTGGGCAGGTCATAGACATAGGTCAGCCGACCGGCCTGTTCCCCGAGATCGGCGATCATCTGCCGCTCGATCCAGGCAATGGCCTTGGTGACATCGATCATCGCGCCCCTGCCGATCAGCTCGTTGGAGTGATGGATGCTGAAGGGAAGCTCGACGGATGAGTCCGAGAAGGAGGTCATCGCACCTGGGCTCACCCGGCGCGGGTCGGCGTGCGATGATATCTGGGTGCTTGTCCCCGAGGAGTCCTTGACGCGAATCTCCCCACTTTCCGCCCAGATCAGTGGACCGACTGAAGGGATGTAGCCCGCCGCGTTCGAAAGGCTGATCACTTCGTCGAAGTATGCCTGCCCCTCAACCTCCAGCTTGCCGGGAATGCTAACAACCTTGGGTCCGGCGGCCGCAGTCGCCACACCCAGCCGAATCTGGTCGCCCGCAGTCGTCTCCGAGTATGGTCCGATCGCCACGGAACCGTTGTGAATCGCACTCGCACTGCGACCGATCGCTATTCCGCTAGAACCGCTTGTCGAGTCCACGTTCGCATAGAGTCCGATCGCGATTCCGTAGTTATCATCCACCGAAACCGTGGCACCACGACCCAAGGCAACCCCGCTGCTGCTGGCTTCCGCGTCGCGTCCGATCGCAACCGCATCCTGTTCCAACGCGTTGGAATTGGCACCGATCGCTATTCCGTATCCCGTGCTTGCGTCCGCCTTCGCCTGATAACCGATCGCTATACGCCCGTAGTCCGCCGAATCGGGGGCCGTATCGGCAGCGCTTGCATAGTGCCCGATAGCAATAGAATACCCGGCGTTGGAAGTGGAATCCGATCCGATGGCGATATCCTTACGGTAGGACGCTGTGGCGGACTCTCCGATCGCGATGGTCTCACTGTCTGACGAATCCGCAGAGGGCCCAATAAGGATCGAGTCCGTTCCCGTGCCTTCGGCAGTGATTCCTCCGGACTCCGCAAAGAGATCCCAACCCGTTGCGGAACCGGACGGCGTCTGTGAAGTCGAAGTTGTCAGACATATCCATGTCGAGCCGTTGTGGGACACGGCATCATTGATCGAATAGACGGGAGACGGCGAGGCGGACCACGGTCCACGCCAGTTGAGCCCTGGATCGCCCGTAGCTCCCGTGTCGCCCTTCTGAGCTACCAGGTCCCAGTCCGTCGCCGATCCGGATGGCTCCTCCGATGTCGAGTCGGTCAGGCATATCCAGGACGAGCCGCTATGGAAAACGATGTCGTTCGCGATGTACCCCGGAGATGGAGAAGCCGACCAGTTGCCTCTCCAAGCCAACGCGCCGGCATCGAGGAACACAACGCTGTCGCCCCAGACAAACGCCGCATCTTCCGAGAAGGAGTGGGCCACGGCCGCCTCGTCTCCGCTGTCGAAGGCCCGGTCATAGGAGTCCGCGAAGGACACCGCCTTTAGGAGGCGGGTTCCCGTCGTAGGAACATCGAATCCCCTGATCTCTCCGGTGCTGCTGCCGTTCGCAACGAATCTTACGGCTTCCAGCTGGAAGCCGCCGTCATCGACCGAAATGGCATAGCTGCTGGAGGTTGCATGGGGCGAGAGGCTGACCAGGGAGTTCGAGATGTCGAAATTGCTCGTCGCCCAGACAAGAGTGGACGTCAGGACCTCGTTCTGCCCTTGCAGGTGGGATCCTGTGATTCCGAGACCCTCGACAGCCGAATTGGTCAGGGCGGCTCCGTCGGCAGCGTAGAGATCGCAATTGCTTACGGTAAGCGAACTGCCCGATCCCGCGTTCCAGCCGCTGACGGCCAGCGCCGCTCCACCCGTACTCGTCGTCTCGATCACTAGAGAGTCGAGCACGACGGGCGAGGTCACACTGGCGGTGACGTTTACCGTAAGGGGAACGCCAGCCGCCCGCGTGAGCACCACGCTGCCCCGCGTTGCCCCGACAAGGCTTACGTTGGCCTCGTCGAGAACCACGGCTTCGTCGTACTCGCCGGGCATGATGAGGATGACAACGGGATCGGTGGTGGTCGTTATGGAGTCGATCGCGCCCTGAATGGAGTTGTAGTGGACTCCATCCTGCTGGGCGGCGGTGTTCTTCGACACCCGGATGATCCGCGAGTCCGGTTGCGCCGGAGCAAGTGCCGCGAGTCCGATGCAAGTGGCGGCAATGGGCCAAAGTCGCCAGTGGTGAGTGGGTCGTGCCGACATCCCTCGTCCTCCAGACGGGAGACAGGCGAGCGCACCGCTCGCCCCCCCAGCATCAGATGCGGCGGCCTTCCCCGAAGACGCAGCCGCCAGTACGAAAGTCGCCCAGAACCCTGCTTGGGCGCTCTTCGAAGTGACTCCAAGAGTATCGAAATGTCACATACGCCCCGGTTCCACCTAGATGCAAGCCTTAAATGATATTCTGGCCGATTCGAATCCGACGCACCGGTCCGAGCCCCAATCAGGGCTTGCTCCCCCACAGACGGGGTACTTGCCTCCCGGTTGCGCGAGTTGCTGCTTCAGGCTTTATGGTGACCTTCCCTACCCGCAGGCTTGGAAGACACGTCGCATGTCGAGAGTGCGACTTACGTTTCTGATCGGATGTCGGTGACCACCGGATAATCCCATGAGCATTCTTGGCTATCTTCCAACTTCCATGCGTGTGGCGCTCAAGACCCGGCTGCGAATCGCGGACATGGAGGTCCGGCTGGCCAACCTTGCCCGGATCGGTCACAAGCCCAAGACGATCATCGATTGCGGGGCGTACCATGGCGAGTGGGCCAGACTCAGCCGCCGAATCTGGCCGGACGTCCCGGTCCTGCTTGTCGAACCCATTGCCGATAACGAGGCGGCTCTCCAGATGTTTTGCCGCCTGTACCCGGACTGCCAGTACAAGATGGCCGCCCTATGGAGCGAGCCGTCTCAGGTGCTCTTCAAGAAGCAGGGCTCCAACAGTCGTGTCTTGCGATCGCCAACCGGCGATTCCGCCGAAAGAGACGTCCAGAGCATCGAAGCGATGACGCTGGACGGTCTGCTTTCCGGAAGCGCTTTCGAGAATCCCGGGTTGGTCAAGATCGACGTACAGGGTTCCGAAATGGAAGTCCTCGCGGGGGCGGAGAAGACACTGCGCTCGGCCGAAGTGCTGGTCGTGGAGTCGTCCATCCTGCCCATTGGAAAGGCGCGCCCTTTCCGCGAACTGATCAATCTTCTGCATGATCGCGGCTACCGGCTCTACGACTTCGTCGGTCACCATTATCGCCCTCTCGACAGAGCGCTGTGGCAGGTCGATGCTGTCTTCGTTCGCGAAGATTCCCGCTTGGTGGAGTCTAGGGCGTGGCGATAGGATAAGCGGGGAGTGCCCTTTGGGAATATGGCCCATATGGTTTGGCAACCATCACGAACATACCGTGCGACGAATCGGAATCCCTCCGGGGACAAAAGGAATGCCTGAAGGAGATCGCGACACAAAGCGGTTTCCTCTATATCCTGCTTCCTCCCAAAATCCAGAATCGTAGCGGTTCTCGAACGGCGCCATACGACCTCAAGGCACATGGACACCTCTACCTCTCGGAAGTCGTCGAAGGCGGAGGCGATGACTTCGTGAGGATACTGGTAGACGAAGCCGATACGCTGATTCTGGAACTCGACATCGACGAAGCGGGTTGGCCATGACATGAGCGATTTCCGTTCAGCACTTGCCGCGCTTGAACTGGAGGGGCTCCGCCACGATCTGGACGATGTGAAGCGCCGACGGGCACGTACTCGAAGATGAGATGCCTCGATAGCACCGCTTCTTGTCGATGGAAGATGCGCCGAATCCGCCATTCGGGCGCAGCGTAGAGCTTATTCGCAGGAGCGTCCGGTGCGAGAGGGTGTCCTGCGATGCCTGTCTGAGCACCGCGAGATATGGAGAATGATAGTCCGGTTGCAAGACGTTGCAAGCTTTTTGCATGTATGAACGTGGAACGAAAGAGTGCCAAGGTGGTCCGAACAGTTGAAGCTGTAGAACTCACCCAAGAACGGCCCCTCTTCAATAGCCTAGAATAGGACTACGTATCCGCCTCTCAATCCACGCGCCCCGTATGGGGCGCGACCCTTGATGCTCCCCCGCCGGATTCCCGTTGCGGGCCATTCTGGCACATGGTTCGCTTTCTCCTACTAGGATGATAGGAATTAGACCCCCCTTCGGATGCCCAGCATGACCGCCACCGCCGTTCTCCCCGAACTGGATGAAATCCAACGGCTCAACGCAGAGTTCGAGCACGCCCCGGCCGAGGAGGTACTTCGCTGGGGAATCGAGACTTACGGGCCGCGCATCGTCACTCTCTCCTCCTTCGGAGCAAGCTCCGGGGCGCTGCTCCACATGCTGGCGCAGATCGACAATACGGTGCCGGTGGTGTTCCTCCAAACTCACTTTCACTTCGACGAGACGTTGAAGCACCGCGACCTGCTTGCCGACCGGTATGGTCTGACGGTGGAGAACTGGGAGGTCTGGGGCGGTCGGCCGGAGTTCCTGAGGAACTACGGCGAGGACCTCAACAAGAAGCCCAATCTGATCGGGGTGCAGATGCCGGAGGGCGCCCGGGAATCCGCGGCGCGAACGGGGGTGGATCTCTGCTGCTGGCTCAACAAGGTGGAGCCGATGCAGCGCGCCCTGCGGAACCGCGACGCGTATGTCACGTCGCTGCGCCGCGACGGCGGCTCGGAAATCCGCGCCCGCACGCAGATCGTCGAGCTCTACAAGCCCAAGGGGCGCGACCGCCCGCTGGTGAAGATCAACCCGATCGCCAACTGGGACAAGAAACGCCTGTGGAAGTACGTCCACGAAAACGGCGTTCCCGTCCACGAGCTCTTTCCGCTGGGGTACAAGTCGATCGGCTGCAAGCCATGCACCACGCCCGTGGGCGAGGATCAGCACGAGCGCGAGGGCCGCTGGTCGGGGATCGTGAAGCTGGAGTGCGGCATTCACTCATCCGACCAGCCCCTCAACTACTCCATCTGACGGGCGGCGCGGGACCGCCTGCGGCGACAACTTCAGCTTTCGCAGACGCAGCGCGTTTCCGATCACGGAAACCGAGGAAAACGTCATCGCCGCCGCCGCGATCATCGGACTGAGCAGCATGCCCGTGAGGGGATAGAGCACGCCTGCCGCGACCGGGACGCCGATCGCGTTGTAGGCGAACGCGAAGAAGAGATTCTGGCGGATGTTCTTCATCGTCGCACGGGAGAGGGCGATGGCGGACACCACACCTTCCAGGTCGCCGCGCATCAGCGTGATTCCCGCGCTTTCCATGGCGACGTCGGTACCGGTTCCCATGGCGATGCCGACATGGGCCCGCGCCAGAGCGGGAGCGTCGTTGATCCCGTCACCCGCCATGGCGACGATCTCGCCCTTCCGCTGGTAGTCCCCGACGACGGCATTCT
The DNA here is from genome assembly GCA_021772755.1 of Candidatus Sumerlaeota bacterium. Taxonomy (GTDB): domain Bacteria; phylum Sumerlaeota; class Sumerlaeia; order SLMS01; family JAHLLQ01; genus JAJFLJ01. The sequence goes on from JAJFLJ010000030.1 coordinate 9,192, forward strand.
TTCCCTCGGGCAGAACGTCGGCCTTCACTTCGTCGATGCCGAGCTTTGCGGCAACGGCGCGGGCGGTGACTTCGCTGTCGCCGGTCAGCATCACGATCCGGAGTCCCATTCCGCGAAGTGCGGCGATGGCCCTCGGCGTCGATTCCCTGACCGGATCGGCAATGGCCAGCAGACCTGCCACAACGCCGTCCGCGGCAGCGAAGAGCACTGTTTGCCCTTCGGCCCTCAGGCTTTCGGCTCGCTCCACCAGTCGGCCGGGATCGATGCCTTCGTCGTCCATCAGCCTTCGGTTCCCAACCACGAGCTTGCGGTCGTCCACGGTTCCCACGATTCCCTTTCCGGTGATCGAGGCGAAATCGCGCACTTCGGACAAAGCGAGATTCCCGGCTTCCGCCGCCTCGACGATGGCACTGCCAAGAGGATGCTCGCTTGCCCGCTCGAGGCTCGCGACAAGTCGGAGCAGTTCGTCCTCGCCGGGTTCCCCGTCCAGGACCTCGACTGCCGTGACTTTCGGCCTTCCCTCGGTAAGCGTTCCGGTCTTGTCGACGACGAGCGTCGTCACCCTCTCCATGGTCTCGAGCGACTCCGCATTCCTGACGAGGACGCCTGCCTGGGCGCCACGACCGGTTCCGACCATGATGGACATCGGCGTCGCGAGTCCCAGGGCGCAGGGACAGGCGATAATGAGGACCGCAACGGCATTGACGATCGCATAGGCAAGGGCGGGCTGCGGACCGACGAGGATCCAGACGGCGAAGGTGATCGCCGCAATCAGAAGAACGACGGGCACGAACCAGGCAGCCACCTTGTCCGCGACGCGCTGGATCGGTGCACGGGTCCTTTGCGCTTCGCCGACCATGCGAACGATCTGGGAGAGAAGCGTATCGCGTCCCACGCGCTCTGCGCGCATGACGAATCCGCCGCTCTGGTTCACCGTGCCGCCCGTCACGCCGTCTCCGACGGACTTGGAAACCGGAATCGGTTCGCCGGTGACCATGCTCTCGTCGATGGTGGACGCGCCCTCGAGGATCGAGCCATCGACGGGGATCTTCTCGCCGGGGCGAACTCGGAGTTTGGCACCCTGCTCGACCCTGGCGATGTCGATGTCCTCTTCGACACCGCCGTCCCCTATGACGCGTGCCGTCTTCGGCGCGAGTCCCAACAGACTCTTGAGCGCGCCACTGGTCTGGCTGCGAGCGCGCAGTTCCAGGACCTGGCCAAGAAGGACGAGCGTCATGATGACCGCAGCCGCCTCGAAGTAGACACCGACTTCGCCGTGCATGCCCTTCATGGCCGCCGGAAACAGCCCCGGAGCCAGAGCCGCAACGACACTGTAGAGGTAGGCGACCCCCGTTCCGATGAGGATCAGGGTGAACATGTTGGCGTTCAGAGTGCGAATCGATTTCCAGCCCAGCCGCAGCACCGGCCATCCGCACCAGATCACGACGGGTGTTGCCAGCAACAGCTCGATCCAGACTCTGATTCCATGCGAAATCAGCGCTTCCACCGGGTTCCCGGGAAAGTGGGTGCCCATCGCAAGAAGCAGAAGAGGGAGAGCGAACACGGCAGCGATACCGAACCGCCGGCGCATGTCGTCGAGCTCCGAGGTATCGTCGGAATCAAGACTCACCTCCTTCGGTTCGAGTGCCATGCCGCACTTCGGGCAGCTGCCGGGACCGGCCTGCTCGATCTCGGGGTGCATCGGACAGGTATGGACGGCGTCCCTGGCCTCCTCTCTCGGCGGCGGGCGGTCGCCGAGAAACTTGCCGGGCTCCACAAGGAACTTCTCCAGGCATCCCTTCGAGCAGAAAAGGTATTCGGTACCGTGATGGTCCGTACGCCCTGCCTCCCGTCCTTCGTGAACATCCATGCCGCACACGGGATCGCGATGAACGGTGGAATCCGTATCACCAGCTTCGTGCGCGCCACATCCGCCCTCCGGTTTCCCTCTATCGCTTCTGTCATTCATCTCCAGGTCTCCATGCCACACTGCCCATTGGCAATCGGTCGAGTGATCGATGTGTGCCGCGAGAGTTTCACGGGGGGATGCCGCTGCGGCTGCCGACGGCATCCCCCGCTCGCGAACTAAGGCTTGCCGTGACCGCCGTGGGACTCGTGCTCCGTCCCCTCGTCCAGGACTCGCAGGTAATGGGCGGGGTTCGCTTCGACTTTCCCCACGCAGCCCTGGCAGCAGAGTCTGATCAGTCGGTTGGCAACGACGAGATTCACCGGCTCGCCCATCTCGCCGAGTTTCTGGCCGCTGACAACGCAGGTTTCGAGCGGGTAGTCCTGCGAGTCCCGGGCGACGACGGCCTCGTCCAGCTGGGCGATGTACTTCGCCGGTTCCGCGCGCACGGTCTTCTCGCACGGGGGACAGCAGAACACGAACAGGCGGTTCCCGATCACGGCGGTGTGGTTTTCCGCCATGTCCGCAGAGAGCGTTTCGCTCGTATCGATGATGCAGATGTCCATCGGATAGGCGTCGCGCTGCCGCTCCTCGATCGCCGCATCGGCCGCATCCAGATACGTCGCGGGGTCCGACTCGAACTTGCCGACGCACCCGGCACAGCAGAACCTCACTTCGCGACCTTCGTGGAGGCGAACGACCGGGTCGCCCATGCCGCCGAGCATTTCGCCGGTCACGATGCAGGTGTCGAGTGGCCACGGATCGCCGATGCGCTCCGGTTCCGCCATCGCTTCCGCGTTCGCGCCGTGGTCGTGTGTGGAGTGGTCCTGGGTTTCCTGGGCGGCTGCGCTGCCGAGGAGGGCGGCGAGTCCGAGGATGGTGGTGGTGACGAGCTTCTTCATGATGATTCTCCTTCGGAGAGTGGGTTGGACGTCGATGGTTCCGTCGCCGAGTCCGACGCTGTCGGATTGCGGCGACGCAGTTCGGCGATGGCATGCTGAGCTTCTGCCATCGCGCTGTAGAGAACGGGGACGATGAACGTGCTGACGAGCACGAGCGTCATTCCGCCCATGACCGGTATCGCCAGGGGGGCCATGATCTCGCTGCCCTTGCCGGTGGACGTGAAGATCGGCAGGAGGGCCAGGATGGTGGTGGCGCTGGTCATCAGGCAGGGGCGGATGCGGCGGCGGCCGGCTTCGACGATCGCGGCGCGAATCTGGGCGACGGTTCCGGTCGCGTTCGCCGAAACGCTCTCGCGAATGGAGGTGGCCATGATGACCCCGTCGTCGGTGGCGATTCCGAAGAGCGCCAGGAATCCGACCCAGACGGCGACGTTGAGATTCACGGTGCCCATGTGGAAGACCTCGCGGAGGTTCGCTCCGAAGACCGCCACGTCCAGAAACCAGGGCTGGCCCCAAAGCCAAAGCATCAGGAACCCGCCGGACCACGCGACGAAGACGCCGCAGAACACGAACATCGTGACGAGGACGGAGCGGAACTGGAGATAGAGAACGATGAAGATGAGAAGCAGCGCGAGCGGAAGGACGAGCGCGAGCGTTCTCGCCGCGCGAACCTGGTTCTCGTAGCTCCCCGCGAAGTCGTAGGACACCCCCGCCGGCAACTCCGGATCGAGGCGCTCGCCAAGAACGCGGCGGGCGTTCTCGACGACGTTCGTCTCGGCGTAACCCTCCGTCTTGTCGAAGAGCACGTAGCCGACGAGGAACGTGTCCTCGCTTCGGATGGATTGCGGGCCGCGCACGTAGTCGATGACGGCCAGCTCCCTCAGGGGAATCTGCACCGGCCGGCCGCCGGGCGCCTGGGGCGGCGCCGGAACGAGTATGTCGCCGAGTCCGTCGACGGAGTCCCGCAATTCGCGCGGATAACGCACGCGCACGGGATAGCGCTCGCGCCCTTCGACGGTGCGGGTCAGCGGACGCCCGCCCACGGCGACCTCGATCACCTGCATGACGTCTTCGATGGACATGCCGTAGCGCGCGATGGCGGCGCGGTCGGGCACGATTTCGAGGTACGGCTTGCCGACGATTCGCTCGGCCACGACGGCGGCGGGGCGAACGCCCTCGACGGCCCCGGACTTGAGGATTTCCTCGATGCGCAGACCGACGCGCCCGATCGTTTCCAGGTCCGGCCCGCGCACCTTGATTCCCATGGGCGCCCGCATTCCGGTCTGCAGCATGACGAGCCGCGTCGCGATGGGGGCGAGCTTCGGCGCCGATGTCAGACCGGGCACGCCGCTCGTCGCTTCGGCGATCTCGTCCCAGATGTCGTCGGGCGACCGGATTTCCGGACGCCAGTTGCGGAAGGGCCGGCCGTCGGGGTCGGGAACGAGCTCGCCGTTCGCATCGCGCCGGTACTCGTCGCTGCGCTCGTCGAAGGCGAAGTTCACGCGCCTTCCGTCCTCGTCCTGGATGTACTCGGGCTTGTACTGGATGACGGTTTCGATCATCGAGAGCGGTGCGGGATCCAGCGCGCTGTCCACGCGGCCGGTCTTGCCGACGACGGTGTCCACTTCGGGAACGGCCTGGATGAGCATGTCGGTCAGCCCGACGAACCGGGTGGCTTCTCCGACGCCTGCATGGGGCATCGTCACGGGCATGTACAGGAAGGCGCCCTCGTCGAGCGTCGGCATGAATTCCTTGCCGAGGCCCGGCAGCGCGGCTTCGAGCTTCAGCGCCAGCGCGGATTCGCCCGCTGTCGGCGGCAGCCAGCCGAACAGTCGCGGAAACCCGAGCCAGACGCTGAAGCCAAGCACCGTGAGCAGCGTCGGAACGGCCAGGAAGACGATCTTGTATCGCAGGCAAAGCGCCAGTACGCGCGCGTAAAGGAACTGGAAGAGCCAGAAGAACGCGATGAGCCCCACGACCACGACCGACACGAAGACCAGGTTCTGCAGGCTGGACCGCATCGCACCGAGAGGCTCCCAGGTGCCCGCCAGGAACACGACGAGACAGGCTGAAAGCGCGAACACGACGGCAAGATGCGCGACACGCCAGGACCTTCTGAGCCACTGCGGCAGTGTCGGCATGCGCCAGCGGAACAGAAGCAGCGCCAGCGCCGGCAGAACCGTCAGGGCGACGACGATGCTGGCGAAGAGCGCGAAGGTCTTGGTATAGGCCAGCGGCCTGAAGAGCTTTCCCTCGGCACCCATCATGGTGAAGACCGGCAGGAACCCGATGATGGTCGTCGCCACGGCGGTCAGAACCGCGCCGCCCACTTCGGACGTCGCGCGGCGCAGTACGGCGAAGCGCGATTCCCGGGCGTCGGACTTCTCCAGATGCTGGAGCAGATTCTCGGTCAGCACGATCCCCATGTCCACGACCGTGCCGATGGCGATGGCGATTCCACCGAGAGCGACGACGTTGGCCTGCACGCCGAAGACCCTCATCAGTACGAACGAAAGCAGGACCGCCAGCGGAAGCATCGCACCGACGAGAACCGAGCTTCGGAGATGGAAGACCATCAGCAGGACCACGACGAGCGTGATCAGTATTTCGTTGCGAAGCGCGTCCTCCAGCGTTCCCAGCGTCTCCTGGATCAGACCCGTGCGGTCGTAGAAGGGAACCACCGTGACCTGGCTGACCGTGCCGTCCGCGAGCGTCCTGCGGGGAAGCCCCGGCGCGGTCTCGGCGATCTTCTCTTTGACGCGTTCGATGACCTCCATCGGGTTCGCGCCGTAGCGCGCCACGACCACGCCACCGACCGCTTCCGCGCCTCCCTTGTCCAGCGTGCCACGCCTGGAAGCGGGACCGGTTCCGATGGTCGCGATCCGGTCGAGGGTGACGGGAACGCCGTCGCGGCTCTCCACGACGACGGAGCGCAGATCGTCCACATCGCCGATGAAGCCGCGACCGCGCACGACGTATTCCACGCCGTTGTTTTCGATGGTTCGCGCGCCGACGTCGCGGTTCGAACGCCGTGCCGCGGCGATGACCTGCGGCAGCGTCACGCCATAGGCGCGCATCGCGTCGGGATCGACATCGATCTGGTACTCGCGGACGAATCCGCCGATACCGGCGACCTCCGCCACCCCTTCGGCGCCCTGCAATGCATACCGCACCTGCCAGTCCTGGATGCTGCGCAGTTCCTGGGGGTCCCATCCGCCGGCGGGTTTCCCGTCGGGAGTCCGGCCCTCGAGCGTGTACCAGAATATCTGCCCCATGCCCGTGGCATCCGGACCGAGAACCGGCGTCGCGTCGTCGGGAAGCGTGCCGGCGGGAAGACTCGCCAGCTTTTCGAGAATCCGCGAGCGCGACCAGTAGAACTCCACGCTCTCGTCGAAGATCACGTAGATCGACGAGAAGCCGAACATCGAGTTCGAGCGCACGTCCTTCACACCGGGAAGGGCGAGAAGCGCCGCGGCGAGCGGGTACGTCACCTGGTCCTCGACGTCCTGCGGGGACCGCCCCGGCCACTCGGTGAAGACGATCTGCTGGTTCTCGCCGAGATCGGGAATGGCATCGACGGGAATCGGGTCGCGCGGCAGCACACCGGTCGAGAACGCGAAGGGCGACACAGCGAGCCCCCACACCACGAGAGCGGCCGCCACCAGGAACACCACCAGGCGGCGCTCCATGCATGTCCGGACGATGAGGTCGATCATGGCTGCGCGTGGCCTCCGTGTCCGGAGTGCGCGTCCACTCCCCCGCCGGCGGAGTTCATCATGCTCGGCTTCGCGACGATCTGGAGGGACGCATCGATCCGAAACGCGCCATTCGTCACGACGCGTTCGCCTTCCCTCAGGCCTTCGGAAACGATATAGCCATCGTCGATGCGCGATCCGAGAACGACCTCTCGGCCCTCGAAAGTCGGACGGTCGGCGCCGGGAACCTCGACGTAGACGACAGCGCGCTTTCCCGTGATCAGCGGAGCGGTCTCGGGAATCACGAGCGCGGTCGCGCCATCGCCCGGCGTTGCCGCGACGTGCGCCGTAAGGTACATGCCCGGTCTCAGACGGCCTTCGTCGTTGGCAACGTTCATGCGAACACGCGTGGTTCGCGCGCGGGTGGCGGTCATCGGGTCGATCCACGCCACCTCGCCGCGGAAGATCTCGCCGGGAAACGCTTCGCTTTCGAAGACGACCGGCTGGCCGACGCGCAGCCAGGGAAGATCGCTCTCGTAGGCCTCCATCTCGGCCCACAACACGCCAAGGTCCGTGATCGTCAGAATCGGGGCGCCCTTCGCGACGTACTCGCCGATCTCCGCGTGGCGTTCCATCACGGTGCCGCCGATGGGAGCCTCGATCACGACGCGCTCCTGCGCAACGCCCCCGCTGGCGAGCTCGGCGACGCGTTCCTCGCCGAGTCCCGCCAGGCGGAGCCGCTCGCGCGCCGCATCCGCCGCACTGGAAGCCCCGCGCCGCACGCCTTCGGGTGCGTCGGCAGAAAGCCGCTCAAGAGACCCGACGGCCTGGAGGAATTCGCGCTGAACGGCAAGAAGCTCGGGACTGTACAGCAGGACCAGGTCCTCGCCCACCTGGACCAGATCGCCTTCGTAGTCCGCCGCCAGTTCGTCGATTCGTCCGCCGACGTCGGCGCTGATATGCGCCCGGCGCGACGGATCGACGGCGAGCGTCCCGACGAGCCGCACGTCGCGTTTCGGAACCCGTCGCACGACCGGCGTCGTCCGGATGCTCGCCAGGGCGACGGCTTCCGGCGTCATCGCCAGGCGCCGGGTCGGGTCTCCCGTGGCGGGCGACGAGGATATCTCCTCGAAAACTGGCTGCATCTCCATGCCGCACACGGGGCACTTCCCCGGTTCGGAGAGAGGCGGTACGCAGTTCATCGCGCATGCATAGCCGATCGGCCCGCCGCTTTCCCCTTCTGCCGCGTGATCGTGCCCGGCCGTGTCGCTGCCGGTCACCTCCAGGGGGACGAGCTCCATCGCGCAGATGGGACACGTCCCGGGTTCGTCCATCTGGATCTGCGGATGCATCGAGCAGGTGTATATCGTTCCGTCGCCGTTCGTATCGGCAGGATGGTTCGCCTGCGGCGACAGCGCGAGGGGCGAAGCCGGTACCGACACCGGTTCCCGGCTTCGCGCGCCCAGGTCGTACGCGATGAATGCGCTCAGAAGGATCGCCGCGACGACGCACGCCTGCGCGACCCCGGGAACGAGTTTCCGAAGGAAAGCGAGCATGCGTTTCATGACTGCGGCTCCAATGGTTCGTGCGTGAGAGAGGCGCCGATGGCGCGCTCCAGTTCGGCGATCGCGAGAAGGGAATCCCGGCGAAGGCGCAGAAGGTCGGCGCGAACGGCGATCAGCGTGCGTTCCGCCTCCAGGACGTTCAGGAACGTGGCTTCGCCGGCGACATACGACGCCTGGGCGACGGCGCGGGCCTCTTCCGCCAGGGGAAGCAGGCTGCCCCGCAGGATTTCCTGCCGCCCTTCGAGCGCCATCAGCTTCGGCAGCAGCGAGCGCACGACCGCGCCGATCTCCTCCTCCGCGGCGATGCGTCTCCACTCGGCCGCTTCGCGCTCCTTCAGCGCCTGCTGTTTCGCCGCGCGCCGGCGCGCGTTGGGCAGCGGAATGTTGAATCCAACCGTCGCGCCCCACGCATCGTCGCCCTCGTCGCGCGGCGCCATCGGCCCGGCGGGATTGTCGGGCCGGTCTCCGATGCCGACGTAGTTCAGCCCAAGCGTGATGTCGGGATAGTCGTCCTTGCGCGCCAGTTCGTGTTCGAGTCTCGCTTGGCTCTCGCGCAGGCGAAGCCCTTCGAGCTCCGGGCGAAGCGCCAGCGCGCGTTCGGCAGAGGCCTTCGCACCCGGGATCGCCGACTCCGAAACGTCGTCGGCGTCGAGCGGCGGCACCGCGACGTCGAACCCCGAGCGCAGCAGGCGGCGCAGGTCTTCGCGAAGCTCTTCGATACGGGCGGGATAGCCGAGCAGTTCGTTCTCGATGCGAACCAGTTCCGTCTGCGCGTTGAGCAGCGCGCTGCGGCTGCCCCGTCCACTGCCGTAGACCGCCGCAGCCGCCGCGATGCTTTGCTCGAGAACGAGCTTCTCCTCGCGGGCAAGCGTCTCCGCCGCCTGCTCGTACGCGAGACGGTGCCAGGCGACCGTCACGTCGCGCTTCACGTCCAGCATGCCGGTTCGGTAGCCTGCGAGGCTTTGCAACGCCTCGCTGTTGGCGATACGGCCCTGAAGCCGCAGTTCCCCGAACCAGGGAAACATCTGCGAGACGCCGGCGGCGAACTCCTGCTCGCCGGTGCGGGTCTGCACGCCATCGACGAACTGCGTGTAGGTGACGCGCGGGTCGGGAAGGGATGTCGCCTGGGGCACGCGAAGCGCCATCGCCTCGAACTTCGCGAACTCCGCCCGCAGTGTCGGGTTTTCCAGAAGCGCGGCTTCGACCGCCTCGTCGAGCGTCATTGCCGCGGTCGGCGGCGCGTCAGCCTCCGGGGATGCCGGTCCGAACTCCACAACCGGCGGACGAAGCGAGGCCCGGTCGGGAATCGCCGGAGGTGCCATCGCGCAAGCCGTCAGCGCGAACACGATCCCAAGGGGAACGAGCAGAATCGCATGTTTCATGAACGAACATCCCGATCGTCACGGCAGCGTTGGAAAGCCAGGAACGGCTTTCCGGCGAAGCGGAAACGCGAACGGCACCTGTGAGGGACACGCCGGTACGGCGTGGCGACTCACGGCCCCAGATCGGGATCAGATCGTGAAAACGGAGTTCAGAAGAAAGAGGGGAGGATGCGGAAGGGGACTCCCGCGAACCGGACGCCAGACGGGCGCGCCGACCGAATCGCCGAGGGAGTCGGGAGCGATAACCGATTCCGAAGTCCTCGCATAGACCGCATCGTGGAACACGCTCGTCTGGACTGCCGACACATGGCCGGTGGCGCCGGTGTCGTCGATGCTCGAGATTTCGACCGGGCAGGGGCAGCTTCCGGAATTCTCTCCGTCGGGCGCTTCTTCAACCGGGGCGGGGGCGGGCGCCTCAGTCCGGCCCTCTTCGGAGCAACAGCCGTGAGGGGCTTCCACCGGCTCCGACGCGACCTGCCGGGCGGAAGCGTCTCCGTCATGTCCGCAGAAGATACCACATTGACAGAAGGCGACTTGCGCCACGGCGATGGAAAACAGGAAGAGCGCCCCCGCCGTGGCGGCGAGTATGCGCTGAATGGGGGAACGGCCTCTTCCGGACATGATTGGCGCTCGAAGCGAAAGTCGGACCAGTTACTCGTCGAACATGCTGCGCTTGAATTCCTGGGTTCCCTGCTTCCCCTCGAAGACGAAGACCCCGGCGAAATTGATCGTGTCCAGTTCCTGCAGCTTCACGCTCATCTCCACGTTGCCGTAGTTGACGATTTCCTCGTCGCCGACGTACATCGTCCATTCCTTGCGCGTGCGCACGTCGCTCAGATAGATGCTGTCGATCCCCAAACCGTTGACCTTCCACGACGCGATGGCTTCGGCAAGGGGCGGGTCGGGAATCGGCGTGGGCGTCGGCGAGGGCGTGGGAGTCGGGATGGGGATGATGGTATCGAAGACCGGCTGGGTTCCGAAGTTCTCGCCCCTGCCGAGAACCTTCTCGGGAACGACCGTTTCCACGGCGACCCTCTCGAGATGCGCTTCGATTCGCTCGATGGGAAGAGTCGCAGGAACCTGTCGGTCCTGCATCATCAGAATCGCCGCGCACACCAGGATCACCACCAGCAGAACTCCGTTCGCGGCGATCAGCTTTTGCTCCAGCGTCAAACGGTCGAGATAGGACAAGCGGTGCCTCCAGGGGCCAAGGGTGATGCGGTCAGCCGCGGCGGCCGGCGCGGCGCGGCGCCTGGAACCGGGGAACGATGCGGGCCGCGCGAATCGTCGCGTCCAGGGAGGGGCTGTCGAGGCGCGACTGGATTTCGACGTCCTGGACGATCAGCCCGCGCAGCTCGAGCTTTTTCAGCAGACTCGAAACGCTGCGAAGATCGGAGTTCCGCACGAAGGTCGTCACGGCGATCATCTGATAGTCCTCGACGTCGCGGATGTCCTCGGTCTCGAGATCGAAGTCCGGCGTGGGGATGCCCTCCTGCTTGCACCACTCCGCCATCTGGGCCTGGAAATCCAGGTCGGGGCGGTCGGTGCCGTCGTCGCTGGCCGGCGATCCGTCGGCGCCGCCGACGAGCTGGACGAAGCGCTCCGTGATGTCCGGCGCGAGGCCGACCTGATCGACGAGGACCTCGTACTCGGCCCGGGAGAGATCGACGTCGTCCCCACCGACGGCCCAGATGCTGTCGGGGTCCCCGCCGCCGCCGAGCAGGCGCATCCCGACGAACCCCAGAATGACGACGACCGTCGCGATGGCGAGAACCTTCTCGCGCATGTTCAGTTCGGGCATGGCCACGGGTCAGGTCTCCGTATCCGATTCGGGAAATGGCGCCACGATCTCGAAGCTGTAGATGGCGCGCTCGCGGCGGGGCAGGCGCATCTGGTTCTGCGCGCGGATGACGGGGTCGAGAAAGATGTTCCGTCCGTCGTCCAGCTTGACCGAACCGAGGAACTTCACGAAGTCGTTGATATCGACGATCTCCAGCGCGTGCCCCTCCAGGCGGACCTCCTCGCCGATGGCGTACTGGAAGCTGGAGAGCTTGATTCGCGCGTCGAGCCGCGACTGGATCGGCCCGTAATCCGAGACGAGTCCGAGAATCTCCAGGGCGCCCGCGTTGTCCGAGCGGATGCCGCGGATGATGTCGATGCGGCTGCGCATGTCCTCGACGTCCTTGACGAGCGGCGACAGGCTCTCCACGTTCCGGTCGTACCGGGCCTTCATCTCGTGCCGGTGAACGGCGCCGGATTTCAGAACGAGAAACACCATCGCGGCGGCGACCAGGCCGATCACGCCGCAGACGATATAGTGCATGCGGCGCTCGGCCTCGATCTGGCCGGAGATGACGCTCTGCGGCAGAAGATTGAGGCCCGTCTCTCCGTCGCCGACGGCCAGGCGCATCGCCGCGCCCCAGGCCGTCGCGAGAGCGGGAAGGCGCGTCCGGTCGATCTCCGCCTTCTCGGCGGTTTCCACCTTCTCGAGCGGGTTGTGGCGAATCACCGGAACGCCGAGATGGTGGTTCAGGGCGCTTACGAGCGCCGATACCTGGACGCCGTCGCCGCAGAGATACACGCGCGAGACCTCGTGCAGCGAGTACTCGCGCCGGGTGAACTCCGCCGTGTGCTGGATGTTCGTCGTCAGCCGCTCCATCCACTTGCGAATCGTCCCGACGGCTTCCGCGGAACGCGTCCCCTGGTCGGGACCGAGAATCTCGAGATCGCCTTCCGCCGAACCGCCCTGCGTTTCCGCGGCGCGAAGCGTAATCCCCGCCAGAGAGGAAAGCGACGGCTCCATGAAGTTGACGCCGGCGAGGTCCTTCGTCTGCAACGGGCGGTCGAGGTTCAGCGCCGCCGTCAGGTCCCGGCAGAGATGGCGGAGGCCGAGAAGGACGCTGCGCGTGGCGACCAGGTTCCCGTCGTCGATGAAGGAAATATCCGTGTTGGAGACGCCGACGTGAATGGCGACGACGCAGCAGTCGTCGAGCTTTTCTCCCTCCGACTCCGCCAGGCTCCGCGCCAGCGCCGTCGAGGAAACGTCCGCGTAGTTCGCCTCGATTCCCGTTCCCTCCAGCGCGCCGAGCCACTGCGTCATCACCGGCTCGTCGATGGCGGCGAGAATCAGGTCCGTGCCCTCGATGCCATCCTGCCTGCCGGCGAGCGCATAGCTGATGATGTGGCGCTCGACGTTGAAGGGGATGATCTTTTCCGCCTCGAACACCGCCATCGATGCCAGTTCCGCGGGGTCGCTGGAGGGCAGCGTCACGCGGCGAATCGTCGCGGACTGCTTGGGAACGACGAGGATCGTCTCGTCCGCAGCGACCTTGTGCGCCTTGAAGGCCTCTTTCAGCCGGGCGGCCCTCGCCGCGGGGGCGGAGTCGTCGCGGGGAACGTCGTCGAAGGACACGGCGATGGCCAGATCGACCTGCGTCCCGGTCTTGCGCGAGTGCTGGACGCGGACGATCCGCGCGTCGGCTTCCGTCAGTTCGATGGCGAGATATCGGGGCATGCTGGCCTTGGTCGGTGGGGGGCGGTTAGGTCGGGTGCCACTTTACGATGTAGATTCCGGGATTCCGAACGGTCAGCTCGTCGTCGGAGTCCTGGCGGCGGCGGCTGCGCTGGTCGTACCCCTCCTGCTGCTCTCTCGATCGGTCTCTCGATTCGAACGTCTCGTCGCGCTGAAGCTCGAACATGCGCCGCAGAACCGTCACCCGCAAAACCTGGCGGACTTCGCCGACCCTGCCGGTCGAGGTCAACGTGAAGTGGGACGAAATCACGCCGAGCGGATAGATGGATTCCAGGGCACCCAGGATGGAGCCGAGATCGCCGTTGGCCGCGACCTCGTCCTCGCTCTTGAAGGCGTCCTCGCGGTCGATGCGGCGCGACTTTCCCCCGCGCCGCTGCTTGATGACGGTCTCCGCCAGGCGGTCGCCGTCGGAACGCCCTCCGGCCTTGAAGTAGACCTCGAGAACGTGCTGCGGCGCCGTGTTGATGTTCAGCTCGCGCACGTCCGTCACGGTGAAGAAATCGCGCAGGCCCAGGACTTCCTCGCCCCGGCGGCGGCGCGTGTCGCGGATGAGGAACGCCTCTCCCCGGCGGGCGACTTCGCCCAGCTTCATCTGGCGGCGAAAGTACTCGGCCTCCTCCGATTCCGGACCGAAGTAGAGCTCCGGCGTCACGCCGTAGACGTCCAGCAGCTGATCGACGCCCCGGTAGGCCTCGTTGGGGAAGATCATCGGTTCGACGTCGTCCTCGCGGACGCGCCTCCCCTCGTTGTCCGCCTGGATCATGGCATAGGCGGTGCCCTCGTCGCCGGAGGAGGAGTCCAGCGACGGGTCCTCGTCCCCGTCGGCGTAGTCGATGATGGCCGATGCGACGATCTTCGCGTCCTCCTCCTCGTATCCGATCTTCTCGATGATCTCCTCGAGGAGTACGCGGTTCGCGGCCGTCATGGCGTTGAGGTTGAAGAACCGGTTCTCGTCGACTGTCTCGATGGTGTAGGTCGCGCCGCCGGCCAGTTCCACGTCGATGCGCTCGTCCTCGTCCTGGCCCAGCGCCCAGTAGTCGCCTTCCGAATCGTATATCTCGAACTCCTCGGAGAGGTCGTTGATGAGATCGTTCTGAAGATCGACCATGCCCTTGGCGAGGCCCGCGCGGGCGGCTGCCTTCGCCTGCACGGTCCTCTTGCGCACCGACGTCAGACGCGTCTCGAGCGCCGCCTGGTAGATGACCGAGTACGCCAGCAGCGAGAGAATGGCCACGATCCAAAGGACGATGAGCAGCATGATGCCGCGCCGGCGCGGTGGCTTGACGCAACCGATCATCCGCGTTTCCTCATCGCGCCGGGAAAGACCGGCGTGAAGTCGTTCTCGCGAATCGCGAGTTCCCCGTCGCGCTCGTCCTCTTCGAGCCGTTCGTTGACGGTCCAGCTCTCCAGAGCGATGGGGATCCGGAATATCCGCACAAGCTCGGTCTTCCGGCCGGGGTTCTCCGGATCGGAAATCACGACGCGAAGGCGAACGTAGGCCGGCGGCCCGTCGTAGGGCTCCTCGGCGGGGTCGCTGTCGAAGCGGTCGTCGAGCGGTTCGTCGTCCCGACCCGGTTCGTCGTCGTTGCGCACGTTCTCCTCGCCGAGGCGCCGGTAGTCCTCCTCGTCGTAGTCGTCCAGAAGGTTGTTGGAGTTGCGGAAGGACTTGGAGTTGGAGGTCCACGACGACGACTCGAACCACTGGCCGTCGACCCAGAAGCCGTAGGAGAGGTCGAACTCGTCGATGCCGCGGGCGACGATGGAGTGCACCGGCTTGTCGGCCTTCTCGCGAACGATGACCCCTTCGGAATCGACGTCGCGGGGATTCGACTCGACCGACTCGATCGTGCGGATCAGAAAGTCGCCGTCCACCGTGTAGTGGATCCGCGCGACCCCCCAGGGAACGTACGTGGAGCCGATCCCGGCGGGATGCAGCGCGGCGAACGTGAGGCTGTCCTGCTCGCCGTGGTCCTCGCCGAAGAACTGCAGGTCGATCAGAACGCCCTTCTCGAAGGGGTTGCCGATCTCGCCGTCGATGCCGTACATGTCCTCGAAGTCCCGGTCGGAGAGCGTGCCGTCCTCCGTCTGGAGAAGCGCGTTCTGGTAGGCCTCGATCTCCTCCTTCAGCCCCTCGTTGTATTCGTCCTCCGGCAGGTAGTACAGACTCTTGATGTCCTTCTCGAAGGTGTCGAAGACGTAGCGGGCCCGCTGAAGCACGAGCGCGTCGCGATTTCCGAACTTGTAGGTCTCGGTTCCCGTGCGGAACACCTGCATCACGGCGATGGAGATCAGCGCGAAGATGGTCACGGCGATCATCACTTCGAGGATCGTGAAGGCGCGCGGGGTTCGGGATGCGGAGCGTTTCAAAAGAGCTGGCTCGACTGGAGGGATTCGCGGGTGAAAACCTCCGAGGGAAGCAGCGCGGTCTCGACCTCGATGGGGACGAAGCGGCGGTACTGGCCGTCGTCGTAGACGATGCGCAGCGTCATGAAGAGGATCGGCTCCCGCTCCTGCAGCGGATCGGAGGCGAAGCCGTCGTAGTCCACGTCCTCCTCCTCGACGTCGCGCTCCCAGAAGTAGCTCTTCCACTCCGGACCGAAGCGCTTGTCGTCCGCGAAACTGCCGTCCGCGCGGCCGTCCACCGGGGGTTCCAGCTCGTAGTCGTCCAGCAGCGTTTCGACCAGCAGCGAGGACTTCATCATGATGGTGTTCTCGCGAATGGTGCCGAGCGACATGATGAAGCCGCGCAGGATGGCCGTCATCGCAACCGCGAGAATCAACAGCGCCAGCATGACTTCGAGAAGGATGAATGCGCGTTCGCGGTTTCGCATGGGGAACATCACCGCCGCTGCTGGCTGCTGCCGGGCGGCGATGCCACCTGGCCGCCGGACTCGCGTTGCTGATCGTACCGCCTGGCCGCATCGCCCATGATGCGGGCCGCGACGTCCTCGTACATGGCGACGCGTTCGCGCTCCGACCCGGCGGTGCGGCTGAAGCCCTCGCCCGGAGCATAGGCGCGCGGGTCCTCGGCGATCGCCGTCGCTTCGACGCCGGCGTACCTGGTCGGATCGAGTCCGGCCTCCTCGAGAATCTCCGCGAAGCTCTTCGGCTCGCCCTCCGAGACGCTGGCGAGGGCCGTCGCCTTCTCGATGTGCACCGTCATCTTCGCGCCCTTCGACGTCTGAAGGATCAGCGTCGCGCCGGAAGAGCTGCCGTTGGGGTAGAACAGCACCTCGATCTCGTCCTCGTCCGTCTCCTCGCCGTCGACGA
>JAJFLJ010000291.1 GCA_021772755.1 Candidatus Sumerlaeota bacterium
CTCGACCTCGACCTGGGCGAGGTCCTCGTTCATCTTCTCGATGCGGCCCTGCAGGTCGCCCTGAAGTTTCTTGATCATGGCGGGATTGATCATCGGTGATTCACACTCGTTCCGTTGAATTGGCGGTTTCGCCGCGCACAAGCCGAGGGCCCGCGCGCGAAGTGGTCAAGCCCGCCGTTGCGGGCGGGCGGGTTCTCAGCCTTCTGCGAGCTTCAGTCCGTTGAAGGCGGTGGGTCGAATCCTGAAGTGTTCCTCGACGAGCTCGCACGCCTGGCGAAACTCGGGGTATTTTTCGAGGGCCTCGGCGAAGCTGAGAATCTCCTGTTCTTCCCCGGGGGACTTGGCCGGCGGGGGGGGGGCGACCATCGTCTCCTCTTCCGCGTACGCTTCCTCGTGCAGCGGGGAGCCGTCCGCTTCCGTCACGGGTGCGGGCCGCGCGAGCGCTTCGGCCTCGGCGACCGTGAGGCGGAGCATGAGCGAGCGCTGCCATGCGCGGCGGGCGGCTTCGCGAAGGAGGGCGACGGACTCGGGGCGTTCGAGGTGGGGCTTCATCGAGCGGTCGGCGGCGGCGAGTTCGATTTCGAGGCGGGTTTCGCCGACCTCGACGAGGCGTCCCTTGGCGAGGACGGAGCGAAAGGTTCCGCTCTTCAGGCCGACGCCGTCGAGAAACGCCGCCCAGCGGTCGCCATCGGTGGTGGGGATGGACTCGATGACGCGCGGGTGGCGGGCTTCGTCCTGCGTGACGGCGCTCTCGCGGGCGACGGGTGCCGCGGCGATCTGGTGGCGGCCAGCTTCCAGGTTCGCCCTGGGGCCTCCGGCGCCGCGGGTTCCGGAGGCCTTGGCGGTAGCGGCATTGGCGCCGCCGCCGGCGCGGGTGCCGCCGAGTTCCGGATCGATGACGAGTTTGGGGTCGATGGCGGTGAGCTTGATGAGGGCGAACTCCAGCAGGAAGCGCGGCGGTGCGGAGCCGCGGATGCGTTCCTCCAGGTCGAGGAACTGCTGCACGACGTTGAGCAGGTAGGGGAGCGTCGTCTTCTCGAGGGCGGCCTTCAGGTCTTCGGAGTTCGGGTCGGCGAAGCGCATGAGGTCGGGCGATCCGCCGGCCTTCAGGAGCATGGCGTCGCGCAGGAAGCTGAGGAACATCTTCACGAAACGCTGGAGGTCGCGGCCGCGATCAACGAGATCGCCGACCAGCAGAAGGCAGTCGGCGGTGTCGTGTTCGGCGATGGCCACGAGCATTCGGAGGAAGAGGTCGCTCTCCACCACGCCGAGCAGGGAGCGGACGGTTTCCAGGTTTAGCTCGTCGGCGGAGAGGGTAATCAACTGGTCGAGATAGACCTGCGCGTCGCGCAGGCCGCCCTCGCTGGCCAGCGCCACGGCGTTGAGCACCGCGTCGCGGTCTTCGGCGGGGATGGTGACGCCTTCGCGGCCGAGAATGTCGGCGAGGTTGCCGGTGATGTCCTCGACGGAGAGGCGCTCGAAGGCGCAGCGGCGGCACCGCGAGACGACGGTCTCGGGAATCTTCTCGGGGTTCGTGGTGGCGAGAACGAAGACGACGCGTTCGGGGGGTTCCTCCAGGCTCTTGAGCAGCGCATTGAAGGAATGCGTCGAGAGCATGTGGACCTCGTCGATGATGTAGATCTTGTAGCGTGCGCTGAAGGGCGCGCGGCGGAGGCCCTCCAGCAGGCCCTTGGTGTCGTCGGCCTTGGTGTAGGTGGCGGCATCGACCTCGATGACGTCCAGATGCGTGCCGGCGGCGATCTCCAGGCAGTGGTGGCACTTGCCGCAGGGTTCGGTCGTGGTTCCCTGCTCGCAATCGAGGGCCTTGGCGAAGATGCGGGCGAGGGAGGTCTTGCCCGTTCCGCGGGGTCCGCAGAACAGATACCCGTGCCCGACGCGGCCCTCGCGGATTTCGTTGTGGAGCTGCTGGACCACGGCGCGCTGGCCAACGACTTCGCTGAACACCTGGGGGCGGTAGCGCCGCGCCAGAACCTGGTAACCGCCGACACTGGAAGACATGGAGAGGGGACCGTCCGATGCGAAACTTGGGCGAAACCATCGGGCCTAAACGGGATGCGGTCAAGACCAGATAGCGGCTGTTTCCGCCTCTTCCCGAGAGGATGTCGACCTTTCGCCGACTCTCGCAGAATTGGAAACGCTCGTGCGACTTTTCTTACGCGTTGCCAGTAGCCGCCTCCTGACCGACCAATAGAACGAGCAGAGGGGCGACCTCCACGGAGAGACCGTTGTCACCACAGAACAACCCCACAGGCGAAGAGCCGCCTCGTCCGCCGGGGGAGCAGGCGGGCGTTCGCGGCCGGGAGGACTCCACGAGGCCATCCACCGGCCAGCCGCCCGCCCTGCCGCTGGGCGGTCTTCCGATCGCACGCCCGGCGGAATCGACGTACGATCTGATTCGCCAGATCGCGTCCGGCGGAGAGGGCGAAATCTGGGAGGCGGAGCAGACCAGCCTGGGGCGGACGGTCGCGATCAAGCGCCTGCGCCGGTCGGACTTGCCGGGGCCGGGAGAATCCACCGCCCATGCCCAAAGTCGCGAGTGGCACATCATCCAGGAAGCTCGTCTCGCGGCGACACTCGAACACCCGAACATTCTTCCCGTCCACGATCTGACGGTGGCCGCAGGAACCGGCTCTCCGATGATCGCCATGAAACGGGTTCACGGGACACCGTGGGACGAACTGCTGGACGCCGACCGGAACGCGCTTTCCCGCGAGGAGTTTCTGGCGAAGCATCTGGGGATTCTGTCGGAAGTCGCCCAGGCCGTCGCCTTCGCCCACTCCCGGGGAATCATCCATCGCGACATCAAGCCCTCGCAGGTGATGCTGGGGGAGTTCGGCGAAGTGCTGCTGATGGACTGGGGTCTCGCGGCAAGCCTGGATCCGGCGGCGCTTCCCGGGGAATGGGCGCCCGTTCATTCGCCCGTGCCGCCGACGATCCAATACGCCTTCAATCCCTGCGGGACGCCGTCCTTCATGGCGCCGGAGCAGACGCTCGCGACGACGGATGAACTCGGCCCGTGGACCGACGTCTATCTTCTCGGCGCGACATTGTACACGATCCTTTCGGGCAGACCGCCGCACCGCGCGCCGACGCCGGAGCAGAGCGTGGCGCTGGCGGCGCGCAACGACTACGCCCCCTACACGCCCCAGGCCGGCGACCCCATTCCGGAAGGCCTGTTGGATCTGATGTGGGACGCGCTTCGAACGGAGCGGATGGAGCGCCCCCGCGCCGCGCAGTTCCTCGCCCGGGCGCTGGCCATCCAGGCGGGCTATCCGGGACGAACGCGTTCGGTCGAGCTGGCGGGGGAGATCGAAGCGCAGTTGACGGGTGGCGGGCTGGACTACGAGGCGCTGACGGCGGTGCGCCGCCGTATCGACGAGGCGCGTTCGCTCTGGCCGGGAAACCCGGCGCTTCGTTCGCTGGCGGAGAAGCTGCATCTTCAGTACGCCGAGGACGCGCTTCGCGAGGGGGACCTTCGGCTTGCGAAGGTGCACGCCCGGGCGATGGAGGACATGGCGCAGCGGCTTCCGGTCGTGGAGCGCATCGAGGTGGCGGGGCGAAAGAAGGCACACGCCGCGCGCCAGCGCGGGTTCTCGATCGCGGCGGCGGCGGTGCTGTTCGCCGTTTCCGTCGTGGCGGCTCTCGTGGCGTACTCGCAGAAGCTGCAGGTGGACCGCCAGATCGAGAAGACGCTTGCGGCCGCAGCCGATGCCCAGCGCAACGAGGAGCGTGCACTGGCAAGCGGGCGCGAGGCGGTCGCTTCGCTGCATCTGGCCAAACAGGAGCAGTACTACGCCAACATCGGGCTGATCGACTCGCACCTGCGCGACGTTCGCCCGGATCTCGCGCGGGATCTTCTCGTGAACAATCTTCCAGAGGAGCTTCGCAACTGGGAGTGGGGCGCCCTGGCGGCGCAGCTCGCCCGTGACGACATGACGCTGGCGACCGGGGAAGTCGAGAGCGGCGGCGCGGTGTTCCACGCCGAGTGGACGCATGACGGCGGCCGGATCGTCACCGGGCACCATCGCGGCGAAATCCGCGTGTGGGACGCGAAGACCGGCCGGCGGCTGGCGTCGCACACGTATCCCGGCTACAAGGGGTTCTGGTGCCTGAGGATTTCGCCGGACGACACGCGGATGCTGGCCCTGGCGACCAACGGCAGGGCGCTCGTCGCGGATATCGGAACGGGCGCTGTCGAAGTCGAGGTGGCGATTCCCGCCGGCCAGAACCAGCGAATCATGCGGGGGGGCGACTTTTCGCCCGACGGAGCGCGGTTCGTCACGACGGGCCAGGACGGAATGATGCACGTCTGGGATGCGGGCGACGGGCGGCTGCTGCATTCGGTTGGCCTTCCGTCGTCGAGCTACGACGCGCGGTACAGTCCCGATGGCGCGACGATCGCCGTGATCACGCTCGACGCCGGCCAGGCGCATCTGATCGACGCGAAGACCTTCGAGCCGCTGCGGGTCTTTGAAGGACACGGAGGCGACGGTCTGAGCGTTCGCTTTTCTCCCGACGGAGGCCGTGTCCTGACGGCGAGCAATGACGGGAACGCGCGTCTGTTCGACGCGTCCACCGGCGA
>JAJFLJ010000292.1 GCA_021772755.1 Candidatus Sumerlaeota bacterium
GTGCTCGCGGGGGAAAGCCCCTACATCGGCGAGAACGGCATCAACTACCTCGGGTTCAACTATCCGATGTTCACGGCGCTGATCTATCTTCCGCTGGCGGCCTTCGGCGTGGCGACGGCGGAAACGGTTTGGGATACCATGAACCTGGTGTACGTCGTCGTGGCGACGTTCATGCTCGCCTTCATGACGCGCCCGCCGCTGGAGACCAATGACGACTTCCCGCCGATCTGGAACCGCGTGCTGGCGTTCCTCCACGCCAACTGGATTCCTCTCGTCGTCTGCTTCGTTCTTTCGTTCAAGCCCCTTCACAAGGGCATCTCCGCCGGCAACGTCGATCCGCTGAACCTTCTGCTCGGGACGTCCTTCGCCCTCGCGACGATCCGTCGCAAAGACCGTCTCGCCGGCGTCCTTCTGGCGCTCTTCTGCCTGGTGAAGATCGCGCCGGTGTTCCTTGTCGTTCCCCTCGTGGCGATGCGGCGGTGGAAGCTGCTGGGGGCGTTCCTGGCGACTCTCTCGGTGTACGGGATCGTGCTGCTGATCGGCGGATGGTGGAGGTGGGAGCTCTTCCTGGTCACCGACGTCGTTCCGAAGCTCCCCTTCCGGTGGCAGTCCCTCTCCATCTCCATCCACCGTTTCGCCGCTTCGGTGATCCAGCCGGAAGCGCTCGACGACGGACATCTCTACAAACGCTACGTCCTCGGCATCAACATGGTGCTGCTTCCGCTCTTTGCCGCCATGTGCGCGTGGTGGTGGAAGCGGGGGCGCGGCGACGAGGAGCTGTTTCTCGCGTTCGGTTTCCTGCTGCTGCTGCTGCTGAGCCCTCTGGTGGAGGTGATTCACTTCATCTGGGTCGTTCCCGCCGTCGTTCTGCATCTTCGGGGGATGGTGCGGGGGCGACTGGGGCCGCTCGTGTCCTTCGCGTGCATGGCGAGCTGGCTCGGAACGCACTGGCTCGACATTCTGCCCTGGCTGCCGGGTCTGAAGAACCGGTTTCCCTACGAGTGGTGGGTGCAGACGTTCGTGCTGCTGGCGCTGATCGCGTGCTCCGGAATCGCCGCCTTCAGGGTGCGAGAGCCCGCGCCGCCCCCCGCCCCGCGAGATACCCCGTCGCCCACGCCCACTGGAAGTTGAAGCCGCCGATGCGGCCATCGACGTCGAGCATCTCGCCGCAAAGGTGCAGGCCGGGCGCGACGCGCGACTCCATCGTGCGCACGTCGATCTCGCGAAGGTCCACGCCGCCGGCCGTCGTCTCGGCGAAGGAATAGCCCCGGTCGGAAACGACGTCGATCTCCAGCGCGGCGATCGCCGTGGCAAGTTCCCGCCGCCTCGCCCTGTCCATCTCCGCAAGCCGCCCGTCCGTTCCCGCGTACGCCTGCGCCAGGCGCTCGGGAAAGATCGACGAAAGCGCCGACGACACCAGGCGCTTGCCGTTCCGGTCCGCTTCGCGCCGCAGCCACTCCTCCGCGTCCGCCGGCGCGGGAAAGTCCGGATGGCCGAACGTCACGCGCCACCCGCCCGAAGGATCGTCCGCGCGAGCCTGGAGAAGATGACGCGACATGTTCAGCGGCGTCGGACCGCTCAGCCCGAAATGAGTGAAGAGAGTCGAATCCGTCCACGCATAGAGCGGCTTGCCTGTTGGTCCGTGCAGCGCAAGCCGCGCGTCGATGGTGATGCCGCTGAAATCGGCGAAGCGCCCCGCGAGCGTGCGGCCGGGCTTGAGTACCAGCGGCGAGAGCGCCGGTGTCGTCGGACGAATCGTGTGCCCGAGACGCCTTGCCGCAGCCAAGCCCCAGCCGTCGCTTCCCGATTTCGGCAGCGAAAGTCCCCCCGTCGCGACGATCAGCCTTCGCGCGACGATGCGGCTTCCGTCCTGCAGCGCGACGGCGAATTCGTCGCCGGTCCGCTCGATGCCGGTCGCCCTCGCGCCCGTCCGAAGAATCGCGCCCGTGCTCTCCACGCCGCGCAGGAGCGCGTCGAGCACCGTGCGCGCCTTGTCGCTTTCGGGGAAGTACTTTCCCGTGGGTTCCAGCTTCAGGCGGACGCCGAGTTCGGCCATCCATGCCCGCGTTCGGCGCTCGTCGAAGGAGCGCAGCACCTTGCGGACGATGGTCGGCGGGCCGCCGAAGAAATCGTCCGCCGTCACGCGTTCGTTCGTGACGTTGCAGCGCCCTCCGCCGCTGACGAGAATCTTGGCGCCGGGCTTCTTCGCCCCGTCCAGAAGCAGAATGCGCAGGCCCTCTCCGCGCGCCGCCTCGCCGGCGAAATGCGCCGCCGCCAGCCCCGCGGCCCCCGCGCCGAGAACGACGAGGTCCGCGTCAGCCAATGCCGTCGCCGTGGAGCGCCCTCAGCATCGCTTCTGCGCGCGGAACGTCCTCCTCGACATCCACGCCGATGGAATCCATCGACGTCTCCGGGCAGACGATCGTCGCGCCGACTTCGAGAAACCGCAGCTGCTCCAGCTTCTCGCGCACTTCCAGCGGCGACGGCTCCAGGCGCACGAACGCCTCCAGCGATTCCCGCCGGTAGACGTACAGTCCAAGATGCTTGTACCCGTAGACCGTTTCGCCGTCGCGGTATTCGCCTGGATCTGCGCGCGCGAGCGACGGCACCGGAGACCGGCTGAAATACAGCGCGACGTCGCCCGCGCCGCGCACGACCTTGACGACGTGGGGAGCCTCGAACTGCTCGCGCGTCACGATCGGAACGCACGCCGTGCCCACGTCGAAGCGGGGATTCTCCAGCAGCGGCTTCAGCGCGCGGCGAATGGATTCCGCCTGCATGCCGGGTTCGTCGCCCTGGACGTTGACGACGATGTCCGCCTTGCGGCCCTTCAGGGCCGCGGCGATCCGGTCGGTTCCCGAAGGGCACTCCGGCGGAGTCATCGCCACGGTGCCGCCGAACGCCTCCACGGCGTCGCGAATGCGTTCGTCGTCCGTCGCGACCAGCACCTCGTGGATTTCCGGAACCGCCCCCGCCGCGCGCCAGACCCACTCGATCATGGGCCTGCCCAGCAGACTCACGAGCGGCTTGCCGGGCAGACGCTGCGAGGCATATCGCGCCGGAATGACGCAAACGACGTGGGGTGCGGGGGTCATGGGGTTCGGCTACTCCAGTGCCATCGATCGGATCGCGATTCGCCCGCGATACCGTTCGCCGGTGTCGAAGCGCATCCAGCGCATCGAATCCGCGCTCTTCCAGACCAGATTGCCGGAGAGGTCAAACTCGATCGACTGGTTTCCTGCGGAGACGCGCACCTCGCGCGAGAGGGTGATGGGCGATGACGCCGTGCCGCCGGGGAAGAAGATGAATTCGAACACATCCTCCGCCGGACCGTTCTCCGGCTGGAGAAAGGCGAACTCGATCTTCGCGCGATCGAACCGCGAGAGCGGCATGTTCGCCGGAAAGGGCATTCCGATGTTGGGGTCCCGTCCGGTCACTTCGAACCGAAGGCCGCCGTCCGCTTCCTCGCCGATTCGCGCGAGGTCCTGGCTTGTCGGCACCTGCACGCCCATCGAAAGAGCGATCCGGTACGGCGGCGGCGGAGGCGTCGCGGCGGCGGACCGGAGTGCGGCCAGGTCCGAAGTCAACTCGCTGTCCAGCCTGAACCACGGGCGCTCGCCCTCGCCCCGGTACGCGAGACGGAAGATCGTGGCATCCGCGGGAATCCCGTCGATGTCCAGTTCCCCCGCCGGGATCAGCGGAACGGCGCGGTCGAATCTGGTGCGAAGGAATTCGGCGAAGCCGTTTCGGAAGACGTACGCACCGCCGACTCTGTCCGGATAGTTCGCGACGATGACGACGGGGTTCGCGGCGCCGGGAAGAACGGCCGCGATCTCCTCTTCGATCCCGTCGCGAACGGCGGCGGCCCGTTCGAAGTACCGGATTTCCGAATGCGTCATGTACCCGAGCCGCAGTACGACGAGTCCGCCGGCCACCAGAAGGAATCCGTGCTGGCGCTTGCGGAGCGCGAACGCCAGCAGCGGTTCGAGAAGAAGCCCGGCGAGAGCCGCGAAGAGCCAGAGCGGGTGGAGAAGATACCGCTCCATTCCCTCCATGTTCAGGCTCGAAACGAATGTTCCCGTCACGGGTCCGAGCGACAGTCCGAAGAGCAGAAGGACCGCCGCGATCGTCGCGCGGCCCCTGATCAGGCAAAGGACCGCGCACACCGGCAGAAAGAACAACGCCCAAAGCAGGGGATAGCGGGCGGACTCGATGCCGCTTCGATCCCCGAACAGGTGGGGTGCGAAGGGACTCAGCAGTTCCTGCATCGTCGCGAGAACGGCGGCCCCCATCTGAACGAGCGAGACGTCGTTCGCCGTTTCCGTCAGAAACCGGCCCAGAAACACCTTTCGAAGAATCATGTACAGCGCCCAAAGCACGAGGTGGCAGCCGGCCAGCGTGGCGGCGCGGCGTCTTGCCGCACCGGAGCGCGGGCCAAAGAAGAAGGCGATCCCCGCCGCCAGCGCCACCGACGGACCCAGCAGGACCGCCGTGTCCTTCGACAGACAGGCGAATGCCGCCGGAATCAGACTCAGGAACGCGCGCCGGGTGGAGAGCGCGCCCGCGCACGCCCAGGCCGTCATGGCGAAGAAGAACAGCGCGAGCAAGTCCGTCTGGCTGGAGATCCACGCGACGGACTCCGTCGCTGCCGGATGAAGGACGCCAAACGCCGCCGCCAGCAGACCGGCCGTCGGACGACCGATCCTCTTCAATGCCCCAAAGACGAACACGCCCGTCCCCAGGTGAAGGGCGATGGACACGGCGTGCGCAGGAACGCCGCCGCTTCCGAACGCCCGGCCCTCGAAAACCAGCAACAGCCGCGAGAGAGGCCGGTAGAACCCGCCCTTTCCTCCGCCGACCCAGTGACCGTGAAACGCGTGCCACGGGTTGTCGCCGAGGAACATCATTCCCCAGTCGTCCGACAGCAGCCCGACGAACAGCGTGGGAAACCAGCACATGGCGCCCAGGACGAGAACGGCGCCAAGAGAGACGGCTTCGCGGCGCGTCACCCCGCCGCCGGTCTCGGGAACTCCCTCACTCATTGGGCGGCCGCAGCATGAGCATCGGTTCCAGCACGCCGACGCGGCGGCACACGTCCGCGACGTCGACGAAGCGCTGCATCGTGATGCCGGCGTCGTAGGAGATGATCGCGTCCTTCGCCTCGCGGCCCGAAGCGAGAGCCGCCAGCCGCGATTCGAGCTGCTCCAGCGTGACTTCGTCCCCGTCGAGGTAGATCGCGCCGGCCGCAGTGACCGCGATCTCGGGAATCTCGGGCTCCGCGGGCTGCTGCTCCGCGGTTCCCGAGGAGGGAAGCGCCAAGTCCAGGAACCGCTCGCGGTCCTTGATGTTCGTCGCCAGAACGAAGAAGAAGATCAGATTGAAGATGATGTCGAGCAGCGGCGTCAGGTTCAGCCCGCCGCCCGTGTCGAACATGCTTCGCCGGCGCGTGCGGGACCTCACGACTCGTCGTCCCGCGGGGAGCCGTCCTCCGCCGGTCGCGGAACGAAGGTGCTGCGGTGGCGGTCGAAGCCGGTCTTCGGCAACACGAGCTGGAGCGCCCGCAGGCCGTCCTTCGGCAGCGTCACCTGCTCGTAGGTGTTGATTCGGCGCGTGAAGAAATACAGCACCACGAACGCGGGAATCGCGATGGAGAGGCCCCAGGCCGTCGTGATCAGGGCGACGTTGATGCCCTCGCTCAGCTGGCGGACGGAGGGGTCCTCGCTCATCGCGAACTCGCTGAACGTCTTCAGCATCCCGAACACCGTCCCCAGAAGCCCCATCAGCGGCGCGATGGTGTAGATCAGCGCCAGCTGGCTGTTGCGCTGGTGGAGCGAGGTGCACTCCTCGTCGATGGACTCCGCCAGCAGTTCCGCCGGGTCCGCATCGGGCTTGAACTCCAGATGGCGGACCACGCGGCTGAGGATCAGCGCCAGGCAATGGCCCTCGGCATCCAGCGCCCCCGCCACGTCCCGCCGCGAGCGGCAGGATTCCAGAACCCCCTCCAGCCGCCCGGCGAACCCGCGGGGGCTGACCCGCGCGCGCCGAAGGTTGACGAACCCCTGCACCACGAACGCCACCATCAGCAGCGCCAGCGGCAGGAGAAAGACCATCATGATCCCCCCGTCGGCGACATACCGTTGCCACGCCGTCACGGGCTCGGTACCGTTCATGTGCTCGATCCGCGATAAAGAGTCATTCCGCCCGGCCCTCCAGGGTCCGGCCATTTGAGGAACTCACATGCCGGGCATCAAGGGCCATATCCTGATCGTCGACGATACCGCCGACAATCGGATCATCCTCGAACATCTGCTGGAGGGCGCCGGATACGCCGTCGAGACCGCCGAATCCGGCGAGGAAGCCCTGAAGGCCATCCGCCAGGCCCGCCCCACCGCCGTGCTGCTGGACGTCATGATGCCCGGCATGAGCGGTCTCGAGGTCCTCGCCCAGCTCCGCGCCGATCCGGCCACGGAGAGCCTTCCCGTCATCATGGTCACCGCTCGGGCGGAGTCCCGCCACGTCGTCGAGGCCTTTCGCGCCGGCGCCAGCGACTACGTCTCCAAGCCCATCGACTTCGACGTGCTGATGGCCAGGCTCGAAACGCACCTTCGCCTGGCGCGCATGTCCCGCGAACTCACCGAAGCCAACCGCCAGCTCCTCGACCAGATGCGCGCGGCGCGCTCGGTCCAGGAGACCCTGATGCCCAAACCCCCGGTCATCGGAGCGCTCCCCTCCTCCTATGGCATCGAAATGGCCGGACTCTGGCACCCGTCCACCACGCTCGGCGGCGACTTCTGGGATCTGGTTTCCCTGGCGGACGGCTCCCTGGGGCTCTTTCTCGTTTCCTTCCAGGGCGCCGGAATGACGCCCTCGCTCCACACCTTTCGCATGAAGACCTTCCTGCACGGCCAGTGCGTCGGCATCTACAACACCTCGCTGACGCTCTCGCGCATCAACACGCATCTCTGCACGTTCCTGCCGGAGAACGACTTCGCCTCGGCGCTCTACGCGCGCTTCGACCCGAACCGGAGCGAGTTCACCATTTCCTCGGGCGGAGGCCCCAGCCCCCTCGTCTGGCGCGCCGACACGCGTTCCGTCGAGCGCATCGTCGTGCACGGCGCACCCCTGGGCGCCTATCCCGAGTCCGCGTTTCGCGAAGCCGTCACGCCGTTCCGGCCCGGCGACGTCATGGTCTTCTTTACCGAGGGCCTGCTGAACTTCGGCAGCCGGTCGAACGGCCGCTACAGCGAGAAGCGCCTGGGCGAACTGCTGTCGCGCAACGCGGAGAAGTCGCCGAAGGAACTCGCCGCGATTCTCAACGCCGATCTCGAGAGTCTCGAAGGGCCCGCCGCCAGCGGCGGCGACGACGTCACCGCCGTCGTCGCGCGCCTCTCGGACGAATAGGCCGGCCGCGTCATTTGGCGCGAATCGCGTCCACGACGTCGCCGAAGGAGAATGCCGCCACGCTCGCGTCGTCGTGCACGGCATAGAGCGCCGCGCCGCGAAACGGCCCGAACCCGCCGTTCGCCAGACAGATTCCATCGGTGTTCGCCACGACGGGATCGCCCGTGAACGACCCGATGTACCGCGCGCCGTCGCGCGACATCACGTGGAAGACCGTGATGTCGGGACGCTGGTCCGTGATCGTCAGCCAGCCCTCGTCGTCGCTTCCCGAGGGACGGAAGATTCCGAGCCCCTCCGGATCGCCGACGATGAAGTCGCCGCCGAACGACCGCCCCGTATAGGCCCCGTCCAGCGTGTAGACGTCGATGGACTTGTTCGCCTCGTCGCAGATCAACAGCCGGTCGTTCGGCGCATCGGCGACGATCGTTTCCACCACGTCGAGACGGCCCGGCCCTTCGGTCTCGCCGAACGCTCCAAGGTACGTCGCCGTCGTACCGGCGAAGCGAAACGCCTTTACCCGCCGCGCATAGTCGCCGGGGGACGCCGCGTCGAAGTCGTCCGTCACCACCAGACGCCACGCACCGGACTCCCTCCACGCGTCGATGCCGTACGGCTTGACGAGTTCGTTCTCGCCGAAGACCGCCACCGGTTCCACGCCCGGAAGGGCGAAGACCTGGACGCGGTGATTGTTCCGCTCGACGACGAAGAGCAGGTCGCCGGCGACCACCACGCCGTTGGGACGGTCGAGTTCGCCGGCCTTCGTGCCGGAACCGCCAACGGTCCGCACCAGCGCGCCCGTTTCGCCGTCCAGCACGTAGAGCATGTCGCTCTCCTTGCCCGTCGCGAAGAGCAGGTGCCGGCCGCCGCCGCTCCAGAGCGCCAGCGAGTCGATGTTGCCCTCGGGCCACGCGTCGGACCGGAAGACTTCCTGTACCGCGAACATCGAAGACGGCCGCGACGAGACCTCGGCGCGCCTCGCGCATCCGACCATCGTTGTGATGGCCAAAAGAAGCAGAATGGATTTCATGGTCGCTCCCCGTCGTTCGAAATCGAAAAAGAGGCGGCATGGAGATTCCCATGCCGCCCCGCTTCGGCCGGTCGAAACCGCCGCTTACTCGTAGAGGTCCCAGGACTCGACGGCGGAGAGACCCGCGTCGATCGTGAAGATGCGGTAGAGCCCCTGGTCGTCGTCGTTGTCGCGCCAAACGGCCACCGCCGTATCGCCGGCCACCGCGAGGTCCGCATCGCGGGCGTTACCGGTCTCGACTCCGTTGAGAGCCGTGTTCGAGCCCAGCTGGGTTCCGGAGGCATCGAAGAAGCCGACGGAAGCGCCCGAGCCGCGGGAGCTCCATGCCGCCACGAAGCTGCTGCTCGAGGCGTTCCAGGCCATGCTGGCGCTCTGGTTGCGGGCGCCGTTGTTGCCCGACATTTCGGTGGCGTTCGCGCTCACGGGTGCGAACGCGTTGTCGAGGAAGCCGCCCCAGGTCGTTTCGTCGTCGCCCCCGAGACCTTCCATCTCGAAGGCGATCATCGCCTCGCCGCCGGATGCGAGAGCCACCGCCGGGTTCCCGATCTTGGCGTTCGACAGAAGGTTCGCCGCCGGAGCGGGCGCGGAAGCCGAGAGCCCCGCGAAGGAGGAGTCGAACACGCGGAAGTTCACGTCGTCCTCGCCGACGAAGCGCGTCGTGCCGGAATCCTCCCAGGCGACGAGAATCGTATCGGTGGCGAAGGTTCCGCCGGAACGGTCGATCGCGACCGCCGCGTCGTTCTGGTCGCCCGCGATCGTGGACGCGGCCGCCGTCGGGCCCGAGGAGATTTCCGTTCCGTTCGTCGCGAAGTGGCGCAACAGCACGCCCGATCCGTCGATGCCCTCGCCGCCTTCGTAGGCGACCAGCACCGTGCCGTCGGAGAAGAAGTCGAAGACCGGCTTGTTCACGCCGTCGACCGGCGAGACGAGGCTGCCCTGCGGTACGGCGAGGGCGCTGTAGAGCTGGAAGGCCGCGCCGCCGTCGTCGCCGACTCCCCAGCCGACCGCGACCACCGTGCCGTCGGGCGACCAGGCGCAGTCGATCGTGCCGTCGCCGGTGAATCCGGACTGCGCGAAGAGCGTGGTGTCGGTGGCGGCGATCGCACCATCGGAGATGTTGCGAATCTCCAGGACGACGTCGCCCGCCGCGTTCGCGTAGGCGATGGCGAACTGCGTGCCGGCGGGGTTCATCGCCACCGACGGGTCCTCGTTGATGTTCGTCGCGAACTCCACCGGCAGGCCGGATCCGAAGTCCGCGACGGGCTGGGCCGTCGCGGCCGCGGAGGCGAGAACCGCTGCGGCAAGAGTCATGTGCGGAAACAGTTTCTTCATCGTTCGTTCTCCTCGAAAAGGATGTATGGTTGCCGGACGCCGGAGCGCCGGAAGTGCCTCGTTCGCTACTGCGGCATCACTTCGGTGACGGCCCAGTTCTGATAGGGAATCCCCTCGATGGTCCAGTTGCCCGAAGGATAGTTGCCGCCGAACCGGTAGACGTCGCCGTTGGAAACGGTTCCGTTCGTCGGATCGTACACCGTGAAGTTCGTGTTTACGGGGAAATCGTCCTGGCCGCTCGTGCCGTCGATCCGGTCGGGTCCGAGCGAGATGAGCACATAGGTCTGCTCGACGATCGACGTCAGGGGGTTGTTGTCCGCCCCGCAGCCCATCGTGTAGAAGGCGGCGATGCTGCTGACGTTCTCCGTGTTGACGCGCTGGTCGCTGAAGGGGTCGCTGGGAAAGGACGTCATATAGGCGACCGGCGTCGTCAGCTTGTAGAATCCGCGCTCGGTGGGATGGAACGGGTCGTTGTCCTGGTCGCCGGGATACTTGTTGTAGTCCACGGCGTAGGATTCCAGCGACGTGGCCAGCGCGCGGTGGTCGTTCTTCACGCGGCTGACCTTCGAGCGCGTCTGCGCCTCCAGGAAGTTGGGAACGGCGATCGCCGCCAGAATCGCAATGATGGCCACCACGATCAGCAGTTCGATCAGCGTAAAGCCCTGGCGGCGTATTACGGGCACTCTCGGGTAAGTCGTCATGGAAGACCTCGGTGGAAGACATGATCTGGCGGCGGGGAGCAGACACCGGAACGACTCACCAATCAACGCAGGAACAGGTTAGAGAAAAGTGGCGGAACGATGGGTGATTCGGAGCCTGCGTAAGCGTACGCTCACGCAAGGGGCGCCGCCTAACCGGGGCCTCATGGGCCGGGGCGTTGCCGATCCCGCCACCGGGCTCCTCAACCGGTTACCTGCCCGACAGCTTGCAACCACGGCGAAACCTCTTCACGGGCCTTGACAGGGGCCATCGCCTGCCGGGAGGCTTCGAGAATCCGGCGAGGGCAGTGTTACCAGAGGGTTCGGGCGAAGCATCCGCCGGAAAAACCAGCAAAGGGGACATTCATGCACCCAAGAAATTCGAAGGCATTCACGCTGATCGAACTGCTGATCGTGGTGGCGATTATCGCCATTCTCGCCGCGATCGCCGTTCCCAACTTCCTGGAGGCGCAGGTCCGCTCGAAAGTCAGCCGCGTCAAGGCCGACATCCGCACCCTCGCCACCGCCATCGAGTCCTACGCCGTCGATCACAACAAGCCGCCGCGCGAGTTCAGCTCGACCCGCTACGGCGACACCCCGGTCGGTTCCGGAGTCATCTTCCCCGGCAAGGTCAACGGCGACCACATCCAGGCCGGAGTCTCCACCCCGATTGCATACATCACGTCGGCTTTCATCTTCGATCCCTTCGTGAACCGCGATGCCAGCATCAACTTCGACGAACAAACCTTCACATATCAGAACATGGGCGACCGTCTTCTCCTGACACCCACCGCCTTCTGGGTGGAAGCCATCGATTTCTACGGCGCGTGGCGCATGTGCTCCATCGGCCCCGACCGTAGCTTCTTCCACCCGGGTGTCGGCACGCCTTCCGCGCAGCTCGTCTACGATCCGACGAACGGCACCGTCAGCCAGGGCAACATCTGGCGCTCGCAGAAGGAGCCGGATGCTTCCCAGCCCCCGGTCGGCAACCTCATCGGCGCCAGCTGATCCCGCCACGAACCCAGCGCATACAGCGACCGCCGTTCACACGGCGGTCGCTTTCGTTAACGGCGGAACCGTCTCATCGTTGCGGCAGAAGATCGAGACGAACGTCGACGATGGTATACTTCAGATCGTCCGGGGTGTTCTCCTCGTCGAGGGCGCGAAAGAGCCTGGTTTCGGCGTCGGAGGAGACGCGCACCGTGTGGTTCGTGCCGCCGAAGTACGACCGCGCCGAGAGCGCCGTGCCCCGTTCCGAATCCGCCAGCAGACGCACCAGCCGCAGCACCGTGCCGTCCGCCCATGCGTCGCGCTGTTCCGGCATGTTGCGCTTGTTCTTGCTCGCGGTGCCCGACTTGCCCGCCACGAAGCGCAGCATCCCGGCCTCCATGTCCCAGGTGTCGCCCGGACAGAGAAGCGTGATCCGCGCGTTCTCGATCCGCCGCTTCGACCGCGAGACCTTCGCGTCCGTCATGTCGATGAACACCGTCGGTTTCGAGCCGATGGCCGAGACGCGCCCCCGCTCCGGCTCCACCACCGCCCCGCCCCCGTCGACCGCGATGCCGTAGACGGCTCCCGTCTCCATCAACGCGGCGAGCAGCACGCCGAGCCGGTCACCGGGGCCCGAATCGTCCAGGAAGACCGTGTCTTCCGCGTATCCGCGGCCCCTTGCCAGCTCGGACCCGAATCCGTTCGCGATGGCTTCCGCGCCATCGATGGAACGCGAAGGTGCGTACTCGCCGGCGAACGTCGCCGCCCATCCGCTGCCGCCGGTCGCGATACCGTTCATGAAAAGACCGTCCAGCGCGCCGGCCAGGGTCTCCGGCTTCCAAACGCAGTCCGCCAGTTCCGCGTCGCTTCCCTCCAGCCAGACGGCCGAGGCGCGGCCCAGCTCCGTCGCCAACCGCTCGTCGGCGCCCGCGCAGAGTTCGCCAACCGTTCGCTCCGAACCATCCGCCCCGACCATCTTCAGCCCCGAGGCGGAAAACACCGCGATGTTCTCGCGAGCCGCATAGTCCGTCACCACGGAGCGAATCGCCGGATCCTCCAGCCCCGCCCCGCCAGTCACGATCACGGCGCCCCGCACTGCGCCGCCCTCCACGTTGGCGACCAAACCGCCGTCCCTGGCGCCACACGCCGTCAGGAACGCGCCGATCGCCACCGCCACCA
>JAJFLJ010000293.1 GCA_021772755.1 Candidatus Sumerlaeota bacterium
GAGGGACTCGCGCTCGCCTAGGGAGAGGGCGCGCAGTGGGCCGAACGTCTAAAACTGCTCCTGATTGGCCAACGCCGCCACCTAGCCGATTCGCCCCCCTGTCCATCGTCCGGCGAAACTCTGCATCCCTCTCCGCCCGGGCCGCCGTCCGGCAACGTACAACTTCGCCGTCCTTGCCCCCCGGTCCGCCAGCCGACAAATCGTTCCCGCCATGGCGAACGACGAACCCTATCGCGAGTCCCCCGCCACCGACGGCGAGATTCTCCCTGTCTGCGATTTCGACGACCGCGTGACCGGCACCGCCACGCGCCGCGAAATCCACGAACAGAACCTGATCCACCGCGCCGTCCACGTCGTTCTGATCGGCAGGAAGGGCGGGATCGTGCTTCAGAAGCGCGGAATGGCAAAGGACCGCTACCCGGGCTGGTGGGACGTCTCCGTTGGCGGCCACGTCGGGGTCGGCGAGTCCTACGTCGAGGCCGCCCGCCGCGAAATCGGCGAGGAAATGGGCATCTCCGGCGCCGACCCGCAACTCGTCGGCATCCACGCGCCGGCGGACTGGAACGGGTGGGAGCACATCCACGTCTTCTTCGCCCGCATAGACCGCGACCCCATTCCGGCGGCGGACGAGATCGACGAATGGCGCGCCGTCGATCCCGCGGATTTTCTCGCCCGCGCGAATCCGGACTCCACCGATCCCGAATGGCGCGTCACGCCATCCTGCCTCGAAAGCGTCGCGCTTTGGCGCAGGGTCGGCTCGCCCGGCCTCATCCCACCGCGACCGCCATCGCCTTCGCCGGAAGCGTGATGCCCGCCGCCGCCATTGCCGCGACGATCAGCCCCACGCACTGCGCCGCCTGAAACCGGTCGGTGTTCAGCGTCATGTCGTACCACGTCGGATCGTTCCAGTCGCGGTCGAACGTCTGGCGGATGAACTTCCGCCGTTCGGTGTTGGTGGCGAGAACGACCTTCTCCGCCACTTCGAGTTCGATCCCGCTTTCCCGCGCGACGCGTTCGGCGCACCGCGCCGCCGAACCGGTAACCCGTACGCGAAACGTGTTGGTGCGGTGCAGAATGTAGTTCGCCCCGCGTCCCACGACGACGCCCCCCTGAAGGGAAATGCCCACCACCACGTTCTTCAGATGGCGCAGATAGTCCTTCCGCATGGCGTCCTTGCCCCAGATCACGCTGTAGGACCAGTCCTCCAGCACGCTGCTGATGCGCTCGTCGAGGCGCTCCATCAGATGCCTGTCGACCTTCGCGTCCTTCGCGATCGCGTCCAGCAGTTCGCGGTCGATGCACCGCACTCCGAGCCGTTCGGCGAGCATCCGGGCGATTTCGTCCCCGTTCGCGCCGCAATCGCGCGCCACCGTGACCATCGGCCCCGGAGGCAGAGCCGCCCGCGCGGCCTCCTCGTGTTCGGCTGTCAATTCGGCGCCGACGAGGGCTTCGACGAGGTGGATGGAATCGTGGGTCAGCATGGCAGGCTCCCTTCGCGAAACTGGAGAACCACGCCGGTACACTGCCGGAGACGCGCCCGAATGTCAACCGGTTCAGGGCAGCGCGGCCAGCGACTCGCGCCACGACCGCAGTCGCACGCCGACGGTGCGGATGGAAGCTGCGGAGGGCTGGTGAACCAGCCCGCGCATTCCCTTCAGGTTCTCCGACGACATCGGCAGAGGAACCCGCAGAAGCTCCAGCACGCGCACGGGCGGAAGCGCCGCGGCGGAGGGAAAGGACACGAACAGCGGCGCGAGTCCGTCGTGGGCCGCGAGCTCCCGCAGGAAGTTTCCGAGCGACGTCCCCTCCGGTTCCGCGGCGACGAACCGCCCTGCCGGCTCCCGCTCCACGATCGCGCGCACGAACGCGCAGAGGTCGTCGATGTGCACCGTCTGGAGCGGCTTGTCGCCGCCGTCGAAGAGCGGAACGATCCGCGATGTGGCGAGCGACGCCCTCATGCGCGCGAAGACGCTGCCGTTGCCGACGACGAAGCCCGGCCGCACGATCGCGTCGCGCTGCGGGTCCAGGCGATTCTCGACCGCCAGCTTCGTCCGCCCGTAGAGACTTTCCGCGCCGTCGTGCGCCGAGCAGGACGAAACGAACGTGAACCGGCAACCGTGCCGGCGGCACATGCGCAGCACGCGGGCCGTGCCTCCCGCGTTCGCTCGCACCGCTTCGCGCCGCGACCGGTATCTCATCGTCCAGGCCGCGTGAATGCACGCGTCGGCTTCGCGGAACGCCGCTTCGTCGAGCACTTCCGGAAGGTCGCACGCGAACGGCTCGAACACGCCGTCGCCGGACGGACGGCGCACGCCGCCGAGAACCCGCCAGCCCGCGTCGCGGAACGCTTCGCAAAGCGCCCGGCCGACGAAGCCGCCGGCGCCCGTGATCGCGATGGTCTTCACGATGCCATTTCCTTTGCCAGTGCCGCTCCGATGCGGTCGGCGTTCGCCATCAGCGTGAACGTCAGCCCCTTCGCCGGCAGCGTGGGAAACGTCGAGCCGTCGGCCACGACGACAAGTTTGCCGCCGCGGAGGCGCCCGTCGGCGTCGCATGTCAGCGGACCAGCCGCCGCCTCGCCGCGCATCGGCAGCGTCCCGGCGTAGTGGATGCTGGCCCCCGGGCCGGGATCGATGCGCTTCAGCGGCATGCAGCCGACGCGCCGAAGGAAACCGGCGACGCGGTCCTCGCACGCGCGCCGCGCCGCGCACTCCACGCTCCCGGAGCGAATCACGAGCGTTCCCGCATCGTCGAGCAGAAGCCGCCGCCCGTTGGACGGAAAGTCGGGATGGAAGATGCCGACGATGACGAGGTACTCCTGGATCGCGCGGATCAGCGGGATGGACTCGCGCATCGGCAGCGGCGATTCCTTCAGCAGCTTGAACGAGAGCAGCGAGCGGTACGAATACAGCTGCGGCTGCACCGCGTTGCGCCCCGTTCCGTCGGGGTCGTAGATCATCGTCAGCTGCGTCAGACTGTGACGGCGGTCGCGCGTGCGCCGTCCGATTCGCGAGGGCACGAGACACGGAAGATACGTGTATGGATTGGTGAGAAACGGAACCGGCTCGTTCCGCCGGCCGAGGGATTCGAGAACGATCCTCGCCGTTCCGATCGCTCCGGCGGCGAGGACCAGCCGCCGCGCGGAAAGCGTCACGCTCTCGTTCGTCCGCAGGCCGAGGCACTCGACCTCCACGGACTCGTCCGCAGGATTCTCGCGATAGCGGACGGCCATCAGACCGGACAGCTCGTGGAAAGCGCCGCGCGTCGCAAGTTCGTCGATCGTGAACGCCGGACGGTACACCGCGCGGTCCTGGTCCGCCCAGAACTCCATATCGCCATAGCCAAGCGGGCCGCGCCCGCGATGCCGCCGCGTACACACCGCGAGCCGCGCCTGCCCCATGCGAAAGCCCCGCGCCAGCAGTTCGCCGCGAACGCGCTCGTAACGGCGATAGACCCAGTCCGCGTTGGAATCGATGCGCGACGGCGGCATCAGCGATTCGAGTGGCCCGACATGCGGAGAGAGATCGTCCCGCTTCGGGCCCGAAATGCCGACGCGTTTCGAGACGGCGTCGTAGTGCGGCTGGAGTTCCGAGCGGCCGACCGGCCAGTCCGCCAGGTCCGCATCGGTGTACGGCATCGCGGACGCGCCCCATCCCGCCCCCAGACCGCCCCGCGCGAAGGTCTGCGCCGCCTGCAGCGCACCCGCCTCCACGGGCGACCGTTCTTCCGTGCCGCGCGTGATGAACTGGCGCGGCGGAGTCAGCTGCGCGCCGACCCGCACCGGTCCGAAGGGAATGCCCTCGAATTCGTCGCCGAGGAAATACCGGTGCTGGTTCGCGTCCGTTCGCCGGATCGTCCGAAAGTCGTCGCCCGGAACGATCGGCGCGTATGTTTCGTCGCGCCCGCCGGGATCGATCATGCCGACGGACAGACCCGCCTCCACCAGCGGCCACGCCGCGTTCGCGGCGCTGGCGCCCGAACCGACGACGAGGACGTCGAAGTTCTTCCGCATTCAGCGCTTCCCCGCGAAGAGCGGCAGAAGACCGAAGCACGCGATGCCCACCGCCACGTTCGCGGCGGCGCGCGTTCCGTGCCACGCGACGAGAACGGCGATGGCCGCCCGCGACCGGTGGCGGGGGAGAAAGCGCTCCGCGTGTTCCGTCGTCGTCTCCAGAATCGCCGCTGCGACCAGCAGGCGCTGCCGCAGCGCGTCGTCCGGCGCGAGCAGCCCGCACGCCGCGTCCAGCGGCCCCGCCAGCACCGGCCACCGCAGCGCCGCGTTCAGCGCGCGCGACCGCGTGCCGTCGCGAAACAGGGACGAACAGGCCCGTTCGTAGCGCTCGGCGAGCTGGCGGGACGGGCGGGCGCCGATCAGGTAGCGCGAGAGAATCCGGAATTCGCGCGGATCGCCATTCATGCCGGTGCGGCGGCTTCCTGCCGTTGCGGGGCCTCCGCAAAGAGATCCGGCGCTTCCTCCGCGCCCTCCACCACGTCGAGCTTCTTGATGCGCTTCCCCTCGTCCGTGATGCTGTCCCGGAACTTCGGATCGTACAGATGGCACGAAACGCGTTCGCCGCCGGGAAGCTGCGTCAGCTGCGGCACGACGCTGTCGCACGGCGCGAAGCGCGCCGGACACCTCGGATGGAAATGGCATCCCGTCGGCGGGTTCACCGGCGACGGCACGTCGCCCGGCAGAAGAATGCGCTGCCGCCGCTGTTCCTTCTCGATGATCGGCACCGCGCTCAACAGCGCCTTCGTGTACGGATGGCGCGGCGCGTTGAAGATGCCCACCTTCGTTCCCTGCTCCACGATGCGTCCCAGGTACATGACGGCGACGTTGTGGCAGAGGTGCCCGACGACGGAAAGATCGTGGCCGATGAAGATGAACGCCAGGCCCATGTCCCTCTGCAAGTCCTCCAGCAGATTGATCACCTGCGCCTGGATCGAAACGTCGAGCGCCGACACCAGCTCGTCCGCGACGATGATCTCCGGCTCCACGGCGAGTGCGCGCGCGATGCCGATGCGCTGGCGCTGGCCGCCGGAGAACTCGTGGGGAAACCGCTTCGCCGCGTCGCCCGGCAGCCCCACCTGGTCCAGCAGCTCCCGCACGCGCTTCTTGCGCTCCGGGCCCCGCGGCCGCAGGTTGTGGATCGCCAGCGCCTCCTCGACGATCGACCCCACCGTCATGCGCGGATTCAGCGAGGAGTACGGGTCCTGGAAGATCATCTGCACGCGGCGGCGGTACGGGAGCCACTCGCGCGTCCGAAGCGTCGTCAGGTTCGGCGAATCGCCGATGAAGACCTCGCCGTCCGTCGGCGGAATCAGGCTCAGGATCAGGCGCCCGGTCGTCGTCTTGCCGCAGCCCGATTCGCCCACCAGGCCCATCGTCTCGCCGGCCGAGAGGTCGAAGGACACTCCGTCCACCGCCTTCACGTTGCCGACCACCCGGTTGAAGAACCCCTTCCGCAGCGGGAACCATTTCTTCAGGTTCCGCACGCGAAGCAGGGGCTTGGATCCGTTGCCGTTGGAGGGTGCGTCCGTCATGTCCGACAGGCTGGCGCCCCGTGGCGGGTGACGCAAGCGCCAACGCCACGGGGACCAAAGCCCGGCGCGACCCCGCCGTCAGTGGATGACGAAGAGGTCGCTCTCGATGACGAACCGCTGGCCGGTGCCCGCCTGGAATCCGTCCTGCAGCTCGAACGCTCCGCCTGCCATCGCGGGCCCGGCGTCATGCTGGCCCACGGTGTCCAGGAGGGCATAAGGTCCCCCCGCCGCAACGCCGCCGCCCGCGTCCAGGCTGTCCCACGGGATGGCGAAGCCGCCCTCCGAGAGACCCGAAGACGCCGCCACCGGCAGCGCCAGCAGACTCGCCGCCAGCGCGCATCTGGCCATGCCGCTCCTGTTCATTCGCGGCCTCCCTTCTCCAGCAACAGCGCTTCGAGCCGGGCCAGCCGCTCGTTCAGCTCCGCGATCTCGCGGTTCTTTTCCTCCAGCTTCCCGTTCAGCCCCTGAATCGCCGCCAGCGCCACGCCGTCCGCGTCCACCGTGTCGATCATGCGGTCGCTCGCGCCCGTGCCGAAGGCCGCGTGAAACTCCTGGGCCGTCGGCCCGATGTGGCGGACGTCGTCCGCCTGGGTCTTGTAGTTCCAGCCGCGGATGTTCATCGAGGCGACCTTTTCGAGAACCTCCGCGGGGTCCAGCGCCTCGAAGTTCTCCTTCGCATCCTCGTCGCTCACGCAGGACCACGATCCGGCGCCCGGCAGCAGACAGGCGGCCGACGAAAGGTCCGAAGCGGTGTAGAACGTGTAGCCGCCGCTGGCGCGGACGACGAAATGGTTGTCCCCGCCGCTTTGCACCGTCGCATCGAACGTGGCATCGCCGAAGACGATCGCTCCCTCGTGGTTGGCCTCGGCGTTGCTGCCGGCGGCGAAGCTGCGATCGCCCGCCGCAGTGAGGCCACCGCCTCCGGGTATCGTCGCCAGGTTCCCCGTCGCGGCATTCTGGAATCCGCCTCCGATGGTGGAGTACGCGCCCTCGGCGGTATTCTGGAAACCGCCACCGACCGTCGACAGGCCCACAGGGCCCAGTCCCTTGCCATCCTCCTTCACGATCATCGCTCCGGTTTGGTTCCCGAATC
>JAJFLJ010000294.1 GCA_021772755.1 Candidatus Sumerlaeota bacterium
TCTTCGGTCACCCGATCAAGCCCACCTTCCGCCTGACCCTGGCGGAGCAGGTCTACGATGCGCTCTGCCGCGAGATCCACGCCGGTCGCTGGCGGGTGGGCGACCGCCTGCCGGGCACGTCGGCTCTCGCGGAACTCAGCGGTCTGAGCCACAACGTCGTCCAGCGGGCGCTCGAAGCGCTGCGCGAGGATGGCTATGTCCGCATGGAGAAACGGCGCGGAACGTTTCTGCGGGCGACGCTTCCCCAGGGGACGGCGCCCCGCGGAGTGGTCGGAATCGCGATGACGCTGCGCGAGGAGGTCGGCAGTTCGCAGTACGACTACGTCTATCTCTCCCGCATCCATGCGATCATCCAGGCGGCGACGGAACGGGCGTATACGACGGAGGTGGTGTCGCTGGACGAGGAGGCGGACTGGGAGCGGATCGACGCTCCCGACGGTCCGTTCGGCAGGCGGGTGGTCGGCATCTTCTGCCTCCACGCGTTCCCCCGGCCGCTGCCGCCGCCCCCCGAAGAAGGCCGTATTCCCATGGTCTTTCTCGAACCGCCACCCGGTCTCTGCAGGCCCGCCGTCTACCACGACGGCTTTCTCGCGGCGTATCTCGCGACGCGCGCGGCTCTTCGCGCGGGGCACGAGCGGATCGCGCTGTATTGCGGCCCCCCGCATCCCCACAACGGCATCGACATC
The DNA here is from genome assembly GCA_021772755.1 of Candidatus Sumerlaeota bacterium. Lineage (GTDB taxonomy): Bacteria > Sumerlaeota > Sumerlaeia > SLMS01 > JAHLLQ01 > JAJFLJ01. The sequence continues at coordinate 687 of JAJFLJ010000294.1, forward strand.
TCCATCCGGGGGCACCGCGCGGCCATGAAGGAATACGGCGCACCCGTCGACGAGGATGCGCTTCGGGCCTCGCTGGCGCACTCCGGCAGAGATCTTTCCGAAATGCGGCAGTTCCTGGAGCGGTCCTCCGGGGCGAGTGCCGTCATCTCCGCGACGAGCGCCACAGGCCGACGTCTTGTATCGGTCTGCGACGTGCTCGGCATCAGGATTCCCCACGACCTGAGCATCGTGAGCCAGGCCTCCGCGCCGATGCGCGGGAACGACTCCTCACTTGTTCTCGCCGGGCCAAAGGCCGATCCGACCCGCTCCATCGAGGAGGCGTTCGATGTCCTGGACAGGACCATTTCCGGCCAGGGGACGGCCAGGACGGAGATTCTGCTCCAGCCCGACTTCATCGAGGGGGACTCGCTGGAGCGGAATTCGGCCACCGCAAGTCCTTCGCCCTCAACGAAGCGCAAGGTAGAGAATCCCTGAACTCCCTCGGCAGATGCCTGGCCATACAAGCAATATTTTCACACAGTACAAACTATACTCTTGACGAGTGGCGAACTCCTCCCTAGTTGGATCGGTTCAATTGGGTCTTTCCCGGCCCATACCGAACCTCACGGAGAGAAACTCCCATGCGCCAGAGACATGCTTTTACCCTCATCGAACTGTTGATCGTGGTGGCGATCATCGCCATTCTCGCCGCGATCGCGGTGCCCAACTTCCTGGAGGCCCAAGTGCGCTCGAAGATTTCGCGCGTCCAGGCCGACATCCGCAGCATCGCGACGGGGCTGGAGGCCTACGCGGTCGATCACAACCGCTACCCGCCGGGCTACATCAACATCCGCCAGTCGCCCTCTCCGCCGGTGACGAGCAAGTACGAGCGCAACCCCTTCGCGTTCTCCCAGATCACGACTCCGGTGGCGTACATGACGACGATTCCCCGCGACCCCTTCGCGGTGGGCAGTTTCCTGTTCGACCGCACCGACGACGTGCAGGGCGCCGAGCCCTTCCCCTACTGGTACGACGACTACCAGCAGTGGCCGCAGTGGTTCGCCGGCGGGTACTCCTACACGCGTTTCGCGTCGATCAACTCGAAGGGCTACACGTGGTCGATGTCGAGCGCGGGCCCCGAGGGCAGCCAGATGATGATGTGGTACGCGCTGGACGGCGTGCTGCCGGCCTCGGCCAACGAGCACATCATCTACGCCTACGACCCCACCAACGGCACCGTCTCCGAAGGCTTCGTCGGACGCACCAACAAGGGCGTCTTCACCGAAGTCAACCAGCCGTAACCATATCACACGAGAGACCGAGCCGAATGACGAACGTCGCGACGACCAACGGCCACCGCCTCACGGCATTCGTGAGCGATGGCCTCGTCACACTGGAGGAGGAGGCGGTCCCGCCCCTGGGGGCGGGACACGTCGAAGTCGAAGTCCACCGCTCGCTGATCAGTCCGGGTTCGGAACTCGGCGGGTGGCACCACTTCGGACAGAACGGGCGTGCGTCGAAGCCCGAGCGCCGCCCGTTCGGGTATTCGAACGCCGGGATCGTCCGGCGCACGGGAGCTGGCGTTCGCGGGTTCAAGGCGGGCGACCGCGTCGCCGCGATCGGCGCGGGAATCGCACTTCACTCGACCGTCGCCGTCGTTCCGCAGAATCTCTGCGTCGCGATTCCCGACAGCGTGACGTTCGAGCAGGCCTCCTACGGGATGCTGGCGGCGACGGCGCTTCACGCGGTGCGGCGCGCGCAGCCCGAGTTCGGCGAGCAGTGCGCCGTGTTCGGCCTCGGCCTGCTGGGGCATCTCACCGCGATGCTGCTCCAGCTCGACGGATGCCGCGTCATCGGGGTCGATCCCGTCCGCGCGCGCCGCGACCGAGCCACATCGTGGGGAATCGACGGGGCGTGCTTTGCCAACGGCAGCGCCCTGGAAGAGGGGATGCGGTGCTTTACGGGGGGGCAGGGCCTGGACTTCGCCGTGTTCGCACTGAGCGGCGACGCGGGCGATCTCTACACGCGCTTGGTTCCGCTGATGCGCACCGCGCCGGACAGCCACGCCGGCGGTCGCGTCGTGCTCGTGGGACACATGACCTTTCCGCTGAACACCAAGCCCATGTCCAACATGGACATCCGCTTCGCGTCGAGAACGGGCCCCGGCTATCACGACCATGCCTGGGAGGCGGGGAACGACTACCCCGAGATGCACGTGCGGTGGACGACGCGCTCGAACCTGGAGCTTTGCATGCGCCTGATCGCCGAAAAGCGCCTGCCCGTGGATACGCTGACGACGCACCGCATGCCGCTGGCCGGAATCGAAACCGCCCTTCCCGAAGCGGCCGCGTCGCCCGACGACATGCTGGGCGTGATTCTGGAAATGACCTGATCGGAGCCGAACCTTGAGCGCGAAGACGGACACGAGGAATACGGCCACAAAGAACACGGCCACAAAGAACTACATGGTGGCGCAGATGGACGAGATCGACGCTGTCCCCTGTCCCTGCGGCATGACGCGCCGCGCGTTCGCGGCCGACGACAACGACGTGGCGACGATCCACATGGTGGACATTTCGGGCGACGCCCGCACCCACTACCACCGCAAGCTCACCGAAATCTACCTGGTGCTGGAGGGCGAAGGGCACATGGAGCTCGACGGCGACATCGTCCCTGTCCGCCCCATGTCGGCGATCTTCATCAAGCCGGGCTGCCGCCACCGCGCGGTGGGAACGATGCGCATCGTGAACATCCCCGTGCCGGCCTTCGATCCGGCGGACGAGTGGTTCGACTGATGCCGGAATCCCCGATCCAACTCTCCGTCTTCACGAAGCCGTGGCCCGGCCTTTCGCTGCCGGAACTGGCGAGATTCGTCCGCGATCTCGGATTCGACGGTATCGAACTGCCCGTTCGCCCCGGATTCCAGGTCGCGCCCGACAACGCGGCGGACGGCCTGGCGGAGGCTGAAGCCGTCTTCGACGATCACGGACTGCGAATCTTCAGCGTCGCCGCCGAAACCACCCCCGCCGCAATCCGTGCGCTGGGGCGGATGAAGCGTCCGCCGCTCCTTCGCGTCATGGCGGACGTTCGCCCCGGCGAAACCTACACGGCGGCAGAGGAGCGGCACCTCGCTCAGTTCCGCAGCCTGCTGCCCCTGCTGGAGGAAACCGGCGTCTGCATCGGCGTACAGAACCACGATGGGCCCTTCGTGGCCAACGCGTGCGGGATTCGCCGCCTCGTCGAAGAGTTCGATCGGCGCCACATCGGATCGGTCTGGGACATCGGACACTGCGCGCTGGCCGGCGAATTGCCGGAACACGCAGCCGACATTCTGTGGCCGTCCCTGAAGATGGTGAACTGGAAGAACGCCGTTCACGTCGTGGAGGAATCCGACGGTCCGGGCGAGGAAGTCCGGTGGACGCGCCACTGGTGCGCGGGGCGCGAAGGCCTGGCGAACTGGCGGCGGGCGGGGGAAACGCTTTTGACGCGGGATTTCGAGGGGATCGTCTGCCTGACGGCGGAATACACCCGGAAGGACGATTTGGCCGGTTCTGTGGCAAGAGATCTGGAACTGGCGGTATCGATTCTAAGGCCGAACCCGGCGGAAGGGAGGATCGCGACCCGTCCCGCGAATGCGCAAGGACGGTGCTGAAATCACGAGGCCTGACCGCTCCAAATAGTCGTTGACAGGAGGGCGGGAAGGCTCCAGCGTGATGACTAACTCGTGTTAGACGTACGGTTTGCGGCCATCGTGCCGCACAAATCCAAGGAGGTCCAGAATCATGAAAAATTCTCTCAGGCATGCCGCGCTTTGTGGCGCTGCCTTGGTAACCACGTCCGCATTCGCGGCGCCCATCGTCAACGTGCCCGCCGACACGGCATCGATCCCGACGGCGATAACGATGGTCGATCCCGGCGGCCAGATCAACATCACCGTCGCCGGCATCTATGGCGAGCCCATCAACCTCGCGGGTGGCGAAAGCTTCACCATGACGAACACCAGCGCGGGCGTCGTCACGATCATCGACGACGTGAGCGGAACGGCCAGCGACAATGTGGGCGAGGGGCGTGCGTTCATTCTCCAGTCCGACAGCGGTGAAGCCGCGGACCTCGCCGGTGCGATCGACGTGACGTTCGAAGGCATCACCTTCCAGCGCGATCTCGGAACGGGCAGCGTGTTCGAGATCGATCAGGACCCGCTGGGCGGCGGAGTCAACGGGGTGTCCGACACGATCGACGTCACCCTGACGGACTGCGTGATCGTCCACACGGAAACCGGTTCCGGGGGAGAGGGGCTGAAGCTCGACGACGGTTTCGTCGGCGGAGGCGCCGTAACGGTCACGGCAACGAACACGGCGATCACGAGCAATCAGACGACCGGCAGCGGCAAGTCGGCGCTCCGCGTTCAGGACTCGACGTGGGAGAACGTCTCGATCACGCTGACCGGTTGCACGCTCACGGCGCAGGCCGAGGGAACGATTCGCAGCGACGGCGGCAACAACCAGACCTGGGTGATCGACGGCTGCACCATCAACGCCCCCAACGACCGCGGAATCGAACTCGATGATCCGCACGACAACTGCTCCTTCACCATCACCGACACGACGATCACGGCCGCCCAGGAATGCATCCGGGTCAGCGAGGACTCGATCAACAACACCTGGGTCCTGCGCACCAGCACGTTCGACAGCTCCTCGTCGGTCGTCGCCGACACGCTGAACATCGACTACAACTCCTCGGGCGGTCTTGGAACCGGCAACTCCATCGAGGTCACCAACTGCCTGATCCTTGTGGGTGACGGCTTCCGCGGAGTCGATATCGACGCCTTCGTCGCCGCCGGGGAAATCCACCACAACACGATCGTTACGCCCGGCGCGGTGGAGGGCGAGCGCGCGATGAGCTCTTCGACGAGCAGCGGCGTCAACAACGCGAGCAACAACATCATGATCCGCTTCTCCGACCCCGTCGCCGGTTCGTTCAACGCCCGTTCGAACAACCTGACTGCGGGCTCCACCGACGAAGGCGCCGGAGATATCACGCACTTCACGGCGGGAGACCTGAACGCGGCGCTGACGGCGCTCGGCCTCGATTCGAGCTACGTGCCCCAGACGGGTTCCGT
>JAJFLJ010000295.1 GCA_021772755.1 Candidatus Sumerlaeota bacterium
TCTTCCTCCTCCCCGGCTGCGGCATCGAGCAGCGCCGGCGGCGCGACCTGGACGATGGAGCAGCTTGGCCCCGGCGAGTCCGCGAAGATCACCCTGGTGGGCAGCAGCGACGCCATCGGCGAGATCGAGCTTTGCTCGACCATCGAGTACACCCCGGTGCTCTGCATCTCCACCATCGCCGAGCAGCCCGCCCTGCGCCTGACCAAGACGGGCACGCCGAGCGCGCTTCTCTGCGATCCCATCGAGTACACCCTGACCGTCACGAACACGGGCACGGGCACGGCGCGCAACGTCGTCGTGACCGACAACCTGCCCGCAGGCGTCACCACCACCGACGGCAAGAGCAGCGTGACCTACGAGATCGCGGCTCTGGGCGCCGGCGAGAGCGAGGAGTTCACGATCGACGCCGAGGCATCGCGCACCGGCACGTTCACGAACAACGCCTCGGCCCGCGCCGAGGACGGCCTCGCCGCCAGCTCCGGCGACGTGACCACGGTCATCTGCCAGCCGGTCCTCGAAGTCAGCGTCACCGGCACCGACAGGACCTTCGCCGGCCGCAAGATCACCTTCAACGGCACCGTCACCAACACCGGCGACTGCGCCTCCGACGACACGGTCGTGACCATGACGGTCCCCGACTGCACCACGTTCGACAGCGCCAACGCCGGCGGCACGCAGGCCGGTGGCGTCGTCACCTGGAACGTCGGACGCCTCGAAGCCGGTGCGACGCGCAACGTCGTGCTGACGGTCCAGGCCGACGAGATCTGCGTCGCCCGCACGACCATCGAAGCCGAAGGCGAGTGCGCCGTCCCCGACGACGCCTCCGCCCAGACCGAGTTGCTCGGCATTCCCGCCGTCCTCCTCGAGGTGATCGACGAAATGGACCCCGTCCGCGTCGGCGAGACCACCGTCTACGTCATCAAGGTGACCAACCAGGGTTCCGCCCTGGACACCAACATCCGCATCACCGCCACGCTGGAAGGTCTGGATCACGTCTCCAACGACGGCGCGACGACAGGCTCGGTGTCCGGCCGGACGATCACCTTCGCTCCGCTGGCACGCCTCGATCCGAAGGACAGCGTCGAGTGGCGCATCACGGGTCGCGCGGCCGAGGTTCTGGACGCCCGCTTCAAGGTGACCATGACCACCGACAACACGGGCACGCGTCCGGTCGAAGAGACCGAAGCGACGAACCTGTACAACTAAGCGACAACCCTCTCCCGAAGACCAACGGCCGGTTCGCCTTCGCGCGAACCGGCCGTATTCTTTTGGAGAAGCATCCCCAGCCGTCTCCGGTTTGGAAAGGCGTCCACGCGAGAGACACAGAGATTGTGCATCGGTCCGCTTGATCGAGCGGGATGCGCCGTCAGAGTGCTGATATAAATGGCCTTACAAGCTCGATCGGCGCTGGGGCGGGTACCCATGATCGTGGTCTAAAAGATGCCTCTTTAGGGGCTCGTGGGCTTAGTTCCCACAAATGCTCTACTCCTCCTCTCCTCGGAAGACAGGCCCGCCATTCGGTGGGCCTGTCTTTATTGAGGCAGGGAGGATTCGTTGATCGTTCTTCGTTGGATGGGTACGCGCTGCGTCGCGATGGCGAAGCTCCTGCCTTCGACGCAGGCAGCCATCGCACACGGGCCCAGGCGTGCAGCCTTAGGCGTTAACAGTCTCAGACGCGCGTTGCGGCCCCGAGACTCCGACAGCTGACAGCTGACAGCCAGCCGATAGGACCGCCGCCAGCTACCCGAAGCCGACGTTGAGGTCCCGCAGGACGAGGCCGCTGGGGATCTTCGGGAAGAAGTTCACCGAGCAGTGGGGGAGCAGTTCGCCGTTCTCGGCGACCTGGAGGACCTCCTCCTTGCTGAGCGGATTCAGGAAGAAACCGACGCAGGACTTGCGGCGCGCGAGGAGACTGAGGCCTTCCGCGATGCTGCGGCGGTAGATGATGTCGTCCTCGTCGAGCTCCACCTCGGGGTTGCCGATCCAGCCGCGGCTGATGACGAAGCGGTGGAGAAGAACGACGTCGATGGACTTCATGTGGGCGGACATCGTTTCCTCCTCGATCATCTCGTCGAGGTCGGCGTCCTTCTTCAGCGTAAGGGTCCAGGCGCGGCCGTTCGGCAGCACCATGGCGAACTTCACCTTCGTGCGCGCCGTGGGCTTGATCTTGGCCTCCAGGGCGGCGGCGCCCTTGGCGGGGTCCTTCATGTTCACCTTGAATTCGGCGACCTGGTAGAACTCCTCGAGGTCCTCGATGACCTCGGTGACGTCGATGTCGAGGCCCAGTTCGCGTGCGAGCATGCGGTGGAAGGGCTCGGTGAAGAGCGTGTCGTCCTCGGCGCGCTGAAGGTACATCAGGGAGAAGTCGAAGGGCTGGCGGCCGTCGCGCCGTCCGGTCATCTCGCGCATTTCGTCGCGGTATTTCAGCGCCGTCTCGTAGCGGTGATGGCCGTGGGCGATGAAGAGACGCTTGTCCTTCATGGCCTCGTGGATGCGCAGAATGGGGTCCTTCTTGTGGATCAGCCAGAGCTTGTGGGAGGTGCCCTCGTCGTCGACGAAGGCGACGGAGGGCTCGCCCTTGCCCATCACCTCGTTCAGGACGGCGGTGATCGTCGCCTCCTGGTCCTTGTAGAGCATGTAGAGAGGGCTGTCGTTGACCTGCAGCTGGCGGAGGAGGCGAAGGCGGTCGGACTTGGGCGAATCGAAAGTCAGCTCGAAGGAGCGCGTCTTGCCGCTGCGGAAGTCCTGTAGCTTGACCAGCGCGAAGAAGCCCAGACGCTTCACGGGCTCCTTGCGGCCCGGCAGCTTGAACTCCTGCTCGTAGACGTAGAAGCACTTGCGCTGCTCGTCCTGCAGGATGCCGCGCGCCTTCCAGTCGCGATAGCACTCCGCGGCGCGGGAGTAGCGGTTGTTCACCTCGTCGTCGCTGGCGGCCTCGTGGCCCTGGATCAGGCGCACGATGTTGTACGGGCTCTTCTCGTGAAGCCCCTTGCGGTTGCGCGAGTCGATGTCGTCGAAGGGCGGTGCGAGAACGTCCTTGGGATCGAACTCGTTTTCCTTGGGATGATACCGCGTACCTGCAAAGGGCCAGACTTCTGCCATCGTATGTCCTTTGTTCGAAAAGGCCCCGCGGGCCCCGGAAAATTCCCGCCCCCTCGGGCGGCGCGCAGGGTGGCGGAGCCGTCTGAGGGCTGTCAACCCCGATAGAAAAGAGCCTCCATCGCCCGCAAATTCAACCGTTTCAGACGATTTTAAGACTTGAACATTCCGACGCGGGGCGAACCGCCCGGGAGCATCCGGACGGTCCTATCCGCGTCTTCTCGCGAACGCGTAGCGTGGCTTTCCGAAGTCGTCGCGCTCCACGTCGGCGTCGGCAAAGACCCCCGCCGACCCGAAGACTTCGAGCATCCCGGCTTCCTGTTCCTCCCCGATTTCCATCAGAATGCAGCCGCCCGGAACCAGGTGGGTCTTCGCGCCGGCGACGATGTCGCGCACGATGTCGAGGCCGTCCGCCCCGCCGTCGAGCGCCGCGCGGGGGTCGTGGTCCTTCACCTCGGGCTGAAGCTCGGGGATTTCTCCCGTGCGAACGTAGGGCGGGTTGGAAACCAGCAGGTGCAGCGGACCGTCGAATCCCGCCAGCAGACTGCCGTGGCGAAAGTCGATCCGCTTGTCCACATGGTGCGTCGCGGCGTTGCGGCGGGCGACGTCCAGGGCTTCGGCGCTCGTGTCGCTGGCGTGATACTGCGGACCGGCGTCCTCGGCCGCCATCGTGACCGCGATGCAGCCGCTGCCGGTGCCGATCTCGAAGACGGTGGGCCGATCGACCTGGAGCGCCGCCTCGGACTCCAGCAGGCGCAGCGCCCGTTCCACCAGGCCTTCCGTTTCGGGCCGGGGGGAGAAGACCGCCGGCGTGACCAGAAACTCGCGCCCGTAGAACTCCTTTTTCTCCAGCAGACGGGACACCGGCTCGCGCGCGACGCCCCGCCGCCGGATCAGCTCCCGATAGGCCGCCACCTCCAGCTCCACCAGGGGCTTGTCCCAGTCCATGTAGAGCCGCAGCCGGTCGCACCCCATGACGCGGCAGAGCAGCAGCTCGGCGTCGAGCCGGGGCGAGTCCACCCCTCGCGTCTTCAGCCACGCGGCCGATTTGACCACGAGATCGCCGAGATGGTGGCGGGGTTCGCGTTTCATGGGGCAGACCGAAATCCCTCCCGCCCTCGTGGCGCAAGTGCCGTCGCGTCAGGCGCCTGACGGCGGAGCCTTCCCGGTTGACCACGTTTTCCGCCTCTCCTCCAGATGGCGGTCCTGTCATCGAACGGAGTCTTCATGGCAACCCGGCCCGACAAAGCACCCTCGGAACTCGAGGCGTCCGACTATATTCTGCACCTCTGGAAGCGCCGCTGGGTCATTCTCGGCTTCTGCGCGGCGACGATGGTGCTGACCTATCTGGGCCTCAGGCTCTTTCACCCCAACATGTTCGAGTCCCGCGCCCTGGTGATGGTCCGCGCCCAGCCCCGCACGACGAACCTGGACATCGAGAAGGAGGGCATCGCGCCCCCCTCCTTCAAGTCCATGTTCACCGCCGACGAGACCATCATCTTCCTTCGCAACCAGTACAACCAGATGGTCGAGAACGGAACGCTCTCCGCCGAAGAGGGCCATACCCGCATCACCTCGCCGCTGGAAAAGTACCGGGTTCGCTTCAAGGTGGAATCCGTCACGGAGGTGGACACCACCATCGCCACGGAATTCTCGCCGGTGATGGAGCTGCGCATTCGCGGCGAATCCCGCGGCCAGACGAAGGTCATGGCGGACTTGTGGGTGAACCTGGTGATGAACCGGTTCGGCAACCTGATGGCGGAGGAGGCGGCCTGGCGCCTGGAGGTCACCCGCGCGAAGGCCTCGCGCCTGGGCGCGGAGCTGGCCGAAGCCGTCGAGAGGCGCGAAGCCCTCGCCGACGAACGCATGTTCAGCGACTCGATGATGGCGAGTCTGCTCCGCCGCCTGACGAGCGCGCCTCTTCCCGAGGCCATTACCTACGCGGAGAGCGACATCCTGCCCTACAACGTGTATTCCGGACCGCGCCAGACGCGTTCGGACCTGAAGGTGGACATGTCGGATGCCAGGCCCGGCCTGCTGGAGGAGCTCGGCGATCTCGAACGCGCCATCGCCCTGGCAGATGGCGACGGAGACGACGCCGCGATGGCGGCGGAGTACGAGTACATGTCGGAGACGGTCTCCTCGATTCGCGACGAGTACCGCGCTCTTTCCGGCGTGTCGTCGGACCTGAAGGCGAAACTCGCGGAACTCGACGCCGAGATCACGCGGCTCCAGTACGCGCTTCGCGTCAACGCCGGCAACGCCGCCGACGCCGAAGCCTTCTTCGCCGCCGTAGCCACCGACGCGGAAGGCAACGAGACGCACTCGACGCTTCGGGTGATTTCCCGCCCCATCGTGCCCGACCTCCGGGTCTGGCCGAAGCGCACCCTCATCGCCGGCATCGCGGCGGCGGCGCTCTTCGCGATGCTGCTGGTCGTGTTCTGCGCCGAGTGCTACATGCGCCAGGCCATCCTCTTCGACTCCCGGAGCAGCCGCTCCGCCTGAGTTCCGGGCCGGTTCGACGGCGAATCATCGGGAAACCATCGGCGATTCGACGGACGCCGGTCGCCGCGCCGTGCAGATTCGCTGCATTCCCGATCCGGAGGACGGCGTTTCCGTGACCCGCCCCGAAACCCGCAGCGACCCCGCCGCCTTTCTCAAGCACCTGAACATCGAGTCCGGGCCCGAACTCATGCGGGTGGCCGACGTCGCCGATCTGCTTTGCGTTTGCCCGCAGACCGTCTATCATCTCATCCAGTCCGGCGAACTGGCCGCCGTCGAGATCGGCCGGGGGGCGAAGCGCGTCTTTCGCCACGGCCCGGCCGAGTATCTGGCGAGCCGGATCGTGTGACCCGGCCGCCGCCCGGTCCGGCACGATCTTCTCTTCGCGTCCGCTTCGCCCGCGTTATGGCCGAACTCCATCGAAGGACAGGAACCATGATCGAAATCGTTTCCGGCACGAACCGCCCCGGCAGCAACGCGCTGCGGGTCTCGAACGTCATCCGGGGAATCTACGAGGGTCTCGGCGCCGAGGCGCGGATTCTCGATCTCGCCGACATGTCGGCGGAGGTCTTCGACCCGGCGTCCTATGCGGAGAAGCCCGCGTCCTTCAAGCCCCTCGCGGACCGCGTGCTGAACGCCGACGGGTTGCACGTCGTCACGCCGGAATACAACGGGTCGTTTCCCGGGGTGCTGAAGTACTTCATCGACATGCTGAAGTTTCCCGAGAGCTTCGAGCATCGCTGCGTCGCGTTCACCGGCGAGGCGGCCGGCGTCTGGGGCGGACTCCGCAGCGTCGAGCAGCTCGAAATGATCTTCAACTACCGCAACGCCTACCTGCTGCCCGAACGCACCTTCATCACCCAGATCCACAACAAGCTGAACGATGCCGGAGAGCTGACGGACGAGTTTCAGGCGGGTCTGCTGAAGAAGCAGTGCGCCGAGTTCGTGGAGTTCGTGAAGCGCAACAAGGGCGTCGCCGTTCGCGGCAACGGCTAGCCGGCCTTCGCGACGCGCACCAGGACCACCCGCTCGCCCTCGATGTGCGGGCTGTAGTCCCGGCACCATCGGCGGTCGCCGCCGAAGAGTCCTTCGCTGCCCAGCCCGGTCGCGTGGAAGTCGCCATCGGCGTACTCCTCGTAGATCACGGCCGGCCCGGCCGCCAGCCGCACGAATCCCAGGGCCACGACGCGCCCGGAGGGTTCCGGCAGAACGACGCGGACTTCCGTGCGCGGGATCAGCGTGAATTCCAGCACCGCCTGGTCCGGCGGAAAACGCATGTCGACGACGGGGCTTCGCAGCACGGGCCGCTCCGGCGGAGGGGCGGAGGGCATTGCCGCGAAGAGCATGAACGCCGCGAGGGCGGCCAGGGTGAAGAGGACGAGTCGCATGCGGGCCTCCGGCGCGATCCGCGTCGGGCTGCGGAGCGCGGTCTATACCTCGCATCGCGAGGCATAGAGTGGCGATGTGTCAAGCCGTGACTTGGGCGGGGTGCGTCGCCGGTCGCTCAGCAAACGAGAGGGACGTTCGCTTTATTGGAAGTGGCGGGCGGATTCCCAATCCACCGGCGCGACGAGGAGTTCGCCACCGGCGGACGCGACGGTGTAGTTGCCCGCCCAGGCACGGGTGGGGATGGTCGCGAGCTCGTGGAGACTGACGGTCGCGAACGCCCCGTTGGCGAAGTCCTCGCGCACGGCGACGGTGCCGTCCGAACGAAGCGTGAACGTCAGCGACTCGATGCCGTTCGCGGAGTGGGGGAGAATCACCCGGTTGGCGACGCGGCCGCGCAACTCGACGCGCAGCATGTCGTCGCCCGGCAGTTCATGGACGGTCGTCGGAATCCGGGTCGTTGCCGCCGCAGGAGGGGCGGCGTGCGTTCCGGTGAGGCGTTCGTTCAGCATCCAGACGGGAACGAACAGCAGGAGCGGAATCAGGATCATGCGCATTTGGTCTTCTCCACAGGGTATGGTTCGCCTGCCGGCGGCGGGGCCGTCGTTTCGAATCGCGGTACTTGTCGGGACTTTCCCGGAGTGTTACCGGACGGCCTGGGTTCGGACGATGTCACCCCGCGAAACCGTGCCGTTGGTGGGGTCGTAGAGGCTTTCGAGTCCGAATTCGGCGGCGAGGTCGGGCCCGGCGCTCGTCAGCTTCCACATCGTATTCCCGAAGTTCCTCTCCCAGATGGCGGTCATTTCGGGATCGTTGGGAACGTCGTTCCAGTACGCCGTCGAGTAGTCGAAGCTCGGCCGCCGGAGACTGGGATGGTCGGTGTGGTGGGTGTGTCCGGGACGGGTCGGTTCGGAGATGCCGCGGGCGGGGAATGGGTCGGGAAAGACCTGGCTCTGGTAGGCCACGGGGGTGGTGAGCTGCTTGAGGCCGTTGACCCATCCCCAGTACACGAAGCCCGGCTCGCCGTCGTAGGGCGGGCGGCCGTGGTCGGTGGAGTAGACCTCGATGCTGGTGGCGACGGTCCGCAGATCGTTCTTCGTGCGGCTGACCTTCGCGCGGGTCTGCGCCTCCAGGAAGTTGGGAACCGCGATGGCGGCGAGAATCGCGATGATCGCGACGACCACCAGCAGTTCGATCAGAGTGAATGCGCGTGCCTTCGTCATGCGTGTCATGCCCTTTATGGATTCCAGACGTGCCGCGTTTCGCGGTACCGTCGGCGGTGTTCTTCGTTCTGCGGCAGGACGCCGGCGCGCTCCGCCTGGTCGAGCCACCCCTGTTGCGCGTCCCGCAGGCTCATGCGTCCCTGGAAATACTCGTCGAACCAGCGCTGGGACTCTTCGAGGAACTCCGCGCTGCTGGCGGCGTGGAGCGAGAACTCGAAGACGTCCTTCTCCGGTTCGGATTCCAGGACGGAGAGCGAATCCCACCGCTCGGCCTGCGATGCGTTGGTGTACCAGACGAGGAGATCGAACTCGCACGGCAGGCGGTCGTTCGGAACGTCGAAGTCCTGCGGGCCGGCGACCTCGAAGGGCAGCATGTAGTAGACCGCCGAGCCGGTGCGTCCCTGGACGTCGAGCCGGGTGAAGCCGTCGGGGAGGCGCGTGAAGTCGATGCGCTGGATTTCCGCCTCTTCCGAATCCACCTGGACGCGGATCTTCTCACCGGACTTCAGGCGAAAGACCAGTTCGCTTCCAGGGGCGTATCGAAGGATGGGGCCGGGCGCGGAAGGGGCGGCGGGCGCCGATGCCGCGACAGGTGCGGAGACGCTGCGGCTGGCGGCGTACCAGGTTCCGGCACCGAGTCCCCCGAGGACCAGTCCGCCGACGAGAACCTTGCCGATCAGAGAGGGCGTCGCGCCGCCGAGCAACGTGGCCGCTGCTCCTCCGCCGGTCGCAGCGGCGGTCGTTCCCGAGCTCAGGGCGACGAGTGCGGCTTTCGCTTCGGGCGAGAGCGCGGCGACGACGGCCACCAGGGCGCAGGCGTGGGTCGCGGCGGTTTCGCTGGGCTGGAGCGGATGGAGCCCGCCGCCCTTCGCTTCCGAATCCACCGCCTGGCGCAGGGCCGAGAGCGCCCGTTCGAGGCGCCGGGCCACCGTCGTGTGATGGACGCCCAGCCGCCGGGCGATCTGGCGGTGGCTCAGCTCGCGGGAGTAGTGCATGCCGATCAGCTCGCGGTGTTCGTGGTGCAGCGAAGCGATGGCGTCGTCGATCAGGCGCCGCTCCTGCCGGGTCGCGGCGGTGGCTCTGGCGTCGGGGGTTCGTTTGTCGCTGATCGCCATGACGGTGTTCTCCATCGGCACGAATGTCACCAGTTTGGAGGATCGGATCTCCTTGCGCTGCCAGTCGATGGCGAGATTGCGGGCGAGGCTGGCGGCCCAGCCTCCGAAGGTGTCGGCATCGCGCAACTGGTCGAGGTTGAGCCAGGCCCGGAGGATGACCTCCTGGGCGAGTTCCTCGGCGGCTTCGCGGTCACGCAGGCGGATGCGGGCGATGGCGAAGAGGAGCGGAAAGTGGCGCCGGACGAGTTGGTCGAAGGCGCCGGTATCGCCACTGCGGGCTTCCGCAACCAGTGCAGCGTCCGTGATCTGTTCGTCCATGACCGCCAACGGGGCTCTCCCGGAAGTCGTTGCGGAGGCGGTTTCGACGCCCCTCGACCATACAAGACGACGAACCGGGCACGGTGGTGCGCCGGATTCCACGATTTTTTTTCGGGGAGTGCCGGCGCGGTCGCGCGAGAGGCCGCCACCTGGCGCGGCGGGAGCGGCTTTGGCCCTTGACAGGCCGGGCTGGTGGCTTTTGACTCCCGCTCCCGTTCGTCGAACGGTCCCTCTCGGTGCACCCGTAGCTCAGCTGGATCAGAGCGCCTGACTACGGATCAGGAGGTCGGGGGTTCGAATCCCTCCGGGTGTGCCATTTCAGATTCCACGGTTCCATGACTCCGCATCGCCGCGCGCCTCTGGCGGCGCGGTCTGCGAGAGCGCGCCGTACTTCGGATGGTCGGTCCGGGCGGGGTCGGCCGTGCCGCGACGAATCACGACTTCGAGTCGATCTCGTCGGCGAGGGATGCGTCTGTCCGGCTCGCGAGGGAAAGTCGAACAAGGATGGAGATGACTGCGGGCTGCGAGTTCCCGGAAGCGGGTTCCGCGGTCGTGCTGGCAGGATTCGCTGTTGCGGCGCTTCGCGCGACGGTTCACCGGGTTCTTCCGAATTCCGCCTGTGCCGTCCGTGTCCGCGGCAGGATCGACAATGCCTGTTGCAACTTGGACCGAGACCCTCGGAAGCCGACAACCATGATTCCATCCTCGACGTTGCGCGCCCGTTCGCTCGCGATTCTTCTTTCGCCATTGGCGTGTTCCGCCGCATTCGCACAGGACCAGGGGAAGGCCGCCGATCAGCCCGAAACGTGCTGCTCCCCGGCGATGTCGGGTCGCGCGAGGACGGCGGCAACGACGGTCGCGCTCGTGCCGGATGGGGATGCGCAGTCTTCCACCGGACCGTCCGCTGGCACGGACACTGTCGGGATGGTCTGGATTCCCGGGGGCACGTTCAGCATGGGATCGACCGATCCGCTGGCGCGCCGGGACGAATCCCCCGTTCATCGCGTGCATGTCGACGGTTTCTGGATGGACGAGACGGAGGTGACGAACGCGCAGTTCCGCGCCTTCGTCGAGGCGACGGGCTACAAGACGATCGCCGAACGTCCGATCGACTGGGAGGAAATGAAGAAGCAGGTTCCGCCGGACACGCCGAAGCCGCCGGACGAGGAGCTGATGCCGGGGTCCGTGGTCTTCGCGGCGCCGAATCGAGCCGTCGGACTCGGCGACTATTCGCAGTGGTGGACGTGGACGGACGGCGCGTGCTGGACGCAGCCCGAAGGGCCGGGTTCGGCGGGCAACGGGCGCGATCATCCGGTCGTTCATGTCGCATACGCGGATGCGCTGGCGTACTGCGAATGGGCGGGCAAGCGCCTGCCGACCGAGGCCGAATGGGAGTTCGCGGCCCGGGGAGGTCTGGACGGCGCGGTCAACGTCTGGGGCGACGAGCCCGTCGACGCTTCGCGCGCGAACACGTGGCAGGGCGAGTTTCCCCATCGGAACACGGTCGAGGACGGCTTCGAAGGTCCCGCACCGGTCAGGTCGTTTCCTCCGAACGCATACGGCCTTTACGACATGGCGGGCAACGTGTGGGAGTGGTGCAGCGATCTCTACCGGCAGGACATCTACGCCGCTCGCGCGCGAGAACTGGGTCAGGCGGGTGTCGCGGAGAATCCCGCGGGTCCGTCCCGTTCGTTCGACCCGCGCAATCCGTACGAACCCGAAGTTCGCGTCGTTCGCGGCGGCTCGTTCCTCTGCCACGATTCGTATTGCGCCAGTTACCGCCCGAGCGCGCGAATGGCTTCGTCCCCGGACACCGGTCTCAGCCACACGGGCTTTCGCTGTGCGAGCGACGCGCTCGCGCCCGCTGACGACCTCGACAACCAGATACCCTGATTCGATGGAGACTATAAGATGAGAAACGCGAGAAGAATCGCGGCGTTCGCCGCGTTGCTGGCGGCGTTCACCGGACGCCCGGAAGTCGTTTTCGCCCAGACGGGCCAGAACGCGGCTTCGAAGCTCGACCGCACCATCCTGCCGATCGCGGAACCGGTGCCTCCCACGTACACCGAACTCGACGTGCGCAAAACGCAGCCGCCGCCGCGGTTCCAGGTGACGGCACCGGACGGCGCGCCCAACGTGATCATCATCCTCATCGACGATCTTGGCTTCGGGGCGACGTCGACTTTCGGCGGCCCGATTCCGACGCCGACGTTCGACCGGCTCGCGCAGGGCGGTCTGCGCTACAACAACTTCCATACAACCTCGCTGTGTTCGCCGACGCGCGTCGCGCTCAAGAGCGGACGCAATCACCACACCGCGAACGCGGGTTCGATCATGGAGACGTCCACGGCGTATCCGGGCAACACCGGCTCCATCCCGAACCGCGTCGCCCCGCTCGCCGAGATGATGCGTCTGAACGGATACAGCACCGGCGCCTTCGGCAAGTGGCACGAGACCGCCGCGTGGGAGACGAGCGTGTCCGGCCCGTTCGACCGCTGGCCGATCCATCAGGGGTTCGACAAGTTCTACGGCTTCATCGGCGGAGAAACGGACCAGTGGTCGCCCCTGATCTTCGACGGCGTGAAGAGAATCGATCCGCCGCGGTACGAAGGCTATCACTTCACCGCGGACATGACCGACCAGACCATCAACTGGGTGAGGGCGCAGCAGTCGCTGACGCCCGACAAGCCCTTCTTCGTCT
>JAJFLJ010000296.1 GCA_021772755.1 Candidatus Sumerlaeota bacterium
CGCCAGCGCCTGGCCGCCGCTGCCCGTGATGCTCGTCTTCGCACCGGCGAGCGAACCGTCCTCGCCCTGCATCCCCGCGAGCTTCGCCAGCAGCGGAGCGGCGTCCGGCCCGCGCCCGGCGTGCTGGAGCGCACCCGCCGTCAGCGCGACGACGTACGGGTCCTTCGACGTGCGCGCGACGCCGAGGGCCGCGTCGAGTTCCTTCGCCAGTTCCCTCTCCCCCGCCCCGCAAAGCGCCCAGAGGATGTACGCGTTCGTCGCGTCCTCCGGCGCCCTGCCGAAGGAGTCGAGCGCCTTCGAATCGCGCATGAAGCCGCCCCTGCCGTCGCGGCGGTCCATCAGCCAGGCGCGCGTGCGCCAGAGCATCGCCGGATCCACGGGATGCACCTCCGCCATGTCGGTGAACTCCAGCAGCCCGTACGCCGTCAGCGCCTCGTGCGGGGGATTCGCGCCGAACCATTCGTAGCCGTTGTCGCCGCACTCGTATCCCGTCAGGAGCTCGTAGCCCTTGCCGAGTTTCTCCTTCGTGGTCCGAACCAGCTCCGGATCGACGCCTTCGTGCGTCGCGAAGTACTGCATCGCCATCGTCAGCGGATAGTTCGTGGAGCTCGCCTGCTCGAAGCATCCGTAGGGGTCGCGAATCAGCGACTCGATCGCCTCGGTCATGTTCGCCAGCGGCGTCGGATACACCGCAACCGTCGCCGTCAGCGAACCGGCGACGACGCTTTGCGGAACCTCGATCCGGTGCGCGACTTCCCCTTCCAGCATCCCGCTTTCGTGAATCGCCACGGGGAATCCGAAGGGCGCGACGGAGACCGTTCGCGTCACATGGTCCGTCATTCCCCCGCCCGATGCGGTCACGATGATCTGCTGCGTGCCGGTCGTCGCCGTCGCCGTCGCGGGAATCAGAACGCGCACCCGCGAGTGCGGAGCCACGGAGACCGCGTCGTCGTGTTCGCCGACAACCAGCCCGCCCTGGGCGCTGCACGCGATGGCCGCATCGATGGTGTCGTCCGTTTCGTTGACGATCGTCGCGACGAGACCGATCGTATCGCCCGCCGTGACTTCCAGCGGCGACTTGACCTCGACGTAGAACGGACGGCGCGACTCCAGCACCGCGTCCGCCGCGCCGAGGGTTCCCTCCTTCGACCACGCGTCCGCCATGACGCGGAACGACGTCACGGAATCGGAGAGATCGAACTCGATCGCGGCGTGTCCGTTGGCGTCGGTGGCGATGCCCGAACTCCAGTAGATCGTCTCGGTGAAGTCCACGCGGTCGTCGGGATTGCGGTCCGGACGCGCCTTGTGCGCGTAGACGCGAACGGGAACCGACATCGGCGCGCTGCTGGCCGCCCAGTCCATATCCGCGAAGAACGCCTGCTCCGCGACGAGTTCGTTCTCGCGCCCAAGCCTGCGCTGCGCCTGGACCGGTTCGGCGCGGTCGTCCTTCTCCTTCAAATCGGCTCTCTTGTCTTCGTTGTTCAACTCCCCAACCAGGTCGCCGCCGACCACCTGGTCCGCATCCGGCCCGAAGCTTCCCAGAATGAAACCATTCCTGTCCACGATGCCCAGCTTCCATTCCTCCTCCGGCGACGCCGGTTCCCCGCCCTCTCCGTTGCGAACGACCGGCAACACCTTCGCCGCGTTCATGGGCATCGGCCCGGGAGGCGGCACCGCCCCGTCATGGAAGAATAAATCCACCTGACCACCCGCGCCAAAGCCGTGGAGGTAGCGCGCAGGAACCGGCCTGGCGTAGGCAGCGAACACCCTTCTCGCGTCGTCGCCGTACTTCGAGATAAACTCGTCTCTGGAAATCCACGCGAAGCGCCGCCACCCCTGCGTCCCCAGCAGCAGGTCCAGCGCGCGGGGCGCACCTTCGTCGTCCGACAGATAGATCGTCGCGTCCGCCAGATCCCGAACCTCCGGTTCGACGAAGACCTGCACCGGAAGGCGTGGCGCCTTCTTGCGGTTCTCGATCATCTCCAGCGTACCGTCGTCCGTCACCGTGAGACCCACGAACGCCTGCGCCGGAGCGCCGTTTCGCGTCGCGCGCACGATCACCCGCGCATGGTCGCCGGGAACGTAGGCGTCGCGGTCCAGATCGAGCTCGATCTCCAGTTCGTGCTTCGGACGCCGAAACACGAGCCGCTCGGCCAGCGGCGTTCCCCCCGCCGTCTCCAGCACCGTCACCCGCAGAACGCCCGCCGCGTCGTCGTTCAGCGGCAGCGAAACCGCGAGACGCGCACCGGCCTCGAAGGCGAGCGGATAGATCAGTTCCGCCACCTGGCGGTCGCGTTCGCTGACGACGATGGTGATGCCGCGAGCCCGCGGCGAGGAAAGCATCAGGTGCAGCGCTTCGCCCGCGGCGACGACCTCCTGGTCGGCGTGCATCGCGACGCCAAGCGTCTGCTCCGGCAGCTCCGTCTTCGTCGTCACCGTCCACGGCTCGACGACTTCCAGGGAATACGTTTCTCCGAACGCCGGCGTGAACTCGAACGATCCGCGCCCTTCGTGCTCCGCCTTCGCGGTCAACAGCACGCGCCCGGATCCGTCCTTCAGTTCCGCCACGATGTCCGCCGGGCGGCCGTTCGGCGCGATCGCCTCGAAATACACGCGGTTTGGCACGTCCGAGACCAGGCTGCCGCCCTCGGGATACACCGCCAGATCGACGTGCGAGAGCAGAATCGGAATCGTCTTCGACGCCGGTTCGACGACGCCTCCGTCGCGCACGTTGAACACCAGCGTCCCGTCGCCGAACGCGATCGTCTCCGGCAGAGCGAAGCGCGCCGTCACGACGCCATCCGCTCCGACCTTCGCCATCGACCGGTGAATCTCGCGCTGATCGACGCGCGCAACGATGTCCACCTCCGCGCCGACCGGGACGCCGCCCTCGGTCCGCGACACTTCGAGCGTCGCCACCACGTCGTCCGAGGGCGAATAGCCCTCCTTCAGAAACTCGATCTGCGTGCGCATGCGCGGTGCGCGATACGCGCGAACGTTGATCTCGCGCTCCGCCGGCGCCATTCCCGGCACGATCACCTTCACCGTATAGTCGCCGCCGACGGTGCCCTCGGGTATCTCCCACGCCCAGCCGATGGCGCCGTTCTCTCCGACGACATGGTGCGCGGTCGCGGCGGGACTGCCCTTCGGCGAAAGAATCTCGATCGATCCGTACAGATTCTCCAGCATCGGCGTATTGTCGAACGCGTTCAGAACGACCGCGCGCACGTACACCTTCTCGCCCGCGCGATAGATCGGCTTGTCCGTCGAAACGTGCGGCAGGAACCGAAGCGCCGGATCGCCCGATTCGGCGGCCTTGCCCTTCCCGGTTCCGGCGGCCCGGACCGGCCCCGCCAGGGCCATCGCCAGAATCGCCAGCGCCAGCGCCGCGAGCGTCGAAATCGTGGCGGAACGTCTCCGCCAGGGTCGTGGTGAATGAGTCTTCATGGTCCGCCCTCTCGTCCTGTGGTCTGGACTATCCGACAGACCCGCCGGGGGAAAGTTCCCGCCCAGCCGCAAAGCGAACCCCCGTCTTCCGGCCCGCACCTGCCAAGTTCCCGCGCGTCAATGCTCCGGAGGAGCACAAGGAAGTTGCCGGAGCGCCCCGCCGCTCCCAACGAACAACGCCCAACGAATAACTCACCCCTCACCACTCGCCACCCACCACTCACAGAACCAAACAAACGCTGGCCTTCGGTTGTCGGATTCCGTAACCGTAACGCCCGGAGACCTCCATGATCCGACGTATTCCACTCTTGCTCGTCCTGCTGGTGCCGACGGCCCTCTGGGCTGCAGACCCCATCCGGGGGAAGGTCCTCGGCGCGTCCGGCGAACCCGTCGAGGGCGCCCGTGTCACGCTGATCTGGGGAGGAGAGACCGCCGTCAACTCCGTCGCCTGGGTTCGCGAAGGCCATTTGACCAACGTCATTCGCGACAACAAGCGACGCGACCGCGACGGGATGGAAACCACGACCGACGGCGACGGCCGGTTCGAACTCGCCGACCCCGAACGCGGATGGGTTCTCCTCGTCTGCGACGACAGCGGATGGAACGAACTGACGCCCAGCGAACTCGACGTCGCCGAGGAGATCATGCTTCGTCCCTGGGCGCGCGTCGGCGGCACGCTGCACATCGCCGGCGAACCGGCGGGCGAACGGGACTTCGCGTTCGTCGAACGCCGCGAGTTCGGCCAGGACGGCGAACGAACCGACGGACGCGGATGGTTTCGCATCAGCTACCAGATGATCGGCAAGACCGCAGCCGACGGCACCTTCGCCTTCGATCGCACCATGCCCGGCGTCTACACCGGCGGCATCTCCCACCGCAACGGCCCCGCCCATCTCCACGAAATCCCCCTCGCCACCAACCGCGACCCCATCGTCGTGCGCGAAGGCGACGACCTGCGCATCCTCCCCGGCCTCGTTACGCAGACTGTCGCCGGAACGCTCTCCGCGCCCGAAGACGCGCAAGCGGACTGGTCGCGCGCCGACGTGTACGTCTTCCCCCAGGGCGCCTACGAAGACCCGCCACCGGGCGGTCGCGCGCATTGCGGCATGCCCTACGTTCGCCACTGGGGCTATCTCGACTTCTTCAAGACGGAAGAGTCCGAAGCGTTTCGCGCGGGCCTGCGCGGAGTCTCCCCCGGCGGCGCGTTCCGCATCGCCGGTCTCCCGCCCGAGTCCTACGAGCTGCAGGCATATCTCCGCGACGCGAACGGCGACGTGGTCCTCGGCACCACCCGCACATTCGTCATCGCACCGGCGTTCGACGACTCCGCGCGCCCCGCCCTCGAACTCGGCGCCATCGAACTCGAACCCGCCACGCTTCGCGAACCGGTGCGCGACTTCCTGGACACCTACGTTCCGGCGAAGTAGCGCCGCGCGCCCGACTTCCGGCTCTATCGCACGGCGATGGGCGCCGGTGTTCCGAACGCTCGCACGATCCATTTCTTCCCCGCGATGTACGCGATGCCGCCGACGGTGTACATCCCGGAGAAGACGAGCAGGAACGGAGCCTTCCACCAGAGTACGAGCGCCGCTCCGAAGAGGGATCCCCCGAAGAAGCTGAGGCAGAGGAACCCGGGAATGCCGATCTTCCACAAGGGGATGTCGTAGCCCCGCATCCTCATGCCGATGTTGCTGCCCAGGTCCGTCAGCAACCCCGTCATGTGCGTCGTCCTGAGAATGACCCCGCGATAGTGCGTCGCCATGGCGTTCTGCAGACCGCACGCGAAACTCGCGAGAACGATCGACAGGAGAGGCAGAAACGGAAGCCCCACGTGCGCGACCGCCAGCAGCGCGCCGATGACCAGCAGGCTTCGCCCGTACGGCCTGGACAGTTCCAGCGTCGGATGGCAGATCGAGTATCCCGCCAGCGCCGCACCCGCGATGAAACCGCCGGTCGCCAGAAAGAGACTCGTCAGAGCCGAGCGCGTCTCCTCCGAGAAGAGCACCGCAACCATCGCCACCCGCGTGATGTCTCCCGTCAGATGGCTCACGGACGTTCCGAAATGGACCAGGAAGCCGACGTTCACGCCCGCGCTGAGCCACGCCAGCCAGCAGCCCCCGAGAAAGACGAGACGTGTCCGGGAACGATCCCGCGGCCCAGGTGCGCTCACTGCGCCCCCAGACCCCTGCGGAAGATGAAGAAAAGCGCCCCCGCGATGCAGAGCCCCGCCCACAAGAAGTCCAGCGTCGGCTTCTCCTTCATGTAGAACACCGCGAAGGGGACGAACACCGTCAGCGCGATGCACTCCTGCAGGATCTTCAGCTGCCCGACCGACAGCAAGGAGTACCCGATCCGGTTCGCCGGAACCTGGATCATGTACTCGAAGAACGCGATGCCCCAGCTGACCAGCGCCGCGACGATCCACGGGCGGGCGGAGAGATCGCGCAGATGCGCGTACCAGGCGAACGTCATGAAGACGTTGCTCGCCGCCAGCAGCGCGACCGTCGTAAGAATCGTCTTCATGCGGACTCCGTTCCGGTCGCGCCTCGCGCGACGCCTGTTCGAGCGGAACAGTCCCAACGTGGCAGCCGCCTCCGTAGCAATGGGATTGTGCGCCGGACCCGTCGATACGATGGGCGGACCCGGAGAGCCGCGCGTCCGCTTGGGCGGGACGCCCAAGCCACCCTCGAAGTGCACCGCTCATCACTCGCAACGTTCAACTCACAACGACCAACTACCAACTACCAACGAACAACTCACCACTCGCCACCTACACCGCCCCGAAGGGGCAGCGCTCCGGAGGAGCGCACGCGGGTAGCCCGGGGCGCGAACCCCGAACGGGGCGAGCAAGCCCCGGGTCGGTTCGTCGCGGAAAGACTCCGGGCTGGCGCGTAGTCCGCCGCAAGGCGGGCGGTCTTCGCGGGTTCGGGGCGAGCGCAGCGAGGCTCGAACCAAAACGCGAAGAACGTGACAGCCCGGCAGCTCCGGAAGTGCGGGCGTTTCGCTTGGGCGGGACGCCCAAGCCACCCTCGTACGCGATCGCTACGCCTCGCCGTTCAGAAAGCCCCAGGCGCCGTGGTACTTCCGCAACCGTTCCAGGTCCTTGTCCCGCAGACGACCGGGCAGACGCCGGATGTCCAGGTTGTGCGCGATGTCGGCGAGCTTCACCCGCCTCGCCAGCGGATTCGCCCGCACCCCCTTCAGGTACTCGTCGTAGTCGTCGCCCTTGCGCCGGGTCAGACGCTCCACCGCCTCGACCACCTCCGCCGGAATGCCCGCCTCCCTCAGACCCTCCGCCGTCATCGCCGTGTCCTCGATCACATCGTGCAGAACCGCCGTCATCCGCTCCTCCGGCGTTTCCATCCGCATCATCAGCTCCAGCGGATGCAGCACATACGCCTCGCCGTTGCGCTGCACCTGACCCCCGTGAGCCGCCACCGCCACGCGAATCGCCTCCTTCACGAGCCACTCCCGCAGCCGCCGGCCAAGCTCTTCGCCATCGTCGACGATCTCCTCGCGCTCCCTCAGCGCAGGGTGCATCTCTTCGGGCTTGTAACCGGTCGGCAGACCCGTCTCCGTGTTCACCACCCACGACGCCTCCGGGCGTCTCTCGCCAAGCTTCGCCCCCACACCCTTGGCGACGCAGCCGATCACATCCCCAACCGCCCCGTACGTCGCCCGCGTGCGCGTCTCCCCCAAAAACCGCAGAACCGTCCCCGCATCGCTCGTCGCCATCGCACAACCCCCTTCGCATCCCGAGAATCGAACCACCTGGAATCCCAACGCGTCTCCTGCTCGACCGCCCCGAACCGCCGCGCAACCCGAAACCGCCCGCCAGACAAGAGCGCCGCCTCGCGCTTCGTGCCGACCGACTCCCCTCCAGCTCTGCCGGAGGCGTCGCGATGTCAGCAGTCGTGCTCGAGTCGCTTCCCCATGCAGACGACATCGTCGATGGCATAGCCAAGCCGCTCGTAGAAGTCGACGACGGTGCAGGCAGGCTAAAGGCGACGGTGGGGTAGGATGCGCGCGCCGGGACGGTGGGGAAGCCCGACGCTTGGAACGGGGATCAGACGAAAGTGCGTCACACCCACGATAGCCGGGACAGTAGGTTGGAGGGCTCGCAGGAAGTTGTGCCGGAGGGCGCCAAGGCTGTGCAGTGTCGCGCCTCCCGGAGCTACTCCGTATGTCGGTTTTGGGGGTGGCAAATCAAAGAAAACCCGCCGACAATTTGCTGCCGCTCATAAGGCGAGCAATATCAGTCTTTTGCTGGTCGCGCGGATGGCGAAAGAAATGCGACTCCACCTTGACTTTGGGGTGAAGCCTAGGGTCTGCTTTCGATGTTCCCACTCGGGGAGGTTGCAGCCTCCCCGAGCGGGGTGAACGCAAAGCGGCTGGCCCCATCGTTGCACGGAAGCTCGGTGCCTGCTTGCACTTGATGCGGGCGAAGGAAAGGACGGGCCAGCCACGGCGTCAACCTCGAAAGGAATATCCGAGCTTTCTGCGACGGTCCGCCTTGGGGCGGGTCTGATTCCACTCAGGAGTCCTGCCGTGACAACACCAAAGAACCACGGCAAGAAGTGGACTCCGGGCGACGACGCGCAACTGCGCAAGCTTGCCCGCGAGAACACACCGACCCGAGTCATCGGATTGAAGCTTGGTCGCACCGAGGATGCCGTCTACGGACGCGCATCCGAGATCGACCAGAGCCTCAAGCCGACGAACCAGTCGCCGTACAATCGGCGGAAACCCTGACCCTCGCCATGCGACCCACCCGGCCTTTCGCCGGATGGGTCCAAGATCCGGAGTTCCTCTATTGTACTACGACGTCTCGATGACCACCTTTGTCGATTTTTCGACAAAGCCCGGTCGTGCCAGAATCACCGAAGTAAAGAAGTACCTACAACACCGGGAAGAGGATTACGATCCCAGCAAGGACTACTGGAGGCCATTGCGGAAGCTCCTCCAAGACCATCACAGCACCGGACTCACCCCGGCTCTGCTGATGGCCGAGTTCAAGCGCCGGATCACGGACCCGAAGAAGCAGAAGAACTACAAGAAAGCCATTCGCGCTTATCTGAAGTTCCTCGGGAACCGGGAGGTCGATTGGTTCGAGCCTCTTCACACTCGGTGGAAACACGGCAACCTTGCTGTGCGAATCAACCCGGAGCTTGGCTTGCGGATCGATGGTGTTTCGCACGTCATCAAACTCTACCTGAAGAACGACACTCTGAACGAAAGCCGCCTCGCTTCGACCCTTGCGTTATTGCAGGATTCCCTGTCCGCGAAGGTGGAACCGGGAACGGTCATCGGAGTACTCAACGCAGGGACCGGTAAACTCTACAGTAGCAGCGCCGATCTCGCCATCGACCGAGCCTTGCTCCGAGCAGACGCAGAGACGTTCCTGCGAATCTGTGAAGCGCAGGCCGCAGCCTAAGCAAGCCGCCCCTGCCAGCCTGCTGGCAGGGGCATCTTCGTTGCTGCCCCAGCATCCACCCCTCGTGCAGAATCTGCTCCTGCACCGAGGCCGCATCGGTGTCGCGATCCGCCTTGGGGTCGGGCGGCTCTCAGTTCGGCGGCTCCGGGCAGAGTGCCGGGTAGCATTATTATTCGACGACGCAGTACCGCCTGTCCGAAGGCCGCCACGTCTCCTGAGGCGAGGCCGTCTTCTCTGCGCGCGTGCGTTCGCGCTACTCGACCGTGAATGCGTCCAGGCCACGGGCAAACCCGTGCTGGTCCCGACGGCGAAGAAGCTGAAGGACCTCACCGTCGCCGTCACGGTGCTGCGTGGCGTGTCGACCGTTGTCGCCAGCGGCGTGTACGGCCCGCCGATGGCGCGGGCCATCAAGAGACCGAACGTGACGGCCTGGGAATAGCCGTCCGCGAACGTTCTGTCGTTGGCCTCGTCGCGGAGGAGACGGCAAAGCCGGGCGCTTGTGTGCGCCAGTTCCCGGACGTTTCTCGGCGGAGAGGGCGTCCACCGGAGAAAGCTCTCGAAGAGACCGGGAAGCGTGAGGGGGGCGGCCAGTTTCGAGCCTGCGCTTTCGATGTCGCCCTCGAGCCGAACCACGGAGCCGACGATTTCCCCGTCGCGCCAAAGGCTGAACTCGTTGCCGTCGGTATAGATCAGATTCGGGAGGGAGGAAAGCTTCTGCCACTGCGTCTTGTCGTGGGTGTCGCGAAAACGGTTTGGATTCGCACCCTTGCCCGGCGCCTTCATTTCCACATGGCCGACAAGCGCCCCGTGCACGTGGATCGCATAGTCGGGCCTTGTTCTCAGATCGCCGATTCGCGCCTCCCCAACGGCCACCACCTCGTTGCGCGGGATATTGACGAGGTCGGCAAGGTCGGACAGCAGACCCTCGAAAGGCGCACGCAGTTGATCTTCCGGCTCGCCTCCGCCGCCAAGCTTCGCCTTCGCCAGGCGACCGTATTCCGAGACGGCCTTTTCGAAAGAGCTCTTCATCGGACTCCGCAGACGGTAATGGGCTATACGATGACCCGGCCGATACCTGGCCTGAAAGCACAAAGTCAACGTCGAGCCGACCATCCTGATTGATCGTCACAGTACCCGGGCAAGCCCAAGCACCCGGCCCCCTGCGCGTCCGCCAACGAAAAGGGCCCCGTCGAAACGGGGCCCGGGATTCGGAAAATCATGGAGCCGACGAGCAGATTCGAACTGCTGACCTGCTGATTACGAATCAGCTGCTCTACCGGCTGAGCTACGTCGGCACCGGAAGGGGGAGGAAAACAAGCCAGAGGCCCCGGTGCTGTCAAGCCATCTGTGGCTCCACCGCCGGAATTCCGCTCCGGGGGCGTTCCGGCGGACCGCTCCGCCCGCCGCTCCCCAGATTTCCGTGGCGCCCCCGGGGCCGTCGTGGCGCGCTGGCCCCGATTTCGGACAACACCATTCAGGAGGCACGATATGAAGAGGACACTGTTCGCCCTGCTCGCCGCAGGAACGATCACGCTCGCCGGCTGCTCCGGCGATTCGAACTCGACCGCCCAGGCGCACGACGAGATGGAGATGCCCGCCGAGCCCAAGGTCGACTCCGCACAGCTTCAGGCCGAGATCGAGCGCCTTCAGGCGAAGCTCGCGGACGCCTCCGAAGAGGAGAGGGCGCAGCTGGAAGAGCAGCTCGAAAAGCTCGAGAAGCAGGCCGCTGCCGCCATGGAAGACGCCGAAGAGGCCATGGAGGACGCGAAGGAAGACGCCGCGAACGCGCTGAATTCGCTGACCGGCGACAACTAGGAGAAGGTCTCGCCGTCGTCGGGGAAGATTCCCTCGCGAACGTCGCGTCCGTACTTGCGAAACGCACGCACCGCCCCGGCCCGCAGATCCACGTACTTGCGGGCGAAACGGGGCGGTGTTTCCGTCATCCCCAGCAGATCGTTGGTGACCAGCACCTGGCCGTCGCACCCCGCGCCGGCGCCGATGCCGATGACGGGAATGTGCAGCGCCCCGGCGAGCTCGCGCCCCAGCCCCTCGGGAACGCATTCCGCCACCACCGCGAACGCGCCGCATTCCTGCTGCGCGGCGGCCAGCAGCCTCAGCCGCCCGGCGTCCGGCTCGGTCCGTCCCTGCACGCGATATCCGCTCAGCGCGTGGACCGACTGCGGCACCAGCCCCAGGTGCCCCATCACCGGAATGCCCG
>JAJFLJ010000297.1 GCA_021772755.1 Candidatus Sumerlaeota bacterium
CGAGGGCCTGAAGGTGAACAGGGCCTATCTGGACGGCTATCTCAACGCGCGGTACAGCGAGCAGACGGACCTCGACCGCGAATCGCCGGCGAACCAATGGCGTTCGGTCCTCGGGATGAACCTGGTGGGCACCATCGAAACGGAGGTCAGCATGTACGCGAACCGCTACCCCTGGAAGGAAGCTCTCGACATGTTCGGGGCCGCGAACGGCGTGGGAGCCCAGAAGCCCTGATTCGCGAAGCGGACGGATTCAGGACGACGGGCGGCTCTGCGGGGCCGCCCGACTCTTTTGGATAGGCCGACAAAGGATTGACCTTGACGGGGCGGCCGGGGTGAACGCCCCATGTAAAGGCAATTTGACTGACGCCCCCGAAACCCGCCCCCAGATTTCCGCAGATGACTGAATCGACTGAGAATACGCCGCCCGAAGGAGGAGACCATCTCGCAAAGGTCCTTCGGATCAGCCAGTTGATGGACCTGTACGGCGGACTTCTGACGGAAAAGCAGCGCACCTTCATCCATTTGCACTTCGAGGACGACCTCTCCTTCGGCGAGATCGCGCGCCAGCACGGCGTTTCCCGCCAGGCGATTCACGACGCGACCAAGCATGCGGACCTGGCGCTCGAAAAGTACGAGGAGCAGCTTGGCCTGCTGTCCCGGGGGTTCAGCCGCTCCCGGCCGGACACTGCGGAGTCGGCGGGCGATTCCGCGGGCGACGCCGCGCGGCCGACCGCGGACGCCACGAAGCTGCGCGCCATCGCCGGTCGTCTTCGCGACATGGAGGGGCGCGTCCGCAAGAGCGGCGGCGTGATCTACAACGGCGACGGGCTTGCCCGGGAGCTCGGCGAAATCGCCGGGGACCTGGAAGCTGCGGCGGAGACGGGGGCGGCGGATGTTTGAGTCTCTTGGCGAAAAGTTCGAAGGCGTCTTCCGGAAGATCCGCGGCCAGAAGCAGCTGACCGACGACAACATCAAGGACGCGATCCGCGAGGTGCGGATGGCGCTCCTGGAGGCGGACGTCAACTATCTGATCGTGAAGGACTTCGTGCAGCAGGTGCGCGAGGACGCGGTCGGCCAGGAGATCGTCAAGGGCGTCAACCCGGCGCAGCAGCTCTTCTCCATCGTGCAGAAGGGCCTGGTGCGGATGATGACGGGCGATCCGGAAACGGACCGCGAATTCGTCGTCGAACCCGGCGGTGAGAAGCTGATTCTGATGCTGGGCCTTCAGGGCGCCGGCAAGACGACGTTCTGCGGCAAGCTCGCCGCGCGCCTGGCGGAGAAGGGCACGAAGCCGCTTCTGGTGGCGTGCGACGTGTACCGCCCCGCGGCGATCGAGCAGCTGAAGCAGGTCGGCGGAAGCCTGGGCCTCCCGGTGTTCGAAATGGGCACGGACACGCCTCCGGTGGAGATCGTCCGCCAGGCCCGCAGACATGCGGCGGAGAACGGCAACGACGTGGTGATCGTCGATACGGCCGGCCGGCTTCACATCGACGAAGTGAAGATGGACGAGCTGGTCTCGATCCGCGACGCCCACAAGCCGGACTACACGTTCCTCGTCGCCGACGCCATGACGGGCCAGGACGCGGTGAATTCCGCGAAGGCGTTCAACGACCAGGTCGGCATCGACGGCGTGTGCCTGACGAAGCTGGACGGCGACGCGAGGGGCGGCGCGGCGCTCTCGATCAAGGCGGTCACGGGCCGTCCGATCGTCTTCGCCGGCGTCGGCGAGAAGTCCGGCGACCTGGAGGAGTTCCATCCCGACCGCGTGGCGCAGCGCATTCTCGGCATGGGCGACGTGATGTCGCTGGTCGAGAAGGCCGAAAAGGCCATGGACGGCGAGGACGCCGCCAACATGCAGGAGAAGCTGGCGTCGGGCCGCTTCAGCTACAACGACTTCATCAAGCAGATGAAGATGATCAACCGCATGGGCTCGCTGAAGGGGCTCATGGGGATGCTGCCGGGTCTCGGCGGCCTGATGAAGAACATGGACAACGACGTCCTGACCCGGGAGTTCAAGCGCGTCGAGGCGATGATTCTCTCGATGACGAAGGAGGAGAGGGAAAACCCGGAACTCGTCAAAACCCAGGGAAAACGCCGCGACCGGATCGCGCGCGGTTCGGGGCACACGCTGAAGCAGGTCAACGAACTGGTGAAGCAGTTCGAGCAGATGCGCGGCATGATGCAGCAACTGACGGGCGACGGCGTGATGGGGGGGCTGAAGAAGGCGATGGGGGGCGGAGACATGCCGAATCCCGGCGAGATTCTCGCCGGCGGGGGCGTGCCGGAACTGCCACCGGGAATGGACCCCGGCATGATGCCGGGGGTGCCGAAGAAGTACGCGAAGCAGATGAAGAAGATGGAGCAGAAGAAGCGGGGGTCCTCGTACACGCCGCCGAAGAAGAAGAAAAAGAAGAACAAGAGCGGCCGGCGCTGACCCGCCGCGCACAACGCTGGAAACCATGCCCTTCGGGGCTTTCAATTCGACAGGATTCAAAAGGAGAAAGTCATCATGGTCAAGATTCGCCTGACCCGCATCGGCCGCAAGAAGGCCCCGTACTACCGTCTCGTGGTGGCGGACGCCCGCCGCAAGCGCGACGGCAAGTTCATCGAGATCATCGGTCGCTACCAGCCGCTGAACAAGGACGAGGAGCAGCAGGTCGTCTGCGATGCGGACCGCGCGGTCTACTGGCTCCACAGCGGGGCCCAGCCGACGGAGACCGCCCGCGCGCTGCTGCGCCGCAAGGGAATCCTCAAGCGGTTCCACGAAGAGAAGGTCGAAGCGAAGAAGAAGGCGAAGGCTGCGGCCTCCTGACCAGGGAGCCGCACGCCGTTTTTCTTCTTGCTGCGGTGCGAAGTTGTGGAAACCGTCGCCTGAGAGTCACCAGTTCCCTCTGAATCGCAGAGGATCATCCTCTGCATTGTTCCCGTTCCAGGAGACGAAACCGATGAGCCAGGACAACGAACTGAAAGACCTGATCGAGTACGTGGCCCGCGCCCTCGTCGACGAACCGGAGAAGGTCTCCGTGACGTCGCTGGAGAGCGAGACGAGCGTGATCGTGGAATTGCGGGTCAGTCCCGAGGACGTCGGCAAGGTCATCGGCAAGAGCGGCCAGACGGCCAAGGCGCTCCGCAAGATCCTGAGCGCCGCCGCCACCAAGCACAGCAAGAAGTCGCTCCTTCAGATCATCGAGTAGCCGGCCGTGCCGAACCAAGACGACTGGGTGGCGGTTGCGGCGGTCCTCAGGCCCCACGGCCTGCGCGGGGTGTTTCGGCTGAAGCCGCTCACCCGCGCTCCCGAGGATTTCCTGGAGGCTCCCCTGGAAAACCTGCGGGTTCGCCGCAGCGGAAGAGTCGCCGAGGAACTGAAGCTCGTCGAGTCGCGCCTGGTGGGGAACGGGCTGATCCACGCGACCTTCGAGGGCATCTCGGACCGAACCACCGCCGAGAAGTTCGTCAACTGCGAGCTCGTCATTCCCGAGGCCGACCGGTGGGAACTGCCGGAAGGCGAATACTACATCGACGACTTCGCCGGACTGGAAGTGCGCGACTCCGGCAGCGGCGAGCCTCTCGGAACCGTGAAGACGGCGCGCGAGGGCGCGGCCCACGACTATCTGGTGCTGAAGCTCGCAGGCGTCGCGGAAGAGACGCTGCTGCCGATTCTTCCGCAGTTCGTCCAGCGCGTCGATATCGCGGGAGGCTTCGTCGAAGTGACGATTCCCGAAGGGCTGACGGACTAGGGCCTATGCCGCTGGCGTTCATCCAGTGCCTCAGACCGAAGCAGTGGACGAAGAATCTGCTGATCTTCGCTGGCCTGATGTTCACGGGCCGCTGGTCCGACGGGCAATCCGTCGCCAACGCCGTCGCGGCCTTCGCGATCTTCTGCGCCCTCAGCGGCGTGGTCTACGTCGTCAACGACGTGCTGGACGCCGAGCAGGACCGGCTGCATCCGAAGAAGAAGAACCGCCCGATCGCGGCGGGGCGCATTTCCCCCGCCGCCGCGGGAACGGGCGCCGTCGTTCTGGCGCTCGTGTCCCTGGTAGCGGCGTTTCTCTATCTGCCGGTGAATTTCGCGTTGCTGGCGGTCCTGTATCTCGGACTCGTCACGGCGTATTCGATCAAGCTGAAGCACGCCGTCGTACTCGACATCCTGATTCTCGCGGTGGGATTCGTGATCCGAGCGCTGGCCGGCATCGAGGCCATCAACACCGACCGGGCGAACCCGGTGGAGATCACGTCGTACTTCCTTCTGACGACGCTCTTCCTGGCGCTGTTTCTGGCGATCGCGAAGCGGCGGAGCGAACTGGTCACGATGGGGGACGTCGCCTCGACGACCCGCAGGGTCCTGCGGGAGTACTCCCGGGAGTACCTGGACGTCCTGCTGACGGTCGCCATGGCGGGGACGCTCTTCAGCTATGCTCTGTGGACCACCCAGGGGAAGTTCTCGCGGGCGGCGGAGGGTGTGGACTCGCCCGGGAACACCTATCTGATGGTGTTTTCGATGCCATTCGTGGTCTACGGGATGTTCCGGTACCTGTGGCTCGTACTGAAGAAGGGGGAGGGCGGGGCCCCGGAAACCCTGCTGCTGGAGGATTTACCGCTTCTGGCGACGGTCGTGCTCTGGACCGGAACCGTGGTTGCGGTCCTGGTGCGACTCCGATAGAGCTGGCACCAGCCATTCTGAGCTGCGGGCTCTTTCGCCCGGCGGCGTGGAAAAGGTAGACGGATATGAGCAACAGAATCAAAGTCGGAGTCGTGGGGGTCGGCCACCTCGGCCAGCACCACGCCCGCAACTATGGCGAACACGGCGGAGCCGAGCTTCTCTGGGTCTGCGACACGAACGCCGACCAGGGGAAACCCATCGCGAAGAAGTTCGGGGCGAAGTACACGAACGACTTCCGGGAACTGATCGGGAAGGTGGACGCGGTCAGCATCGCGACGCCGACGGTGACGCACTACGAGATCGCCGAGACGCTGCTGAACAACGGCATCCACTGCCTGGTGGAGAAGCCGGTCTGCAACTCGGTGCGCGAGGCGCAGGCCCTGGCCGAGGCGGCGAAGAGAAACAACCGCGTGCTGCAGGTGGGCCACATCGAGCACTTCAACGTCGCCGTGCAGAAGTTCAAGGAGATCCTGACGACGCCGCTCTTCATCGAGTGCCACCGGCTGGGCTCCTTCGATCCGCGCGTCAAGGACGTCGGCGTCGTTCTCGACCTGATGATCCACGACATCGACATCATCCTGCGCATCGTGGACTCCGAGATCGAGAGCATCGACGCGACGGGCGTGGCGATCCTCACCGACAAGGAGGACATCGCGAACGCGCGCATCAAGTTCAAGAGCGGATGCATCGCGAACGTGACGTGCTCGCGCGTGACGCCCAAGCCCATGCGCAAGCTGCGGGTCTTCCAGGACAACGCGTACATCTCGCTGGACTACAAGCGCCAGGCGATGGAGATCCACCGGCGCTACCGCCGGGAGGGATCGCTGAAGCCCGGCGAGTCGCGCTACTACATCAAGACCGAGAAGAAGCGCGTCCGCCGCAAGGAGCCGCTGAAGCTGGAGCTCGAGCACTTCCTGGAGTGCGTCCGCCTGGGCCACACGCCCCAGACCACCGGCGAGCAGGCGATGAAGGCGCTCGAAGTCGTCATCGAAATCACCGAACAGATTCGGAACACCACCGTGCCGTCGATGGACAACCGGCCTCTCTTCGAGATCGCGGAGCAGATCCGCGACAAGACCTCGATCCCAGAGTGACCGCAGGCGGCAGCGCGACACTGCCCGGAGTCTCCCCCACCGTGCCGGATTCCAGTCCGAGAAAGCGGCCGTTGAAGCTGTTCGTGATCGCCGGCGAGAATTCCGGCGACATCCACGGCGCCAACCTGTTCCATGCGCTGAACCGCATCTACCCGGACTACAAGGCCTGGGGCCTGGGGGGAACGCGCCTTCGCGAGGCCGGCGTCCGCCTCCTGGAGAACATCGTCGAGCATCTCGCCATCATCGGCATCGTGCCGGTGATCATGCATCTGCCGGAGATCCTCGGCCTGCTGAA
>JAJFLJ010000298.1 GCA_021772755.1 Candidatus Sumerlaeota bacterium
GGACGA
The DNA here is from genome assembly GCA_021772755.1 of Candidatus Sumerlaeota bacterium. GTDB lineage: Bacteria > Sumerlaeota > Sumerlaeia > SLMS01 > JAHLLQ01 > JAJFLJ01. The sequence goes on from JAJFLJ010000298.1 coordinate 7, forward strand.
TGAAACTGCACAGGTCCGGGACGTCCACCACGTTGCAGGGAATGCGGCGGAGATCGCACTCGGACTTGATGGACTCGTGCAGCGCGCGGTCGTTGGTCGCGGCGAAGACGACCCGCTGCTCCTCCAGATCGGCGACCGCGTAGGAACGCTCTTCGAGGCGAACCCGCCCCTCCGCCGCCAGCGCGCGCGCCTCGGTCGAGGCCTCGCGGGCGACCATGCGCACCCTCGCGCCGTAGTCCGCCAGCAATGCCGCTTTGCGCGCCGCGATGGGACCCCCGCCGACGACGAGCGTCGGCATGTCTTCGAGGTCGATCATCATCGGATAGTATTTCGGCATGGCCTAACCCGCGACGATCGCGGCCACCCTGTCGCCGACCGCATCGGTTCCGATGCCCATTTCGCCCACGCCAAGACCCGGCAGCTCCCCGGCGACCTTCGCCACGGCGCTCTCGATGCAGTTCGCCGCGTCGCCGTGCCCGAGGGCCTTGAGCATCATCGCGCCGGCATTGATGCAGGCCAGCGGGTTGATGACGTTCTTGCCGGTGAACTGGGGGGCGGAGCCGCCGACCGGTTCGAACATCGAAACGCCGCCGGGTTCCGGGTTGATGTTGCCGGACGCCGAGATGCCGAGGCCGCCCTGGATCATGGCGCCGATGTCGGTGACGATGTCGCCGAACATGTTGTCGGTGACGATCACATCGTACTGCTCGGGCGCCCAGACCATGAACATGCAGCAGGCATCGACGTGGTGGTACTTGCGGTCGATGGAAGGGTAGTCGGCCGCGCCGACTTCGTTGAAGGCGCGCTCCCAGAGATCGAACGCGTACGTGAGAACGTTGGTCTTGCCGACGAGGTGGAGCTGCTTGCGCGGGCGCGTGCCCGCCAGGTCGAACGCATACCGCAGGCAGCGTTCCGCGCCCTTGCGGGTGTTGATCGACTCCTGAATGGCGATCTCGTCGGGCGTGCCCTTCTTCAGGTAGCCGCCCGCGCCCGCGTAGAGACCCTCGGTGTTCTCGCGAACGACGACGAAGTCGATGTGCTCGGCGGTCTTGTCCCTCAGCGGGGTCTGCACGCCGGGATAGAGCTTCACGGGGCGGAGGTTGATGTACTGGTCGAGTTCGAAGCGAAGCCGCAGCAGAATGCCCTTCTCGAGAACGCCGGGCTTCACGTCGGGATGGCCGATGGCGGAGAGATAGATCGCGTCCTGCTTCTTCAGCTCTTCGAGAACGGAATCGGGAAGCACATCGCCGGTCCGGAGATGGCGCTCCCCGCCGAGGTCGTAGTCCGTCAGGTTCAGCGACAGGCCGAACCTGGCGGCCGCCGCGCCGAGAACCTTCAGGCCCTCGCGCATGACTTCGGGGCCGGTGCCGTCCCCGTGAATGACTGCGATGTTCAGACTCTTGCTCATGGACGCGTTTCCGTCGGTGAAATGGGCCGCTTCCGCGACCGGGGCGGGAGCCTGCGCGGCGGAACGGCCGCCGGGCAACCCCGAACGATCAGGCCTTGCGGCAGACGTTCTCCAGCGTGCCCAGCCCGCCGATCTCGATGGCGACCTGGTCGCCCGGTGCCAGGAATATCTGCGGGTCGCGATAGACGCCGACCCCGCCGGGCGTGCCTGTCGAGACGATGTCGCCGGGTTCGAGCGTGACCATCCGCGTGATGTGCTGGATGAGCTGGTCGATTCGGAAGACCAGGTGTCTTGTGCTGGAATTCTGGCGAAGCTCGCCGTTCACGCGGCACTTGACCGTCAGCGCGTGGGGATCGGGAATCTCGTCGGCGGTGACGAGGTACGGCCCGCACGGCCCCGAGCCGTCGAAGCCCTTCGCCCTCGCCCACTGCTTCTCCGCCGCCTGGGTCGATCGCGCCGAGACGTCGTTCATGATCATGTAGCCGGCGACGTGGCCCATCGCGCCGCCCTTCTTGACGCGCGTGGCCTTTCTGCCGATCACGACGGCCAGCTCCGCCTCGTAGTCGATGTTCGGGTCAGCCTTCAGGGGGAGGGGAATCTCCGCCTTGTGGCCGACGAGGGAGGTCGCGAACTTGTTGAAGATGATCGGTATGTCGGGGATCGGCTTGTTCTGCTCCTCGCAGTGGTCGCGATAGTTCAGCCCCACGCAGAGAATCTTGCCCGGTCGCGGAACGGGCGGAAGCCACTCGATGTCCTGCTCGCGAAACAGATACGGCATGCCGTCCCCGGCCTCCCCCGCCAGAGGCGAGGGATCGTCGGCTATCATCTGCAGCAGCGCGCGCAGGGACTTCTCCGTATGGGGGAGGCCGTCGAGATAGGCGTGCATGCTCGCGAGCTTCGCGCGCTGCGCCGGCCGCAGGCGGTAGGCCGCGGCAGCAGCCGGAATGCGGAGAATGCGCTTCCTGAGCTCGATGCCGAAGAAGGATTCGATGTCGCTCGTACGGACGGTGCAAAGACGCATGGGAGGTTCGTCCTAGTCGTATCGGAGTGCTTCGACGGGATTCAGCCGCGCGGCGCGAAACGCCGGGACGATTCCCGCCAGGGTGCAGATCACCAGCGAACTGCCGATGATCAGCGTCATCACCGGCCACCAGTCGACGATCACCGGCAGGCGGTCCATTCCGTAGACGGCCGCCGGCAGCTGGAAAATCTTGTCGATGTCGCGCTCGACGAACCGGCAGAGCCAGAGCCCGCACACCGTTCCGAGCGACGTGCCCACGATCCCGATGAACACGCCGTGATAGAGGAACACGCGAAGAATCATCGCGTCCGACGCGCCCATGCTCTTCAGGATTCCGATCTCGCGCGTCTTCTGCGTCACCACCATGACCAGCGTGCCGATGATGTTCAGCGACGCCACGACGATGATCAGCGAGAGAATGACGAACATGGCGACCTTCTCGACCCAGAGCGCCTTGAAGAACTCCGGATTGATCTCCTCCCACGTCCGCAGCATCGCGGGAACGGGAACCTGCTTGCGCAGCGAGTACGCGACGTCCTCCGCGCGGTCGGGGTCCTTCACGCGGATGTGGATGGAGGATATCCTGCCCTCCGTGAGCGTCAGCCGCTGGATCGTCTCGACGCTCGTGTACGCGAAGTTGTCGTCCACGTCGTACAGGCCGGTCTTGAAGATGCCCGCGACGCGCAGCTTCGAAATCTTGGCGGTGGGTCCGCGTCCGCCGGTCGAGACGACCTTGCCGCCGAAGGCATAGAGTTCGTCGCCCTCAAGCACGCCGAGCTTGCGCGCCAGTTCGCCGCCGAGGACGACCTCGCCGGGACCCGGTTCGCCCGTGCCGCGGACGATGTTGTCCGCCAGGTGGGTGACCTTTCGCTCGCGGGGAACGTCCAGACCGCGAATGATGGCGGCGTACTTCTCCGCACTGGACCCGGTCGATGTCTGGAAGAAGGACTTGCGCTGGACCAGCGGTGCGGCGCCGACGATCCCGGGGTGCGCGTCGAGCACGGCGAGGATCCGTTCGTACTCCTCCGTCGTGAACTCCGCGCTCTCGCCCGCCCCGGCCGGCCAGATTTCCACGTGGGCGAAGACGCCCATCATGCGGTCCACGAGCGTCTTGTCGAATCCGTCCATCACGGAGATCACGACCACCAGCGCCATGACGCCCACCGAGACGCCGAGCACCGAGACCGTCGTGATCAGGTTCACCAGCGAACCGCCCTCGCGCGAGAGCAGGTAGCGCTTGCTGACGAAACTCTCGAACGTCGCGTCGATGAACCGCGAAAGCAGCATGCGCCGGAGACGAAGACCCGCCTTGAAGACGAACGCGAAGACCGCGGCGATGGCGAGACTCCCCAGCAGCCGCACCGCGTCGCCGCTGTGCCGGCCCTCGTCCCAGGTCGCGATTCCCAGCTCGACGTATTCCTTCGGGGGGCGCTGGAAGAAGCCGACGATCAGCACGATGACCTTGATGAAGACGTCGAGAACGGCGACGCCCAGCGCCAGAAGAAGCGCCAGCAGCAGGACGTCGAGGACGACTCCCGCGATGCGCGAGCCGATTCCGCGCCGCGCCGCCGTGTCGGCCGCGCTGGCGGCGCCGTGCGTTTCCGCCGTCATTCGCCGTCTCCGCTCTGCGTTTCGCCCGCGCTTCTCGACCGCAGGAGCGGGAAGAGAATCACGTCGCGGATCGAGGTGTTTCCCGTGGCGACCATGATGAACCGGTCGATGCCGACCCCCAGGCCGGCCGTCGGCGGCATGCCGTATTCGAGCGCGCGCACGTAGTCGTGGTCGATCTCGCCGACCGCTTCCTCGTCGCCGGCCTTCTTGCGCTCGACCTGCTCGGCGAAGCGCGCGTACTGCTCCGCCGGATCGTTCAGCTCGCTGAATCCGTTGGCCAGTTCCATCCCGCAGACGTACAGTTCGAAGCGGTCCGTGACGTTGGGATCGCCGTCCTTGGACTTGGCGAGGGGCGAAACGGCCTTCGGGAACTCGGTGATGTAGGTCGGCTGGACGAGGTGGCGCTCGCAGTTCTCCTCGAACAGGTGGATGATGGCGTCCACGCCGGAGGCGACGTCGTCGGGAACATGCAGCCCGTCGGCCGCGGCCTTCACGGCGGCGACGTCCATGTCCCAGTCCACCACGACCTGCGCGTATTTGCGCAGCGCGTCGAGAATCGACAGGCGCGGCCAGGGGTGTCCGCCGAACTCGATGGCCATGCCGTCGTATTCGCAGACCGTTCCGCCCGTCGCCGTCCGCAGCGCCTCCGCCAGCATGCGCTCGACGAAGTCCATCATGTCCGCGCAGTTCCAGCCCGCGGCATAGAGCTCCAGCATCGTGAACTCGGGGTTGTGCTGGAGGGAGATGCCCTCGTTGCGGAAGTTGCGGTTGATCTCGTAGATGCGGTGCATCCCGCCGACCACCAGGCGCTTGAGGTAGAGCTCCGGCGCGATGCGCAGGTACAGGTCCATGTCGAGCGCGTTGTGGTGCGTGGAGAAGGGCCTCGCCGCCGCGCCGCCGTAGAGCGGCTGCATCATGGGCGTCTCGACCTCCAGAAACTCCTGGTCGTCGAGCCACCTCCGCATCGAGCCGACGATGCGCGACCGCATGCGGAACGTGTCGAGCACCTCGGGGTTCGCGATCAGGTCCGCGTAGCGCTGGCGGTACCGCGTCTCCTTGTCCGTCAGACCGTGCCACTTCTCCGGCAGGGGGCGGGTGCTCTTGGTCAGCAGCAGCATCTCCTTCGCCATGACGGTCAGCTCGCCCGTTTTGGTGCGGAACACGGGCCCTGTCACGCCCACGATATCGCCCGTGTCCAGGAACTCCTTGTAGACGCGAAAGCCGTCCTCGTCGATTTCCTTCTTGTTGATGTGCACCTGGATGCGCCCCGACCGGTCGACCAGGTGGAAGAACGCCGCCTTGCCCATGCGGCGAACCGTCATCGCGCGGCCCATCAGGGTAACGACGGCGTCCTCGCGCTCCAGATAGTCCTCCGGACGATCGACGATTTCGCGCGCCAGATGCGTCGGCTCGAAATGCGCCGGATAGGGATCGATGCCGGCCTCGCGCAGGGCGGCCGCCTTTCGATAGCGAACCTCGTTCAGGTTCGAGTGATCGGGAAGAAACGGAAACGAAGTGCTCATGGGAGAATATCGACTAACCGGAAGAATTGGCAAAAAGGTCTTCGGCGGCCTTGCGGGCCGGTTTCACCAGCGTGCGTTTCGCGTCGGCGATGGCGCCCGCCGGTTCGCCGTCGAGCAGCGTTCGGTCGCGAACCGACTGGAACCGCCGCAGAGCCGCCGGCACGTCGCCCCTCTCCAGACCGTCCAGACCCAGGTACAGCAGCGCGGTGTCGCTCTGCGGGTTGCCGCTGCCCAACTCGGCGGAAAACATCGCCAGCGCCTCCTCGCGGCTTCCCGCGTTCCAGAACGCCGTACCGGCCTCGGTTCGTACGTCCCAGACGTCGGGCCGCTCTTCGACGAATCGCGCCAGGTACTCCGCGCCATCGGCGTTGCGCCCGTCCGCGACAAGCATCCGGCCCATCCGAATCCTGAAGCTCGAGGTTTCCGCATAGTCCGGCCAGCGACTCTCGATCCGCGCCAGAACTTCGATTCCGCGCTCCGTCCGGCCGCTCTCGAAACAGGCATCGGCTGCCTGGATCAGCGCCGTGCGCTCGCGCGATCCCCCGGAGATGCCAAGAAAAACCACCAGCAGAACGGATTCAACCGCCGCGAATCCAGCGATGTAGAGGCCAATCCAGAAGCCCTTGCCCCGTGTGCGATGCGCAGCAACTGCCTCGGCCCCCGAAGCGGAGACCGGCGGAACGGCGGCGGAGGGTTGGCCGGTGGTCTTGCGAGACCGGCGCTGGCGGTGGCGTGGGGCCATAAGGGATCGACGACCGTTGAAAATGCCGGGCCCGGCCCGGAAGGGCGCGCAATCCAACAAAGCCCCCCTACCGAGACAACTGGAAAGCCATCAACGTTCCGGACCCGCTGCGGCGCGGCTTCCGGATCGAGCCGCTCTCCCCGATTCCAGTTGACCGCCCCGCGCCAACGTCCTTTTCGTTTCGCCCCCCTCGTGCGGTGAGGTGGCCGAGTGGTTTAAGGCGCACGCCTGGAACGCGTGTATAGGGGCAACTCTATCGAGGGTTCGAATCCCTCCCTCACCGCCATTTTTTTCGATACATTGATGCCGCCGGGGTTATGCCCCGGCGGCGTTTCTTTTGTGCCGGATTCTGTTCCGAATCCCGGTGCAGCACCAAGAGACGGGCCGGTGCACCGGCCTCGGAAGCATTCGGCAGCGCTATCGCCCAGACAAGCTCCACGACGGCGAGTTCCGCACTCTCGCCGAGGAAATGGTGAAAGCCATCAACGCCGCGATGGCCGTCGTCATCGCGAAAACGCGCACCGCGCCCCCTATCCGCCCGCAAGTAGCGATCCCTGCACCGTGGCGGTCCGGTCGGGGAAACGTCCGGGTCTGCCGGGGCAGGCGCGTACGTCTCCCGAGCCGCAAAGTGATGCTCGCCGCAGCGCAGGTACGGGGACACGTTCACGGCACCGTCGCATCGTCGGGTACGGCCCGCGACCGGGGTCGCAACACGTCACCCGTTCAGCCATTCGAACGCCGGATCCGGGGGACCCACGATTTCGCGGTATGCCGCATGGATCGATTCCGCCGAGAACCCCGGTGGAGGATCATACGGCCTGCTCTCTATTCCCCTCTCCACGATGAGCTTTCTGAATGGGCGGTACTCAAGGGCATCCACGGTGAACATTTCGCAGAAGCGCAGGCAGGCGGCCTCAGGTATTCTTCCCGCGCGTTCACATATCGCAAAGTAGAAGGAAGCAATCTCACAGAGCCCGCCTTCCGACTGAAGCGCCAAGAACTCGCGGAGCAATTCGTCGGCACGCTCGAGGAGCGGGCGGGTGTCAGGGGGATTGTCCAACGTGACTTCCGTATACACACGGGCCAGGGAAATCGCCATCCGCATCATCCGCAAGTCCACCGTCGTACAGAAATCCTCGTCTCCGGTGCCCTGGATAGCAATGTGTGTTCGGACGACCGCAGTCTCGATTTCAGGCCACACATCCGTTAGAACATGGCGGCACAGGTCTGGCCGGTCCCATTGGGCAAACTCGAAAATCCGGCCGCACAGGAAGCCGGGCCCGAGATCCTCAAGGAGCGACTTTCGCAGAAGTTCATGGAAGCGATCACGCCCGGGCGTTCCCCACCAGGCCGGCCCGGGATACTCCAGCAAGTACGAGACTTTGCCTGTATCGTCTACGGAGACGAGTCCCTTCTGCGGCCAACCGCGCTTCATCAGAAAGTTCGCGAGAGGCAGATCGCCAAGCCGGATGGATTCCATGCCGCGCATGGACTGGAAATGCCAGTCCACGAATGCGACGAAGTCGAGTGAATATCCACATGCCAACAGGTATGGAAGGTCTTCAAGTAGCAGTTCCTCGGTGCGATACCCCTTTGGATCCGCTTGGTACTCTATCACAAGCCGGGATATCGAGGCCAGGTCCTCCTTCAGCCAAAGGTCATGCAGGATTTGGGGCGAGAGAATCGCCCTCTTGCGCTTCGGCATCGGAGCACCTCGGGGATCGACTATTGCTTTAGGACCAAACCCGCCACATATTTCACCGAATGCGGGCGCGGGTCAATCTGACCTGCCCCCATTCTATGTACCAGTCGGGAGTAGAGTCCTCGGTTCAGGAGTGGACGGTTCGCCGGTGGAAGTCAAGGCTAGGGCCAAAAACGACCATCGCGCCCCGGGAGGGGGCGCGAGGTTCGTCGATTTCGGAGTTTCAAGCGCAGCGGCCTGCGCCCGCGCACCGGCCTACGCCACCGAGGCGAACGCCTTCTCCAGGATGGCGAGTCCCTTCGCCAGGTCGGCGTCGCCGATGGTCAGCGGCATCAGCGTGCGGATGCAGTTGCCGCTGGCGGTCATGATCAGCAGACCGTTCTCGCGGGCGGAGGTGCAGATTCGCCCCGCCCGTTCGGCGTCCGCCTTGCCGCCGGCGCCGACGATCTCGATGGTGCACATCGCGCCGAGTCCGCGCGAATCGCCGGCGAAGTCGTACGTCGCGCAAAGTTTCCCGAACAGCGCCATGACCTTCTCGCCGATGGCGTTGGCCCGCTCCGGCAGGTTCTCCTCCGCCATGATGTCGAGCACTGCGTTCGCCGCCGCGCAGGCCACCGGATTCCCGCCGTAGGTTCCGCCGATGCCGCCGATGCCCGGCGCGTCCATGATCTCCGCGCGGGCGGTCACGCCGCTCAGCACCATGCCGCCGGCCAGCGACTTCGCCATCGCGACCATGTCCGGCTCCAGCCCGTAGCGCTCGATGGCGAACATCGCGCCGCACCGTCCGAAGCCCGACTGCACCTCGTCGCTGATATAGACGATGCCGTTCTCGCGGCAGCGTTCCACCAGGATTCGCGCGCCGACGGGGTGCAGCGGATGGAAGCCGCCCTCGCCGAGAACCGGCTCGACGATCAGACACGCGATGCTCTCCGGTTCGATGTGGTACGCGAAGAGGCGGTCGAGCGCGTCGTTGCAGAGCCTGGCGACCTCTTCGTCCGAGTGCTTCCTGGGATTCGCGAAGAACGGCGCGTAGGGCAGGTGGTAGACTTCCGGCGCGAACGGTCCGAATCCCGCCGTGTAGGGCTTCACCTTGCCGGTCAGCGTCATGCCCAGCAGCGTGCGGCCGTGGAAGCCGCGCTCGAAGGCGACGACGCCCTGGCGTCCGGTGTGGGCGCGGCAGATCTTGATCGCGTTCTCCCCCGCCTCGGCGCCGCTGTTGAAGAAGGCCGTCTTGCAGGCGCCCGCGATCGGCACCAGTTCGTTCAGACGCTCCGCGAGGCGGAGGTACTCCTCGTACATCACGACGTGAAAGCACGTGTGCAGGAAGCGGTCCGCCTGGGCCTTGACCGCCTCGACCACGCGGGGGTGGTTGTGTCCGACGTTGACGACGCCGATGCCGCCGCAGAAGTCGAGATAGTCGTTCCCCTCGACGTCGTAGACGTGGCTGCCTTCGGCGCGTTCCGCAAAGACGGGCGCGATGTTGAACGGCCCCCTGGGGACGGCGTTCTCGCGCCGCTTGAGAAGTTCCGCATTGGTGACTGTCGCTGTTGCCATGTCCTCGACTTCCTTTCCTGCTTCGCGTTGAAGTATCCAAGAAACCGGGTCGCTTGTCAGCCCGGAACTTCCACCAGAATCGCCATCCCCTGTCCCCCGCCGACGCAAAGGGACGCCACGCCGCGCTTTAGCCCGCGTGCCTGAAGCGCACGAATCAGAGTGATCGATATGCGCAGGCCGGTCGCCCCGAGGGGGTGCCCGAGGGCCAGCGCGCCGCCGTTCACGTTCAGCTTCGCCAGCGGAATCGGATTCCCCTCGCGTTCCATCATGCGCAGAACCGCGAGCACCTGCGCCGCGAACGCCTCGTTGATCTCGAACAGGTCGATATCGTCCATCCCCAGGCCGCACTCCTCCAGCAGCTTCGGAATGGCGAGCGCCGGCCCAAGCCCCATGCGCGTGGGATCGAGCCCGACGGCGCAAACGCCGCGAATCCACGCGTCGACGGTCACGCCCTCGCGCTCCGCTTCCGCGGCCGACATCACGAAGCACGACGCCGCCGCGTCGTTGAGCGGCGAACTGTTGCCGGCGGTTACGCGTCCGCCCGATCGGAAGACCGCAGGCAGCCTGGCGAGTTTCTCCGGCGAGGTGTCCGGGCGCACGCACTCGTCCGCCGCGTCGACGGGAATCGTGCGTCCCTGCGCGTCGTTGATCAACGTCCACATCTCGCGCGCGAACCGGCCGTCCTTCTGCGCTTCGGCGGCCTTGCGGTGACTCTCCGTCGCGTAGGCGTCCATCTCCTCCCTGGAGATGCGGAAGTCGTCCGCCAGGGTCTCCGCCGTTTCCCCCATCGAAGGGTCTCCGACGGCGGGCGAGGACATGCGAATCGTGTAGGGCTTCGGCTCGAAATATCCGTATGCGCGCGAGGTCTTCTGGTAGAGCCAGGGCGCCTGGCTGGCGCTCTCGACTCCGCCGACGAGAATCTTGTCGGCCAGACCTCCGGCGATCTTCGCCGCCGCGAGCGCAAGCGCCTCCATCGAGGACGCGCACTGGCGGTCGATGGTCATGGCGGGAATGTCCTCGGGGATGCCGGCTTCCAGCGCGGCGACGCGCGCGATGTTGCCGATGCCGTTGCGCACGTTGCCGACGATCACGTCGTCGGCCTTCAGGATGCCCTTCAGCGCGACGCGTTCGCCCGTTCCCAGGCGCTTCTCCGCCTCCGCCTCGTCGCCCTCGGCGAGCTCCCCGGCCAGCACCGAACGGAACTGGCGGCACTGCTTGTAGCACTCGAAGACCGTTCCGCGAAAGGCCCCCGCCAGCAGCAGATACGGCTCCACGGCGGCGAGCATTCCCCCGAGCCGGCCGACGGGCGTCCGAACGGGTGCGACGATCGCGACCGGTTCGCGCAGCTTCGTCATTTCAGCCTCTCCAGTCCGCACCAGTCGCCGACGAACGAAGACATGACTTCCGCGACCCGCTGCATCGAGTCGATGCTGACCTTCTCGTCGACGCCGTGGATGTTGCGGGACGCCGGGCCGTAGCACGTCGCGGGAATTCCGTAGTAGAGATTGAAGAAGCGCGCGTCGGTCGTGCAGGTCATCGACTCCTGGCCCGGTTCGCTTCCCCGCCACGAGGAGTGGGCGGAGCGCAGAGCCTTGCCGAAATCGCCGTCGGCGTCGAACTCGCACCCTTCCGCCTGGAAACCGACGTACTCGACCGTCGGCGGAAAGTTCCGCAGCCACGGATCGCCCGCCGCCGCGTCCCGCACGCATTTCTCCACGCGCGCGCGCAGATCGGCGAGGGACTCGCCCGGAAACAGTCCGAACCGGAAACGCGTCACGCACTCCCCCGCCACGGTGCTGGCCCAGTCGCCGCCACTGATGACGCCCACGTTCAGGTTGATCGGATGGTCGATGCCCTTGTAGGGCTCGGGGATGCGCTCTGGCCCGTTGGTTTCCGCTTCGAGCGCGCGCAGCGCCTGGATCACCGTCCAGGACTTCTCGATCGCGTTCACGCCGGCGCCCGTTCCGAGCACATGCGTCGTCTTTCCCACGATGCGCACCTCGAACCAGATCACCCCCACCTGGCGGCGGAGAATCGACTCGGCGAAGGGCTCGGGAATCAGGCACGCGTCCGCCGTGTATCCGTTCGCGCAAAGCGCCAGCGCCCCGTTCCCCGTGCACTCCTCCTCGATGGGCGACTGGAGTATGACCTTCGATGCGGGAACGAAACCCATGTCGCGAAGCGCGGCCAGTGCCCAGAAGCAGCACACCGAGCCGCCTTTCATGTCCGCGGCGCCGCGCCCGTACATCCAGGTCTCGCCGTTCTCTTCGTTCTCCACGATGCGCGGCTCGAACGGATCGGATGTCCAGAGCGACGAGGGCTCCGGACTCACCACGTCGACGTGCCCGTTCATGATGAGCGAACGCCCCTTCGGCGACGCCGGATCGTGCAGTCCCACGACGTTGGGACGGTTCTTGTAGGACCAGTCCACAGGGCTGTATCCCGGCAGACCGGAAATCGCGTCGGGATCGATCGTCTCGAAGCGCGAGGCGAACCCGATTTCCTCGTAGATGTCCGCGACGTATTCCTGCGCGCTCAGCTCCTGGCCCAGCACGCTGCCGTGCCGCACCCAGCCGCCGAGGCGCTCGACGGCCCAGTCGCGCCGTGCGAGGACCGCCTGCCGAAGCTCGTTCTGCGTGGGAAGTGAAGCCATTTGGAGTGCCCGACCGGAAGGATTTCGGCCACATCGAGGGCCGGACGAAAAGCGTTGGGGAGCTTCCCCGGCGGAATCAACCGGAACGCGAGACGTTCACCAGGGTTCCAGTTCGTCGGCGAGGGCAACGTTTGCGATGCCCTCCTTGACCGAGTCGGGCGTATGGTCCGGATGGATCGAGCAAACCGTCATCCTCCCGTTGGTCCGGCGAAAGACGGCGCGCTCGGTGATCAGCGTGCTCACGCACCCCGTCGCCGTCAGGGGAAGCGTGCATTCCTCCACCAGCTTGCCGCGCCCGTGCTTGTCGAGATGACGGCTGACCACGATGACGTGGCGCGCCTTCTGGGCGAGCTCCATTCCCCCGCCCATGCCGGGAGTCAGCTTTCCGGGAATCATCCAGTTCGCCAGATCGCCGGCCATGCTGACCTCGAAGGCCCCCAGCACCGCGACATCCAGGTTGCCGCCGCGAATCAGCGCAAAGGACATGAGACTGTCGAAGGCCGCAGCGCCCTTCATCAGAAACACCGGCCGCCCGCCCGCGTCGATCACGTCGCTGTCGCGCGTTCCCGACGGATCGGGCTGGCCCATTCCCACGAAGCCGTTCTCGGAGTGAACGAGCACGTCGAGCCCCTTCGGCATCACCGAGGGAATCAGCGTCGGCATGCCGATGCCGAGATTCACGACCATGCCGGAGCGCAACTCGCGCACGGCGCGTCGAACGATGATCTCCTCGTCCGGTTTCAAAAGTGCCGCCCTTCCGCGACGTGTCGCCGCTCGCCGGCCTGGACGACGGCGTCCACGCACACGCAGGGCAGGTGGACGTTCTCCGGTTCGATCTCCCCCGGTTCGACGATTCGCTTCGCTTCGACGATCACGCGGTCGCACGCCATGCCCATGACGACCGCCATGTTGCGGTTCGAGCCTCTCCACCAGCAGTTGCCGAGACGGTCGGCGACGTCCGCGCAGAGCAGCGCCACGTCACCCCGCAGGGCGCGCTCGACGAGCAGCGTTCGCCCGTCCAGTTCCACCGCGGTCTTTCCGTCGGCCACGACCGTACCGATGCCGATGTCCGTCAGAAACGCCGGGATTCCGGCTCCGCCGGCGCGAATGCGCTCCGCGAAGATTCCCTGCGGAACCAGCTCGCAGGTCACCTCGCCCCGGTTCATCTGGTCGATGAAGTCCGGATTCAGGCCGATGTGCGTGGAAACGAGGTGCTTCACCTGGCCGCGCTTCAGCAGCATGCCGATTCCCAGGTCCGGCTCGTTCGCGTCGTTCTTGACCAGGGTCAGGCCCTCGAACCGGCTGGACCTGTCCGCCATGAACTCCAGGACGCTGAAGGGCACGCCCCCGCGTCCGAAGCCGCTGACCATGATGGTCTGGCCGCTGCGAACGTACTCGTCGAGAGCGTCTTCGAGTTCCCGAACGCGGTCGATCACTGGTCGGTCGTCTCTTCCTGGTCCTGCTGGATCAGGGGAATATCCAGCCCCTCCTGGTCCATGTCGCCGGTCACGTTGGCGCCGCTGACTTCCGCGGCGTCGTCGATGTTGCCGAGCGCCGTCTCCGGAAGGTCCTCTTCCTCGACCTGCCGGTAGCGTTCCGTCGTGCGGTCGGGGATCGCGTCCGTCCAGGGAACCATCTCCGTTTCGAGCCACTCGCGGATTTCGGCGAGAGCGCCGTCGAACCGGCGAATCAGTTCGCGCACGCCCTCCTCGTCGATGATCAGCGGCGGAGCGATCAGCACATGGTCGCCCTTCAGTCCGTGGATCGAACGTCTCGGATAGATGACCAGTCCGTGGCGCTCCCGGGCGAGCCGCGTCAGCGTCTGCCCCACCTGCATGGCGGCGGGGAAGGGCTCGCGCCGCGTGCGGTCGCGGACGAACTCGACGCCGGCGAACAGCCCGCGCCCGCGAACGTCGCCGATAAAGGGATACTTGGCCTTCAGCTTGTGCAGTTCCTCGTGCAGCAGCGTTCCCAGCACGCGCGAGTTCGTGGTCAGCTTGTCGTCGAGGATCGTCTTG
>JAJFLJ010000299.1 GCA_021772755.1 Candidatus Sumerlaeota bacterium
GTGGATGGCGTGCGCAAGGGACCCACTCCGCTGACGATGGAGCTCTCGCCCGGGCGACACACCCTGACGGCGTACGCATGGAACGCCGCCCCGCTGGTGCAGCATCTCGACGTCCATGAGACCCCGGGCCAGACGACGGTGATCGGCGACCGCCCGCTGACGGACGAAGGCATCGAGGAGACGTTCCGGTTTCTGGTTCGCGCGCGGAGCGAGTTCCCCCACAACGACCATGTCCTGGTGATGTGCGCTCTGACGGCCACGGAGAAGAACGACTACGCGAGTCTGTTGAGCGCCCTGCCGCCGGACACGCGGGAGACTCCCCTGCTGCTGGTCTCGAACGCGGCATGGGCCGCGATGGACGGACGCACGGAACTGGCGCTGGAGTTTCTCGACGAGGCCGTCGCGGAAGACCCTCGAATGGCGGCGGCGTGGAGAGCGCGGGCGGAGGTTCTGCTCCTCCTCGAACGCCCCCGCGAGGCGCTGGATTCCGCCGAGCGGGCGGTGACTCTCGACGCGTCCCATCCCAAGTCGTTTCTGGTGCGGGCGAAGGTGCAGGAATCGCTGGGCGATGCGCGGGCGATGGAACTCGACCGCGAGTACTCCGAGACGCTGACGAAACGGTGGATCGACGTGTCGCGGAAGAGGCTGAGCCCTTGATCGCGTTTCTCGCGGAAGAGCCCTCCATCTGCCGGGCCGTGATTCGCGGCGCCGCACTGCGCCATGCCGTCCGCACGGTGGACGGGCCGTTTCGGGTCTGGACCGCCAGGTCGCCGGACCTGGGCACCGGATGCCTGCTGATGGCTGCCGGGCGCGACCCGCGCCGACAATACGCCGCCGCCGCTCTGGCGGTCCGGCGGGGAGCGGCCCTGCTGGTGCATCTGGGGGACGCCTTCGCACTGGACCCCGACGAGGGGGAGCAAGACGCGATCGTTCCACTCGCCGAACTCGTGGACGGCAGCGGATACGAAGCCCACCAGTTGCTCGCGCCGAATCTTTCCGGTTCCGCCCCCCCCAAGCTGGAGCCTCCCCGGATTCCCCTGTCCGGCCCCGGACTGGCCTGCGCCACGCTTGCTCTTCCCTTGACCATTCCGGCATGGGGGCGTGCCCTGAACCGAGAAGGACTCGCGGATATCTGGGACCTTTCGGTTTCGGGTGCGGGAACGCGGGCTCGCGAAGAAGAGGTTCCTCTGCTTGCCTGGAAACGGGTGTGCGGAGCGACCGCTCCCGCGATGGCAGACACCGCCCCAAGTCCCGTCACCCGGCTCGGTGCGGAAGCGGCGTGGTCTGACTGGGGCGCGTCGGAGACAATGGCGGGACTGCTGGGCGGCGACGAATAGAACAGGCTTCGAGGGGGTAAAATGACCGACGGGCGCGACGATTCGAAGGCCGACAGTGGTGGCGAAGGCGCCCCCCTCCGCGAGGAGACTCTCTCTCCCTGGAAGGCGAAGGGAAAGGTGAAGCCCGACGCGAAGACGGACGGCATGGGCGATACGAGAACGAAGGCCGGCGAGGTTTCCCGCAAGCGCCCCGTTCTGATCACCCTGGACGGGCGGCGTGTGAGCGAACGCTTCGTTCTCGACCTGCCGCGAAGCGTGGTCGGCCGCGACATGAGCGCGGACCTGATCCTGGGCGACGGCGAAGTCTCCCGCCGCCATTGCGCGGTGACCTGGCGCAACCTGGGGGACGCCCGGGCGGACGCGCCGGAATGCTGGCTCTCCGACGCCGGCAGCACGAACGGCACGTACCTCAACGGCGACATCGTCGAGGAGGAGACGCGCCTGGCGGACGGAGACATGATTCGCGTCGGCAGGACCGTGCTGGGCTTCTTTCTCAAGGACGAACGCGTTCTGGAACTCGACCAGCTGCTGATCAACATGGCGCTGCACGATTCCCTCACGCAGCTCTACAAGCGGGAGTACTTCTTCGCGGAGCTGCACCGCGAGTTCGACCGCTCGCGCCGCCACGACAGACCCCTCTCCGTCGCCGTGGTGGACATCGACTACTTCAAGGCCGTGAACGACGAGTTCGGGCATCTCTCCGGCGACGAGGTTCTCCGCCAGTTCGCGGACCTGATCCGGCTGTCGCTCCGCGAAGGCGACATCTGCGGCCGGTTCGGCGGCGAGGAGTTCGCCATCGTCTTTCCCGAAACGGACGAGGAGGGCGCCTGGAACGCCGCCGAGAGAATCCGCTCCGCCATCGAGAAGCACGACTTCGTGATCAATCCGCAGACCAAGCGGAAGATCACCACCAGCGTCGGCGTCGCCACGATGCACGACCAGTTCACCGACAAGATGGAACTGATCGAGTCGGCGGACAAGGCGCTCTACGAGGCGAAGCAGCAGGGCCGCAACAAGTCCGTGGCCTTCTCGACGGACAAGCCCCACTCCGGGCTGTCGAGCACGCAGTCCTACGGCAACGACACGTGAGCGGTTCCGAGGGGTTCGCTGTCATCGGTGCGGGGGCATGGGGTGCGACACTGGCCGATCTGCTTGCCCGAAACGGCCACCAGGTGGCGTTGTGGGACCGGTCGGGCGAGGCCCTGGAGGCGCTGCGCAGGGACCGCCGTCCCTTCGGAGTTCCCGAACTGGAACTGCACGGGTCCGTCGCGGTCCAGGACGATCTTCGGACCGCCCTGCGGGGAAGTTCCTTCGCCGTTCTCGTCATTCCCTCCCAGGCGATCTCCTCCTTCGCGCCCGACCTCGCGGCTGCGATGGACGACCAGGTCGTGGTGCTGGCGAGCAAGGGAATCGACGCGGCGACGGGGCGGATTCTGACGGACGTGCTTGAGCAGCGGCTCCCGGGTGTGCACTTCGGCGCCGTTTCCGGGCCGTGTATCGCGCGCGAAGTCGCCGCAGGCGTTCCGACATCCGTCGTGTGCGCGGCGAAGGACCGGGACGTGGCGGTTCGTCTGAGGGATGCGTTTGCGACACCGGGCTTTCGGACGTACACGCAGACCGACCTGACGGGGGTCGAGCTTGGCGGCGCGCTCAAGAACATCATCGCCATCGCGGCCGGCATCGGGGACGGACTGGGGTTCGGGGCGAACACGAAGTCGGCTCTGCTGGCGCGGGGACTCGCGGAGATGGCGCGACTGGCCGCGGCGCTGGGCGCCAGGACCAGCACGATCTACGGACTGGCCGGACTGGGGGACCTTTCGGTGACGTGTTTCAGCCCCCACAGCCGCAACCGCACGTTCGGCGAGCTGCTGGGCACCGGCACTCCGCCGGGCGAGGCGCGTTCGAGGATCGGGATGACGGTCGAAGGCGAGCCCACGGCGCGGGCCGCGCTGGTGCTCGCCGGGCGGCATGGTGTCGCGATGCCGATCACGGAAGCGGTGGTGGAGGTCTGCGCCGAACGGATGACGCCGCGCGAGGCGGTGGAAAGCCTTATGCGGCGCGAGTACAAGGACGAGTTCGAGGACGCGTAGCGCGTCCTCTCAGCGCTTCTTTTTCTTCTTCTTTTTCTTCTTTCCGTCGTCGTGCTTCTTCTTCTTCTTCGAGACGAGGGGCTGTACGGCGTCTGGTCCCTGCTCGTGCCACGTCTTGATCTCGGTATAGAAGTCGCGACCGACGAGCACGCCGAGGGTTTCGAGCTCGGGCTTCAGCGCCTCGTAGGCCGGCATGCCCTGCGCGCCGCAGTCCTCGCCGCACTTCGTAAAGGGCGCGTAGCCCGGGTAGCCCTTCTCGACGAGGTGGTCGGTGTGCTTCTGCGGCAGCCAGAGAATGGTGGCGTTGTCGCGCTCCAGCGATACGGGGTGAAGCCAGCAGCTGGGCGGCTTGTAGGCCCAGGGGTGCTCGCCGTGCTGCATGGCGAGCGACTGGAGCGAACAGCGGCCGTCGTCGTAGCGGAAGGCGCACTTCGTATTGTCGAAGTGCTTCGGAAAGCCGGTGGCGGCGGGGTACTTGAACTTGCGGGTGGCTGTCTTGCGACAGTCGGAGCCGAGGAATTCGGCGTCCTCGAAGGCGTTTCCGCGGGTGATGCCCATCTCCTCCTTGAAGAAGACGGGGTGGGCGTCGATGACCGCGCCGATATAGTGCTCCTCGTCCTCGTCGAGACAGACTCCGTCGTAGCAGCACATCCCGCAGCAGGACTCCATCGTGCACTGGCGAAGGCTGATTCCGAAGGATTCGTAGTCGACGGGCGCGCCGATCATGGTGCGCCTGAAGTACTTCTTCGTGTCGGGCATCGGATCGAACAACTGATCGGGGCGAAGAGGCATGGGAAGGGAGTCGCTCCAGCGGGATACGGGCGCGCGGATGTCGCAAAGCGGGCGGCGACGGGCCAGAGAAAAAGCGCCGAAGGGGGATTTTCCTCTGGCCAGACGGGATTCCTCCGGTATCGTGGGGAAAACACATCCGAAGCGAGGTGGAAGACATGAGCAGATTTCGCCAGTATGCCGGGCTGTTTCTCTGTCTGGCGATGATCGTCGCAGCCGCATCCGTCGCCGGCGCCCAGGAGATCGGTGCGCTGACGGCCCCGGAGACGGGGCGGGCGTGGTTCGTCAACGGCGCCACGGGCAGCAACGGGAACGACGGAACGAAGGAGGCCCCGCTGAAGAACATCGACCGGGCCGTCAAGAACGCCGCGGAGGGCGATACCATCCTGGTTTCGGAAGGTATCTACAGCGGCACCTTCGGGGCGGGGTACATCACCATCGACAAGCCGCTGAAGCTCTACGGCGGTTTCGCGCCGGACTTCTCCGCGCGCGACATCGTCGCCCACGCCACGGTCTTCCAGCCGCCCAACAAGAGCGCGGCGAAGGCCCGCGAGCCGCTCGTCACCATGGAGAAGAACGTCGAGGGCTCCGTGCTGGACGGCTTCGTGCTGGACATGGGAATGCGGAATTCCTACAGCACGACGGAGGGCCAGCCCGAAGGCGTCGAAACGGGCAAGCTCCTCCTGCCCCCGGCCAAGAACTCCGGCGACGCCGCCACCGTGGAGAAGCCGATCCTCTCGATTCCCAGCGCCACCCAGGGCGGCAACGTCACCATCAGCAACAACGTCTTCGCGAACGGCGCGAACTTCGGCATCCAGGCCGGCGTGCGGTCGGGCAAGATGCGCATCGTCAACAACGTGTTCGTCGCGAACCGCATGGCGGCCATCGAGGTCTACGGCACCTCCGGCCAGGAACCCGGCGAGGCGGAGATCGCCAACAACACGATCCTCTTCACCTGGAGCCGCCTCGACGACTTCCAGGACATGGGCTACGGCATCCGGATCATGACCAAGCTGAAGTACGACATCCACGACAACATCGTGGGCGGCAATATCAAGGGCGGCGTCGACCACCGCCGGTACAACGACGACGACTGGATCAAGCTGGACAACAACGTGTTCTTCGTGAACAAGACGGCGGACTTCAGCTACAGCCCCGAGAGCAACGTCCTCTTCGACCTTTCGGTGGACGAACTGGTGGACGTCCCGCTGGCGAGCGTCTCGGGAAACAGGGGCGAGATTCCCCAGGGCCTGAAGGTGAGCAGGGCCTATCTCGACGGGTATCTCAACGCGCGCTACAGCGAGCAGACGGACCTCGACCGCGAGTCGCCGGCGAACCAGTGGCGTTCGGTGCTCGGGATGAATCTGGTCGGCACCATCGAAACGCAGGTCACCATGTACGGAAACCGCTATCCCTGGAAGGAGGCTCTGGAGATGTTCGGAGCCGCGAGTGGCGTGGGAGCCCAGAGACCCTGACTCGCAAAGCGGATGGATTCATGA
>JAJFLJ010000300.1 GCA_021772755.1 Candidatus Sumerlaeota bacterium
GTGTGGCTTCCCGTCTGCCACGGCGCGAAACGCACCTTCCACGCGGCGTTTCGGCCGTTCTGGATCAGCTCCGTCGTTGTGCCGGTCAGGTCGTACTCCATGTAGTGGAACGCCGGAACCGTCACCTGCCCCAGGTCCGGCAGCGTGATCACCGCGCGCGCATCGACCTCGCCGGGGTCGAAGGGATTCGCATACGTCTGGTCGATGTCGAACGTGATCTCGACCTTCTCGTAGAGCCCCGGACTCGCGGTGTTCAGCACCACGCCGGAAATCGCCGTCGCATCCGCCGTCGCGACGATTGCCGCCATCGGAAGCGCGAGCGCGTACGCCGCCATCCGCGAAGGGCGCGATCGGCGGGGAACGGAACGGTTCAAGAGGCTGGACTCCGGGGGTCGGTGGTCGAGAAAGGTGTCGAAAAGAAAAAGGCGCCGGATGGACTTGGCTCCACCCGGCGCCCGGATGTCCTGCGCCAGCGGTCAGTCGAACGTCTGCCAGTCGGTGACCGAGGAGGGCAGCGAATAGAGGCGAATCGTGTCGATGCGGATCGTCGCCGTCTGCCCGGAGGCCGACTCGCCGAACTCCAGCCCGAGACGCTGCACGTTGTTCATGTCCACCAGCGCGGAAATGTCGAACGTGTACGTCGCGAACTGCCCGTCGTCGGGAAGGTTGACCGTCTGCGCGCCGTCGTCCTGGAAATTGAATCCCGACGTCGTCTGCACGTAGTGCTTCATGTACGGGGTCGAGCCATCGGTGGAATCGCAGGACACGACGGCGTCCATCCGCGTGTAGTTGCTCAGGTCCAGCGGCCGGCTGCGGAACTCGGTGTTCGCGTCGATGCCCTGGAAGAAGACCACGCCCGGACCGCCGGAACCGCCGTTTTCCTCGATGATGAACTCGATCGCGCCATCCACGCCGGCACCCGGGACGTGCGTGAATCCGACGCCCGCCGAACCGGGATCGGCGGTAAAGCCGTTCACGATCGCATCGGCCCGGTAGCCGATCCGCACCCCGTCGAGCCCGCCGTTGATGTTCGTGTCGTTGAACCGGCCGAGATAACGCTCCGCCACGCCCGCGCCGTAGCTGCGCACTTCCGTGATCTTGATCGTCCAGGTGTCGCCGCTCGGGGGATTGACCTGGATGCCGTAGATCGGAACGGCGGAAACGAAGGCGGGAATGTCCGGCGAGGCGATGGCCGAGAAGGGCACCACGATCGTCGCCGGCGTTCCGTCCGTCGTGATCGACTGGCTGCCCAGCCCGCCGAAGCTGAAGTTCTGTCCCCGACCGTTCAGGTAGAACGCGATGCTCTCCGTGCCGGGCGTGCCGGTCGTCGTGACGGAGATGTCGTACTCCAGGCCGTCGAGACCGTAGAAGTCCGAAACGCCGCCGCTGCCGGTGGGCGGAAAGACGCCCGTGTTGTTGAAGGCGTCGGAAATTCCCACGGTGTTCGTTCCGCCATCGCCCGTCACGTCGATGTCGATGCCGCCGACGCCGTCCCATGTCGGGCCGGCGACGACCTTGCTGTCGGTGTTGAACTGAATCTGCCAGCCTTCGATGTCCGCATCGAAGGCGTTCAGGACGGTGGCGGTCTGCGCCGTGGCGATGCCCGTCATTCCGGCGAGTGTCGTGGCGGCGAGGATGCGTGTGAAGATTCTGCGGTTCATGGGATGTTCCTCTCTGGGATGCGCTCCCGTCGGGGAGCGGAACGAAATGGGGGGAAAACATTTTCCTTCTAGGGCAGGCTTCTCTGCGGTGATTGGACCGTTGTCAACGGAAAACCATTCCCTTCCGGATCGCCATTCCACCTCCAAAGCACCTTCCGGAATACTGAAACCAAACGACTTGGAAGCCGTTTCCAGACTCGATCAGCCTCCTTGCACCGCTCTTTTTCGCCCTCGCGACGGTTCCGATTTCAGCGCTCCGCGAAGACCTTCGCGGCGATGTCCGTCCCGAACGGCGGCACGGCGATTCGCGCCGATCCTGCGTCGATCGACGAAGACGCGATCACCGCTCCGGTCTTCGTGTCCCACCACTCGATCCTTGCAGGCGCGAAGTCGAGACGATCCGTCGAGAGTGTGGCACCGGTTACATCGGCGAATTCCGGAAGACCGCCGACGCCGGAGAACGCCGTGGCCGTCGCGTCCGTCCTGCGAATCCAGACCAGCGTGCGGTCGTCGAGATCCAGCGCCGTCGCTTCCAGCGGTGCGTCGGGATGCTCTACGGCGAACCGGCGCCCAGGTTCCTTCGCCGTGTGCAGCGGCTCGCCCGCCACGAACGCCGAGATGCCCCGGTAGACGTGCCAGAGATCCCGCGGCGCGACGTAGCTGTCCCACCACCACGTCATCGCCCCGCCGGCGGCGCCGCTCGTCAGCGACGCCCAGTTGCCGGTGTGCAGATGCCGCCCCGCCGGATCCAGCGTCGGCGGACTGTGCTCGATGCCCAGCTCGCCCACGAACACCGGCTTCGCATACGCCGCGCGGAACTTCCCGACGGTCGCGAAGATCGCCGGCGGCCAGTTCCCCACCTCGTACATGTGCGGCTGCGCGAACGCGATCTCGTCCGGCCCGTAGATGCGTTCGCTTCCCCGCGAACTGGTCGTGATCGCATGCCCGTTCGGATCCCACTCGCGAACCGTCGCGGTCATCTCCTCCACCCACGGCGTCAGCGCCTCCGTGTCCAGCCCCGACGTGTTCTCGATCTCGTTGAACCACTCCCAGGCGAAGACGTTCGGACTGTACGCGTACCGCGCCATCAGATACCGCAGCCGGCGGCGAAACATGTCGCGCGCCGTTTCGTCGGAAAGAAACTCCGCCGGATGCCCCAGCGGACCGCCGTTGGCCGCGTTGTACGGGTTCGCGTTCCATTCGGAATTGGTGTCGAGACTCAGCTGGCCGTGGTTCAGCAGACAGACCTGAACGCGGATACCCAGTTCCTCGCACCGCCGCAGGACGTGATCGAGCCGCCAGAGATGCGGCTGCCGCTCGTCGTACTGGCCCAGGCCCGTTTCGGTCCACTCCGGGCTGAAGCTGACGGAGAACATCCAGATGCGGACGAAGTTTCCCCCGTTCGCCGCCAGCGATTCCAGCCACTCGTCGTAGGCCAGCGTCTCCAGGTTGCCGCTTCCGCCCTGATCGACGTACCAGCACATGTTCAACCCGATGGGAAAGAACACGTCGGTCCGGTCCGTCGAGAAATACGCCGGGTTTTTCGCCCCGGCGCGCACGAATCCCGTGTGGTCCGACGGTGCCGCCTCGAACGCGTACGGCTCCGATTCGACCGTTCCGTTGCGGTCCGTCGCCCGGATCACACACGTCCATTCGCCCACCACCGTCGGCGTGAACCGCACGCGCCATTCCGGAGCCTCCGCCGCGCGAAGCTGCTCCTGGCCCGCGACCACCGCCCGCTCGAACGGCCACATGAAGAAGCCCGACACCGTGCGAACGACGCCGTCCGGACCCGTGAACTCCGCGACGACGTCGATGTCGTCCGAGTCGTACGGGTTGTCGTGCGTCGCCTTCAGGTTCAGGCCGATCTCGCAAAGTCCGAAGAGAGGAACGATCTCCGCCGAAAACGCCACGTCCGCGATTTCCGGCGGACCCTCGTGGCGCGACGCGTGCGCGCTGCGCGGACGAAAGTTCACCACCGGCTCGACGAAGCTTCCAACGCCGCCCCGCCTGGAAACGCCCGGTTCGGCCCCTGGTTCGTCGCGCACCTGAATCTCGTAGAACGAGAAGCCGTACTGCGACCCCCGCCGCAGCAGCTCCACGCGCACGCGGTCCGCCACGACGGGCGCGAACGTCACCGTTTCGATTCCCCCGCGGCCATCTTCGATCGCGGCAAGTTCCCGCCATCCCTCCCCTTCCGGCGCGAGAACGCGGTACGCGCGCCCGTAGGCCGACTCCCAGTCCAGCACCACCTGGTTGAAGCGGACCGGCGCGTCGAAGCGAAGCTCGAACCACTGGTCGTCGGCGTACATGGAGGCCCATCGCGTCGCGGGATTGCCGTCGATGCTCTTCTGCGGCGAACTCTCCGGGCCCTCCTGGCTGGAGGCCGATGCCTGCGCCCCGCCGGCCAGATTGCCTTCCGCCGGCAGACTCGCGTGATGGCGAAGCCCGCGTCGCGCGCCGGCCTGGTCCGCCGGTTCGTTCACGAGCCGCAGATTGTCGAACACCACCGTCGAGTCCGGCTCGTGCCCCGTGAACCCCAGCGACAGTCTGTTGAAGCCCGCCAGCGTTTCCTTCGGATAGCGCGCCAGCGGCAGCCGCACGTCGCGATTCATCCCCGGCGGAACGATGACGAACGTCCCCATCCGATAGGCGAACCGCGCATCGTGAAAGTCCATCCTCAGAAACAGCGTGCGGTCCGTGTAGAGATCCACCAGCACATGCGTGCCGCAGGAGAAGTCGCCCGACGCGCCGGGAAACTCCAGGGAGATCTGCGCCTTGCCGACGCCCCGCGTCCCGTCGAACACCGGACGCAGCGCGCTCTTCCCCTCTGTCACGTGCTCGGTCGTCGCGACCGTGCCGCAGACGTCCGTCACCCACGGCGAATCCGCCGGCTGGAAGCCCCACTTCCCGGGATTCCCGAAACCGTCCACCAGCCCCGTCGCGCACCCCTCGGCGTACGCGCAGGCGGTGCAGAACAGCATGGCGAGACAGAGCAGCGGGAGAACGTTGTTCATGAAGCGCCACCGTCGGACGAAAGTCGGAAACGAGAAGGGCCCGCTGGCGAAAACCGCCGACGGGCCCGGGAAGAACGAACGGAATTCGGGAACGGCAACCGCGCCCGCTATCTGGTGATCGCCGAACCGGCGGCGTAGAAGTTCCCCACGTCGCCCTGGCTGACGGTGCCGTTCGTCGGATCGTAGATGCCGCCGCCGTTGCGGCTCGACGACATGTACCCGTTGATGCCGTCGGGACCCAGCGACCAGAGCATGTAGCCGACCTTCGACTGCCGCGGGTTGCTGTTGCCCGGCGTCCAGTTCGCCGATCCGCCCTCCGAGTCCTCCAGCCCCAGAACGTCCGGAGCGTCCGACGCGTGGTACGCGCTCTTGAAGCGGTCGGAGACGTAGTTGCCGCCCTGGTGCGACGCCTCGTAGAAGTAGTGCTGCTGGCTGTTGTACTGCGCGCCCGACGCGTCTGTCGTGCCGGCCTTCGCGAAGGGGTCGCTGATCAGCGCGTTCGACATGTACGCGATCGGCGAACTGATCAGCCACGGCAGACCGAAGTAGTTGAACCCGTTGCCCGGATACCAGAAGCGTCCCGCCAGGGTGGAGCTCGACTTCTCGTGGATGTTCCACGGCACCGCGTTGTTGTCCACGGTGTAGGCTGCCACGCCGAGCGTGATGGAACGCTGGTCCGCCAGCGCCCGCGAGACCTTGCTGCGGGTCTGCGCCTCCAGGAAGTTGGGAACCGCGATGGCCGCGAGAATCGCGATAATGGCCACGACGATCAGCAGCTCGATCAGAGTGAATCCCTTGTTTCTCGACATCGTTCGAACCTTTCTCTGGGGAAAGCAAAGCCATCCGGCGGTGCGAATTCGAAACGCAGCCTCCCTGGCTGCCATCGCGGGCGATTTCGAATCGGGCCTTTGGGTGAGTGGCTCCGTGGAAGGAAAATGTTTTCTTGATCTGGAGCGTTTCGGAACCCCCTCCCCAGCGCAAGACCTTTTTTCCGACGATACTCCACGATAACGCCCAAACAAGGGAAATGCGTCCATCTGTAAGGACCGCCACACATTCCCCGCCCGGCGCCCCCGCCCGCGTCGGCCAGCCTTTCGACGCGGGATTTAGGAAAAGATTTTCCTTGGCCTGATCCCCGCCACCTTCCGACTGTACCCCATCATCCCGGAGCGCCACCCTCCCCAAGCCCATGCCCACTCAGCCCGACGGCGCCAAGGCCCTCCTCCGGATGCTCCTTCTCGCGACGCTCCCGGCCGCCGCCATGCTCGCCGCCTGCTCGGACTCCGACGCCGATGCGGACGGCGTCACCACACTCCGCATGGCAACGTGGGCCGCCGACAGCGGTTTCGAACTCGAACGCCGGATCATCTCCAGCTTCGAGGAAGCCAACCCCGACATCCGCATCGAGCTCATCTACACACCCTACGACTACTACACCGAAAAGCTCCTCACCCTCAGCGTCAGCGGCGCCCCCCCCGACGTCTTCTGGACCATCACCGAATCGCTTCCCTACCTCGCGAGCCGCGGCGTCCTCGAGGACCTCACCGACACGGTCGCCGCCGATCCGGAAATCGACGAGAGTCTCTACTTCCCCAACGCACTCGACATCTGCACCTACAAGGACCGCCTCTACGCGCTCCCCCGCGACGTCGCCTGTTTCTTCACGGTCTACAACAAGGACATCTTCGACGAAGCCGGCGTCCCCTATCCCACGCCGGACTGGACGTGGGACGACTTCCTGGAAACGGGAAAGCGCCTCGTTCTCGACGAGGACGGCGACGGCCGGAACGAGCGCTTCGCCATGACGCCCTACCTGATGGACGTCATCTACCAGAACGGCGGCCAGATTCTGGGCGACGACGGCACGACCGCCCATCTCGACTCCCCCGAAACCACCGAGGCCCTTGCCTGGTGGTCCGACACCATTCTCGCCCACGGCATCTGCCCCAAGGCCCAGGAGCAGCAAGGCTTCGGCGGCGATCTCTTCGTGACCGGGCGCGCCGCGATGACCTTCCAGGGGCCGTGGATGATCGGCTGGTACGGCGAGCAGTGCGACTTCGAATGGGACATCGTCGGCTTTCCCGCAGGCGCCGCCGGCCCCAAGGCCAGGCTCCTCGGGCTCCCCGTCGGAATCTCGCCCAGGAGCGAACACCCCGAAGAGGCCTACCGCCTTCTCAAGTACCTGACGTACTCCGAAGAGGCGCAGACGCTTCAGGCCGAACTCGGCATCGCCATGCCCTCGCGCACCGACATCGCCGCCTCCGAAGCCTTCAGCGGCCAGGACATCATGCCCCCCGGAATCGTTCACTTCATCGACGCCATGCGCAACGACACCGTCGTCGAGAACGTCTTTCCCTTCTACGCCCCCGTGAAGAAGTCCTACCAGTCGATGATGGACACGGTGAACCTGGGCGAGATGACGCCGCAGGAGGCCGGCGAACACTATCAGCGCCAGGTCCTCCGTGAAATCGCCAAGGCGCGGAAGCGGGGCCTGCTTTGAACGGCGTCTTCCGCACGGGCTCGGCGCGGCGGCGAGAGGCGCTCGCCTGCTACGGCTTCATTCTGCCGGCCATTCTCTTTCTGCTCCTCATGGCAATCGGCCCCATCGTCGCCTCCTTCGTCATCAGCTTCACCTACTGGGACGTCATGACGCCGCCGCAGTGGATCGGCCTGGAGAACTATCGCGAGATGTTCCTGGAGGACGACCTCTTCCGCAGGAGCCTCTGGAACACGCTCTACTTCACCGCCTTCGTCGTTCCCCTCGGCACGGTCGTCCCCTTTCTCGTCGCGATGCTGCTGAACTCGAAGATCCGCGGCATGCACATCTACCGGACGTGCTTCTACCTGCCCTCCATCGTGCCGGTCGTCGCGGGCTCGGTGCTCTGGCTCTGGCTTCTGAATCCCGATCTCGGCCTGGTGAACGCCGCCCTGGGCGCCGTGGGGATCGAGGGCCCCCTCTGGATGTACAGTCCCCGGTGGTCGAAGATGTCGATCATCCTGGTCACGATTTGGGGCATGGCCGGCGGCCCCAACATGCTCATCTATCTCGCCGGACTCCAGGGCGTGCCCAGGTCCCTCTACGAAGCCGCCGAGATCGACGGCGCACGCTGGTTCACCCGCGTCTGGAACATCACCATCCCCATGGTCTCCCCCTACATTCTCTTCACCCTGGTCATGGGCTTCATCCAGGCGTTCCAGGTCTTCACCCAGGCCTACGTCATGACGCCCCGCGGCGACGGCGGCCCCGTGGACTCCACGCTCTTCTACGTGCTCTATCTCTACCACAAGGCGTTCCGCCAGTTCGAGATGGGCTACGCGAGCGCCATGGCCTGGGTCCTCTTCGTCATCATCCTGACCATCACCGCCATTCAGTTCAAGCTCCTGGGCAAGAGGATCCACTACGGATGAAGGCCTCCGCCGCCATTTCCCCCGAACGGTCCGCCACGCCGGCGCAGCACCTGCGCCGCGCGCTGACCCACGTCGTCCTCCTGGCGGGCGCCGTCGTCTTCGTCTTTCCGCTGCTCTGGATGGTGTCCACCTCGTTGAAGCAGGGCGCCGAAATCTTCTCCACGCCACCGACGCTGATCCCCTCCGTCTTCGAGTGGAACAACTATTCCGCCGCCTTCGACATCGTGCCCTTCGGCCGGCACTATCTCAACAGCGTCGTCATCGTCTCGGTCTGCGTCTTCGGCAACGTGCTGACCGCCGCCATGTGCGCCTACGGGTTCGCGCGGCTGCGCGCCCCGGGCCGCAACTGGATCTTCGGCGTCTTCCTCGCCACCATGATGCTCCCCCCCCAGGTCATGATGATTCCCCTCTTCATCGGATTCCAGAAGATCGGATGGATCGACACCTGGAAGCCCCTCATCGTTCCCGCGTTCCTCAGCGGCGGCGCCTTCAACGTCTTTCTCCTCCGCCAGTTCTTCATGACCATCCCCCGCGATCTGGAGGAGGCCGGCCTCATCGACGGCTGCAGCCGCATCGCCATCTTCGCCCGCATCATCCTCCCCCTTTCCCGCCCCGCGCTCGTCACGATCGCGATCTTCTCCTTCATGTACCACTGGAACGACTTCCTCACGCCGCTGATCTATCTCCACGACCAGGACAAGTATACCCTCGCCCTCAGCCTCAACCTGTTCAAGGGCATGTACATCACGAAGACGCCCTGGGGCCCCCTGATGGCCGCGTCCGTCATGATGGTCGCACCCGTCGTCGCCCTCTTCTTCGCGCTCCAGCGCCACTTCGTGGAAGGCATCGCTCTCACGGGACTCAAGGGATGAAACCTCTTCGCCGCGCATTCGCGCTTCTCGCCACTCTCGCTCTCTCCGCGCTCTGCCACGCGCAGCCCGCTTTCGTCGCCCCCGAACTCGACGGCCCCCGGCCCTGGACCGACAAGCCCTTCGCCGCCGAAACCCGCGCGTTCCAGTTCGTCATCGTCACCGACCGCACCGGCGGCATGCGCCCCGGCGTCTTCGCGGAGGCTGTCGGCGACATCAACCTCCTCCGCCCCGAGTTCGTCATCTCCGTCGGCGACCTGATCGACGGCTACACCCGCAACCGCGCCCTCGTCGACAGGCAGTGGAACGAGTTCGAACGGATCGTCGACCGCCTGGAGATGCCCTTCTTCCGCGTTCCCGGCAACCACGACATCACCAACCCGGTCATGGCCGCGGAATGGCGCGAACGCTTCGGCCCCTCGTGGTATCACTTTCTCTATCACGACGTCCTCTTCCTCTGTCTCGACACGCAGGACCCGCCGCCCACGGGCATCGGCAAGGACCAGGCCGCCTACTTCCGCCGCGTGCTCGACGCGAACCCCGACCCGCGCCATACCATCGTCTTCATGCACCGCCCCCTCTGGAGCTACGGCGACAAGGCCGGCTACGAACGCATCGAAGCCATGCTGAAGGGCCGCGAGTACACGCTCTTCTCGGGCCACCACCACCACTACCTGAAGGTCGACAGAAACGGGAACCGCCACTTCATTCTCGCCACGACGGGCGGCGGAAGCCGCATGCGCGGCCCCCAGGTCGGCGAGTTCGACCACATCACCTGGGTCACCATGCTCGACGGCGGGCCCCGCATCGCCCACCTGGACGTCGAAGGCATTCGCGGCGAGGACCTCGTCGTGCAGAAATCCCGCGACGAAGTCGATTCCCTTCGCAACGCAGGGTGGTTCGCCATCGATCCCGTCGTCCACACCTCGGACGTCCTCGACGAACTGCACGCCTCGATCCGCTTTCGCAATCCCGCCGACAGCGACCTCACCATCGCCGGCAAGCTCTCCACTCCCGCCGGAGTCCGCATCGAACCCGCTTCCGTCGACCTCCTCCTCGGGGAAGACG
>JAJFLJ010000004.1 GCA_021772755.1 Candidatus Sumerlaeota bacterium
ATGCGCGCCTCGATCTGGCGGCGCGCCTCGTCCACCGTCTGCTGGCGCTCGGGAAGAACCTCCGCGACCTCGAGGACGACCAGGCGGTTGCCCTCGGCGGACTGGGGGCCGTTCGCATCGGTGCGCATGACGGGCGAGGGAACGCCCGCTTCCAGATTCAAAACGGTTTCCTGGTTGCTGGCAAAGCCGCCGACCCGGGTGATTCCAGTTCGCGTGGAGAGGACGGGGGAGGAGACTTCGATCTCGACGTCGAGTTCCGCCGCGATTCCCTCGAGCGTCGTCTGCTCGGCGACGATCTCGCGCATGCGAATTTCCGTTTCGTCGATCTTCGCCAGGGCCTTCGCGCGTTCGACGGCCATCTTCTCGGCGCGAATCTCCGAGACGAGCTGGCTCTTCAGCTCCTCGTACGTCTTCCGCTCCTCGTAGACGTTCTCGACGTTCGCGATCATGAACATGTCGCGCGACTCGATGATTCCGGAAGTCTGGCCCTTCGTCATGCCGAACACGGTTTCCGCCCACTGTTCGCCGTACTCGGCGATGAGGCTCTCCATCGTGCTCTCGTTCATGCGGGTTTCGAGCAGGCCGCCGGCGGGGGTGCCGGTGGCCATGTTGGCCGCGTCCTCGCTGAACTCGTCGGCCAGTTCGTCGAACTTATCTCCGGCGTCCAGACGCGTCCTGATCTCCTCCATCTGAAGGCGAACGGACTCCGTCGTCTTGTCGTCGCGAACGCGAAGCAGGATGTGGCGGATTTCGTGGCCGGGGACCTGCTTGAAGCGCGCGGCCAGGCCGCTTTCCCAGTCGATGGCCTCGTAGGCGGCGAGCGTTTCGTCGTCTCCGACGGTGACGATGTCCACCGGCTCGGGCTCGATCATGACGTAGCGGTAGATGCGCTTCTCCGGCTCGCGGAACTCGGCGCCCTCCTCCGCATAGTACTCGGCGACTTCCTCGTCCGACGCCTCCATTCCCGACTGAAGGCGCGACACGGGAACCTCGACCCATTCGAGCGAGACGCGATCGTTCTGAAGGCGGTATTCCTGCCACATCTCCAGCAGCGACACGCGCGACATGCGGGAGACGACGTTGCGCGCCCGGTCGAGCCGAAGGTTCTCCTGGATGCTGCGGATGAACTGCGATTCGCTCATGCCGCTGGCGCGGACCTGGGCCTGGAGAAGCTCCTCGGTCCAACCCATCTCCGCGAGGAAGTCCGCGACGAACTGGCGCGAGACGTAGATGCCCGAATCGTCCGCCAGCTCGTCGAACGCCACCATGCTCGCGGCGTATTCCGCGACTTCCTTGCGGCGCAGCGCGCTCTCGAAGGGCTGGCCGCTGACGGAGCCGGTCATGCCGTTCGCCATGGCGTAGACGTTCGCGTACTGCTGCGCGAGACCGCGTTCGGCTTCCTGCAGGTCGATGCGGTTCAGCTCGTGCTTGCCGCTGCCGGTCCTGACGGTCACGAAGGTGATGGAATCGAGGGAGCCACTTCCCCCGGCGGGGCTGCTGCTGAAGCCGTACATCAGCACGAAGGAGGGAATGACGAGAATCAGAACTGCCCAAAGACCGACCTTCAGGGTCTTGGGGTTGCGCATTTGCTGCATCATGGGAGGAAGAACTCCGATTCGGGGGCGCCCGGGCGCCGAAAGCGATGGCCTCGCGCGCGGGAAGAAACCGGCTCGCGCAGGGCCGGAGATTCTGGGGGATCGACCTGCGGACAGGTCAACGAAAGAGCGCAGGAAATCCGCCCCGCAGGCGGGCGAAAACCCCTCGGATTCCTGAATTTGGGCGGATGGGGCGGGCGCCCCGGCTCGGTCCGCCTATCCCCGGTGCCGGGCACGAAACGCGAGGAACTTCTCCCACGCGACGGCTTCCATCCCCCACCGGCCCATAAGCGCCGTTTTCCATGGCCCGGCCCCGTGACAGTCCGAGCCGCCCGTCTTCAACAGCCCGAACCGGTCGGCTTCGGTGGCGACGGCGTCCCTTGCGTGGTCGGGGTGCGCGCTGTGCCAGACCTCCACGCCCGCGAGACCGTCCTTCATCAGTTGGGGGAGATGGTGGAGATGGTCGCGGGGAGAGAGGGCCGGGTGCGCCAGCACGGCGAATCCGCCGGCGGCGCGAATCAGGCCGATGACCGTGCGGGGAGGAAGCTCCGGCTTCGGCACGTCCGCCGGCTTGCCGTTGGCGAGATACCTGTCGAAGGCCTCCTCGCGCGTCGCGACGTGGCCGGCCTCCAGAAGGGCTTCGGCGATGTGGGGCCGGGCGACGACCCCCGCGTCGGCCCTGGCCATGACGGAATCCATATCGACGGGAACGCCGAGGGCCGCGAGGCGCTTGCCGATTTCGTGCGCGCGACGGGTCCGCCCCTTGGCGAACCATGCGCAGTGCGCCGCCAGTTCGGCGTTCGAGGAATCGACGTCGTAGCCGAGAAGATGGAACTCGTCGCGGCCCAGATAGGCCGTCATTTCGCAGCCGGGAACGACGAGGACGCCAAGCCGCCGACCGGCCGCGAGGGCTTCGGCGTTGCCGGCGACCGTGTCGTGATCGGTCAGTGCGATGGCCGTCAGTCCAGCCTCGGCGGCGCGCTCGACGACGCGGGCGGGCGGGTCCGCACCGTCGCTGGCCGTGGAATGCAGATGGAGGTCGGCGACGATGCGCGTCATTTGCGGCGACGCCCCAGCAACGCCACGGCGCTCTTGAAGGCGGCCGGGGCGAATACGAATCCCGCGCGGAATTCCAGCAGCGAGCCGTCCAGCAGGGACACCATCAACCGGCGACCGGGAAACCCGGCGAGGCGCGCCGTCTCGACGCCATCCGCGCGCCATTCGCGCACGACGCCGCCGGTCTCGAAATAGACGCCTTCCTCTCCGGCGGCGAAGCGGCCGGAAACCACCTCCGTCCCATCGTCGAGAACCGCCGCCGCGACCGGAGACCCGGGCGGCATCGACGCCTTCGCGTCCCCCGAAGCGCGCGCTCGGGTGTGCTGCTCCTTCACCCAGGACTTCGACACCCAAGTGACCTGTTCCTCTTCGCCGGTGGCGTCGAGATTCTTCGGGAAGACCTGTTCCGAGAGGAGCATTTCGCGCGCTTCCGCCTCGTCGCCGGCCCGCAGAATGCCGCGAACCACGCGTCCCCCGCCATCGATGCCCTGGAAGCGAAACTTCATGGCGCAGGCTTGCCCGCGCACGCTTCCGGCGCAAGCCCCCTTGCGCCAGGCGCGGCTCTGGCATTGGCTCGCGGCGCTGCGGGAGTTCACGCGATGCTGATCGTTGCCGACGAAAACATTCCCCGGGTTCGCGAGTGCCTCGATGGTACGGGCGAGGTGCGCCTGCTGCACGGGCGGAAGATGACGCGCGCCGACCTGGCGGAGGCGGACGCGCTGCTGGTGCGGTCGATCACGCCGGTCGGACGGGAGTTGCTGGACGGCACGAGCGTGCGGTTCGTCGCGACCGCCACCATCGGAACCGACCATCTCGACACGGGGTGGCTCGATGCGCAGGGGATCGCGTGGACGAGCGCGGCGGGGTGCAACGCGCGGTCGGTGGCGGAGTACGTCGTCGCGGCGCTGCTGGAAGTCTCCGTTCGGCACGACCTGTCGCTCGATGGCAGAACGCTGGGAATCGTCGGCTGCGGAAACACGGGCGGAGGCGTCGCGAAGCTGGCTCCCGCGCTGGGGCTGAACCTGCTGCGAAGCGATCCGCCGCTGGAGCGTGCGGGCGCAGCGGGTCCGTGGACGGCGCTCGACGATCTGATCGCGGAATCGGATTTCGTGACCTGCCATGTGCCCATGAACCGGACGGGCGCGGATTCGACGCTTCACCTGGTCGACAGCCGCCAGCTTGGGCGCATGAAACCGGGCGCGTTTCTGCTCAACGCGTCGCGGGGCGCGGTGGTCGACAACGCGGCGCTGCTCGATGCGCTGAACGAAGGGCGCATCGCCGGGGCGGTGCTCGACGTCTGGGAGGGCGAACCGAACATCATGCTGCCCCTGCTGGAACGGGCCGATCTCGGCACGCCGCACATCGCGGGATACAGCGCCGAGGGGAAGTACAACGGGACGCTGCTGGTGGTGCGCGCGCTCCTCGATCACTTCGGGCTTCCGCCGCGCGATCTGCCGGGGCTGCCGCCGGTGGGGAACGGCGCGGGGCGCCCCGTCGTCGAAGGGACGACGGCGGAGGCGACGCTGAACGCCGTCGTGCGATCCACCTGGGACATCCGCGAGGACGACAAGCGCCTGCGCCAGTCGTTCGATCTGCCCGAAGGGGAGCGCGGCGCATACTTCGACCGGCTGCGAAAGGAGTATCCCGTGCGGCGGGAATTCGCCAACCATTCGGTGGACACCAGCGGTCTCGACGAGCGGACCGCAGGCATTCTGCGCGCGCTTGGCTTCGCATGTTCGCGCGGCTGATCTTCGCCATTCTGCTGGCGGCCACGACCGTCCCGTCGATGGGGGCGGATGCGGCGAACCTGTTCGCGCGCTACGCCGAGCTCGAAACCTATTACGCGTCGGGCGAACTGTCGGAGCGGACTTCCGGCAATGGGGAGAAAAGCGCCGGCGCGTTCGAGCTCTATTTCGCGCGCGGCAGAGGCTGGCGCGTCGAGCACGGCGGCGAGGTCTTCGTCTGCGACGGGCGTTCGCTGCTGATTCGCTATCCGAGCATGAACGCGCACGCGTTTCTGGACTTCGGAACGGAGACCGGCTGGCAACAGGTCCTCGCCATCGAAGGGCCTGCGACGCGGGGGCTGCGCCATCACCCGGTTCTGGCGCTTCTGGAAGGGCTCCCGCCACAGGACTGGGGCGTTACGACGTCGGACGAAACGCTGGACGTTCGCCAGTTCTACGCGACCGAGCCGTTGCCGTGGTCGTACGGGTTCGAATCGCCGGGCGGAGACCTCCGGTCGACATGGTACGGATTGCGGACAATGGAAGGCCCCTCGTGGAGCGCGCGGATCGAAACCGAATCGCGCGGCGCCGATATCGACGCGTCGCTCTTCGATACAACTCCCCCGCCGACGTCCTTCGACCTGACGGAGCAGCTCGTGCGCACCGGCGGCTCCTCTCGCCAGCATCCGCTCGTGGGAAATCCCGCGCCGCCCCTCGAGGGCATGCAGACCGGCAAGACGACCGTTCTCGATTTCTGGGCGATCTGGTGCCCGCCGTGCCTCGAAGGGCTTCCGAAGCTGAACGAATACGTTCCGCAGCTGGGCGAGGGTGTCGTCGTGATCGGCGTCAACTGCGACACGGATGCGGAGCGCATCGCCGCCGCCAAGCGGTTCGTCGGGGAGAAGGGCATCGCGTTCCCGCAGGTCTACGCCGGACGCGGCGGTGTGCCTGGCGAGTGGAAGGCGGGCGAGCTGCCGATGATGGCGGTCGTGCGCCCCGACGGGATCGTGCACGATGTTCATGTGGGGGCGCTTCGCGACGCCGCGACGCTGAAGAAGCTGATTCTGGACGCGTCAGCCGCCGCGAATTGAACGCACGGCTTCGGCCATCGCGCCCACGCGGTCGGGGTCCATCGCGCGGTTCCAGGAACCGCCCTTCTTCAGACAGCTGCCAACGACGAACATGTCCGCGTCCGCATACTGCGCCGCGTTCTCCGGGGTGATCCCGGAACCCACGGCGACGGGAAGGTCCACGGCGCCTTTGACGCTCTGGAGGTCCGCGGGACTCGCCGGCGAACCGGTCGCCGTGCCCGTAACGATCAACCCGTCCGCCATGAAGAACTCCGCAGCCCTGGCGGTTTCCGCCAGGGAGACGTCGCTGGTGACCGCGTGGGAGGAATGCTTCTTCTTCACGTCGGCCCACACCGCGATGCGGTCGGCGCCGATGGTGCGTCGATAGCGCAGAAGGTCGCCGGCGCAGGACTCGTGAATGCCTTCGTCGCCGACGTGGGCAAAGACGAACCCCTCGACGCGGACGAACTGCGCCCCGCAGGCCAGCGCCACGGCGAGGGCCTCCCTGTTCGCACCGGCGAGGACCTGGACGCCAAGAGCTACCTTCGGCGCGGCGGCGCGAACCGCGCACCCCACCGCCGTCATCATCGCGACGATTTCGGGGCCGACGGTGTACTTCAGGTACGGCGCGTCCGACATGTTCTCGATCATGATGGCGTCGAAACCGGCTTCGGAGAGCATGCGGGCTTCGGCGGCGGCGCGGTCGGCGACGGCGGCCAGTTCGCCGGCATACCCGGGAGTTCCCGGCAGGGCCAGGGCATGGACCATCCCGCAGAGGGAGGGCCGGCGGGCTGGAAGGTGGGAAGTCGGTGCGGTCGTCATGACGGAAACGGCCTCCGTTCAACAATGAACGGAGGCCGTTGCCAACTCGGAAGTTGCGACTGCGGTCAGGCGGACTCGGCGTCCGTCGCTTCGGGGGCGGGTGCCGGTGCGGCGGAGGCGGCCTTGTCGACGAACTCGATGTAGGCCATCCAGGCACCGTCGCCGGCGCGCTGGCCGTCGCGAATGATGCGGGTGTATCCGCCGGGGCGCTCGGTGAAGCGGGGGCCGATTTCCTCGAAGAGCTTGTGCACGATCTTCTTCTTGCCGAGAGTTGCGAACGCCTGGCGGCGGTGGTGGGAGGTGCCCTTGCGGCCCAGCGTCACCAGCTTCTCGATGTAGGATCGCAGCACCTTGGCTTTCGCCTCGGTGGTGCGGATGCGCTCGTGCTCGATGAGAGCGGCGCCGAGATTGCGCAGCAGAGCCTTGCGGTGGCCCTCGGGGCGGCTCAGTTTACCACGGTGGTTCAAGTGACGCATTGGATGTCAGCCTCTCGACAAAAGTTCGCGGCGAACGCTCAGTCGCGGTCGTCCGGGTTCATGTTCACGGGAAGTCCGCGCTCGTCGAGCTTCATGTTGAAGCTCAGGCCATAGCCCTTGAGGATGGCCTTGATCTCGGAGAGCGACTTGCGGCCGAAGTTGCGGTACTTGAGCATTTCGCTCTCGGTCTTCTGGACGAGGTCGCGGATCGTCTTGATCCCGGCGGCTTCGAGGCAGTTGAAGGAGCGAACGGAAAGCTCGAGTTCCTCGATGGACTTGTCCAGGACGGCCTGGATCGGCGCGGCGGAATCGTCGCCGGAAGCGGCGGCTCCGGGAAGCGCGTCGCCGGCGGCGGACTCGCGCTCCTCCATGCGGATGAAGAGGTCGAGGTGGTCGCGAAGAATCTTCGCGGCGAAGCTGACCGCTTCCGCGGGATGGACGCTGCCGTTGGTCGTCACTTCGAGGACGAGACGGTCGTAGTCGGTGCGCTGGCCGACGCGGGCGTCGGTGACTTCATAGCGGACCTTGCGGATCGGGGAGAACAGCGCGTCACAGGGGATGGTGCCGATCGGCATCATCGCACTCTTGTTGCGCTCC